>JBGTMB010000293.1:0-20238 GCA_041743755.1 Nitrospiraceae bacterium | reverse complement strand
CCGGCAGACCGATGACGGCGTCAAGCCAGCCGCGCTCGATGAAATGTTTGCGCGCTTCCTTTTCTTCGCCGCCCCGAAACAGCACACCGTGCGGCATGATGGTGGCCATCTTTCCATCCGCCTTGAGCACGGCCAGCATGTGCTGGACAAACATGAGGTCGGCCTTCTTGCCCTTCTCGGGCATCCACACGGCGAAGCGGCCAGGGTATTCGATGTCCTTCTTGATGTAGTTCTGACTAAAAGGCGGATTGGCGAGGACGCGATCGTAGCGCTTGAGTTCGTTGCTCTCGGCCTTATGCTGAGGACGTCGAATGGTGTCTTCTTGGCGAATATCGGCGTCGGAAATCCCATGGAGGAGCATGTTCATTTTGCAAATGGACCAGGTGGTGCCGATACTCTCCTGACCAAAGAACGACACATCCTTAGGGTTACCGCCGCACTCACGGATATAATCGCGCGTCTGAATCAGCATGCCGCCTGAGCCGCACGTAGGATCGTAGATGCTCATGTGCGGTTGGGGATCGACGATTTCCACAAGTGTGCGGACCACATCCGCCGGAGTGTAAAACTCTCCAGCCTTCTTCCCCGCCGAGTCGGCAAAGAATTTTATGAGGTATTCGTACGCAGCTCCCAACAGGTCGGGAAACTCGAAATTCTCATCCCGCAGCGGAATCTTCTCGAAGTTCTGCACGAAATTGGCGAGCGTGTCGTCGTCGAGCGTGCGCTGACCGATCTTGCGGTTGAAGTTGATGTGCTTGAGGACATCCTGAAGCGCATCGACGTTGGCCTCTTCCAGATCTTCGAGCGCTTTATTGAGGCTGCTTCCGACATTAGTCTTGAGATGGCGAATCTTCGACCAGTGCGCTCTCTCGGGTACAAAGAAGGTGTATTTGTCGGGGTTGGCAAGTTGAGCAGTAATCTGCTTTCCCGACATCCCTCTCGCCTTGAGGTCCTTGGCAAGTTGCTCACGTTCCTGATCGAAGAGATCGCTTATCCGCTTCAGGAAGAGCATGCCGAAGATGTATTCCTTGTATTCGGACGCATCCATGTTCCCGCGCAAGTCATCGCACGCGCGGAACAGGAGGTTGGACAGCTGGCTGAGTGTGAGCTTAGTCATGTGGGAAAAGAATCAATGAAAGACGATGAGCCGCCGAAGAATACCCCTTTCCCCCTGAGAAAGCACCAAAACTTGGGAGGGAGTTGCCCTGGAAATGGAACCCGGCACTCGCGTGCAATCCTGCGGGATTGGTATGAAAAGAAGGCTTGTTGGCGGGGTTCTGGTGTCGTTGCTTGACGTGACACGTTGATGCAGAACAGTGAAATGCGGGAAGAGGATAATTGGCTCGATCCGGCACGTTGTCGACTAGCAGTTTGCTGAAAAACTCAGTTTTTGCGCGGCAAGGCCCACTGGTCATAGGTAGGTTGATAGTGCCGGATTACCGGCAGGATGCTCAAAAAGGCTGTCCAGCAAGGCCGCAGCGAGCGAAGAGGCGAGGAGGTACCAACCGCACTGTGTGTAGCCGTTCGCCCATATAATAATGACTCTTGGCGAACGGAAAATACCCTCCAGTTCTTCCGAGCCTCTGAGCGACGCGAGAACGCCGCTGGCAGACTTTTTCAGCATCCTGCTAGCGGACGCCAGACAGGCGCACACTCATCCAGTGTTATACGCTGCTGGTTGCGGAGGGCTTTGCGGGTTTTCCGGGTGATTGTTCACCGTCCGGTGGTCCGTCCTGAACCATCTTGAACATGGTGATTGCGAACAATAGATACAAGGCGACTCCTATCCAGATCACATAGGACTGGATGCCACCGGATTGCTTCAATGCTTCGTCTAGCTTCTCCGGATCGGTCCCTGTGCTCTTCTTGATTTCGCCGATATGTTCACGGCAGTGCCAGTAGTACACATAGTTTGCTGTGGCTCCGGCCATGATGCTCCAGATGAGGCCCACGGTCATGTCGCCGGTTAAGTAGGTTGAGATCATCGGGCCGACGGCGTAGACCAACGCATACGTGTACATTTTTCGATAGAGAAACCAGAGGAACGAAATATAGAGAAAGGCCGGCCAATTCCATGTCAGGGCGAACTTCGGTGTTTGCCCCAATCCGAACTTTCTAAAATGTGTGAGATAGCGATCGGCGTAGGGGCCGATGAATTGGCGCCAGTGATGTTCATCGGGATGGGTTTCGGATTGGATCCTGGGAGCGGCGATCGGCGGTTCCGCTTCGGCGGTCAGCTGGTTCCCGCACTGGTAGCAAAATTTTGAGTCGTCCTGGTTCTGCTGTTGACACTGCGTGCAGGGCTTCATCTGTCCGAGAGTATCATATTGGAGATGTTCCCTGGGTAAAGAAGCGGTGGGACGTTGTCTCGGTGCTTCCGCCGCGCCTTTCAAGTTGCTTCCCTCGACGGGCCTATGCTACCTTCCCTTTTTTTACAATAGGATACGCTTGTCATGTCGACGGAAGAACTCAAGCGAGACGCTGCACAATATTTGATGCAGACCTATACGCGTCAACCGCTTTCGATTGTGCGAGGGAGCGGAACGAGGGTGTACGACCTCGAAGGGCGAGAGTACCTCGATTTTGTCGGCGGGATTGCAGTCAACGTTCTCGGGCATAACCACCCGGATCTGGTTCAGGCCATCCAGCGCCAAGCGGCGCAGCTGATCCATACCTCGAATCTCTATTACACCGAGCCGCAAGTGAAGCTCGCGCAGATGCTGGTCGATCACTCGTTCGCCGACAAGGTGTTCTTTTGCAACAGCGGGGCAGAGGCGAATGAAGCGGCGATCAAGCTGGCTCGCCGGTATTCCCATGACAAGTATGGGGCCGGGCGGTACGAGATCGTGACAATGAAGAATTCATTCCATGGTCGGACATTCGCGACGCTGACGGCCACCGGTCAGGACAAGGTGCAGAAGGACTACGAGCCGTTGCTCCCGGGTTTTCGCTACGTCGCCTTCAATAAGCTGGAAGAGCTGGAACAGGCCGTCACCGACAAGACGGCGGCGGTGTTGCTCGAGCCGATTCAGGGTGAGGGGGGTGTCCACGTCGCGGATCGCGAGTATCTGAAGCAGGTCAGGGATCTGTGTTCGAAAAAAGATGTGCTATTGATGTTCGATGAAATACAAACCGGGATGGGACGCACCGGGACGCTGTTCGCCTATGAGCAGCTCGGCGTGCAGCCGGACATCATGACATTGGCGAAGGGATTGGGCGGCGGCGTGCCCATCGGCGCCTGTCTCGCGACGGACTCTGTTGCGAAAGCCTTCTCGCCCGGCAGTCATGCGTCGACCTTCGGCGGCAATCCGCTCGCCTGTGCGGCCGGCTTGGCCGTCTGTCGTGCTCTGCTGGAAGGCCACGTGCTCGCTCATGCGCGCCAGATGGGGGAGTATTTTGCGAAGGGCTTATCCGACTGTCACGCGCGACATCGGGTGGTGAAAGAGGTGCGCGGTCTCGGGCTCTTGCAGGGGATGGAAGTCGAGATGGATGCGAAAGTCGTTGTGAGCGAATGTTTGGCCAGAGGCCTGTTGATCAATGGGGCCGGCGAGCATGTGCTGCGGTTCGTGCCGCCTCTGATCATTACCCAGTTGGAAATAGATCGGTTGCTCGATACGCTGGCGCAGATTTTCAGCACACGGGCGGCCTAAGGCGTATTCAGCCTAAATGGACACGATAGGAATGACTACACGAGCGACAGGAATGAAGGCCGGCAAAAATGATTTTCTGGATGTCGCGGCCATCAGCAAGGCAGAGGTGGAGCGTTTGTTGGCGTCAGCGTCCCTGTTGAAAGACAAGCAGCGGCGCGGGATTCCTCATCCGCTGCTTCCAGGGAAAACGCTGGGCCTCCTGTTTCAAAAACCATCGACGCGCACGAGAGTGTCGTTCGAGGCGGGTATGAACCAATTGGGTGGCCATGCGATGGTCCTGCCCATGGCCGACATCCAGCTCTCGCGCGGAGAAAGTGTCGCGGATACGGCGCGCGTGTTGTCGCGCTATCTCGACGCGATCGTGATTCGCACCTATGATCACGCGATTGTGGAGGAATGGGCGAAGGAAGCGACGATGCCGGTGATCAATGGGCTGACCGACCTGAGCCATCCCTGTCAGGCCCTGTCAGACCTGCTGACCATTCGTGAGAAGAAATGCCGATTGAAGGGGATCAAGATTGCCTATATCGGCGACGGCAACAATGTGGCGAATTCACTCATCGAGGCGGCGGCGAAGATGGGGATGATCATTACTCTCGGTTGCCCAGTGGGGTATCAGCCGGAGCAGCATGTCGTGGACAGGGCGAGAGTCGAGGCAGCAAAAACCGGTGCGGTGATCGAGATCGGACACGATCCTCACATTGCGGCGAAGGAAGCGGATGTCATCTACACCGACGTCTGGATCAGTATGGGGCGCGAGCGGGAACATGCGCGACGATTAAAAGTCTTAGCTCCCTACCAAGTGAACAGCCGCCTGGTGCATCGCGCCAAACCAGATGCGATCGTGATGCACTGTTTGCCTGCCCATCGAGGGGAAGAGATTAGCGCCGAAGTGCTGGATGGCCCACAGTCTGTCATCATCGATCAGGCGGAAAATCGGTTGCATATGCAGAAGGCCATCTTAACGAACTTATTAGGCAAGAGGAGTCGTACAAGACCATGAGTCGCGCTATCAAGAAAGTGGTGCTTGCCTATTCAGGCGGGCTCGATACCTCGGTGATCTTGAAGTGGCTACAGGAAACGTATGGCTGCGAGGTCATTGCGTTCTGTGCCGATCTGGGACAAGGCGAAGATTTGCAAGCGATTAAGGCAAAGGCACGACAGCTTGGCGTGAAGAAGGTCTACGTCGAGGACCTGCGCGAGATTTTCGTAAAGGACTATGTGTTTCCGATGTTACGCGGCAATGCCATGTACGAAGGCTGCTACCTGCTTGGCACCTCGATCGCACGGCCCCTCATTGCGCGGCGTCAGGCTGAAATCGCGCTCAAGGAAGGCGCCGAGGCGGTGTCGCATGGCTCCACTGGTAAAGGGAATGATCAGGTGCGGTTCGAGCTGACCTACACGGCGCTGGCGCCGAATCTCAAGATTATTGCGCCCTGGCGTGAATGGACGATGAAGTCGCGGCGTGAATTGATCGAGTATGCCGATCGACACGGCATTCCCATCACGGCAACGAAAGCCAAGCCCTACAGCATGGATCTGAATTTATTCCATGTAAGTTATGAAGGCGGCATCTTGGAAGATCCCTGGAAATCACCGCCGGATGAAATCTTTCAAATGACGGTGTCGCCGGAGCGGGCGCCGAACAAGCCGCTCGAAGTCGAGATCGGCTACGAGGCCGGTAATCCGGTGTCCGTCGACGGCAAGAAAATGAGCCCGGCGACGTTGTTGGCGCACCTCAATAAGTTGGGCGGGGCGCATGGGATCGGGCGTGTCGATCTGGTGGAGAATCGCTACGTTGGAATGAAGTCTCGCGGGGTCTATGAAACACCGGGTGGAACGATCCTCCATGTGGCGCATCGCGGGATCGAGTCTTTGACGATGGATCGCGAGGTGTTGCACTTCAGGGACAGTTTGATCCCACGCTTTGCCGATCTGATTTACAACGGCTATTGGTTCAGCCCGGAGCGAGAGATGATCCAGGCTTCGATCGATGTGGCGCAGAGAGACGTGACCGGCACGGCGCGAGTGAAGCTCTATAAGGGGAGTTGTACGCTGGCTGGGCGCAAGTCGAAGCATTCGCTCTACCGTCTCGACATTGCTACGTTTGAAGAGGACGAAGTCTATAACCAGAAAGACGCCGAGGGCTTCATTCGGTTGAACGCCTTGCGACTGAAAATCAGAGCCCAAAGAAAGAAGGCCACTTCTTGATGGCACGAGCAACGAGCCGCGGCTCTGCCGCATCGAAAAGCGGTAAGGCCTGGGGGGGTCGGTTCAGACAGAAAACGAACCGATTGGTGGAATCCTTCACGGTTTCGGTAGCGGTCGATCGCCGACTGTACGCCCACGACATTCAGGGCAGTATCGCTCATTGCAAGACCTTAGGGAAGGCCCGCGTGCTGACCGCCTCTGAAACCAAGACAATCGTGCGGGGTCTGGAATCGGTCAAGGTGGAGTTGGATCGGGGGCGGTTTCGATTTTCGCCTCAGGATGAAGATATTCACATGGCGGTTGAGCGCCGGTTGACAGAATTGATCGGCCCCCTGGGCGGCAAGTTGCACACGGGCCGGAGCCGGAACGATCAGGTTTCACTTGATATTCGGCTCTATTTACGAGACGAACTCAGTCGGATCGTCGCGGATTTGGAAGATTTTCAGCGGGTCTTGGTGGCGAAGGGAAAGGCGAATCTCGCGGTTGCGATGCCGGGCTATACGCATCTACAGCATGCCCAGCCTGTGCTGTTCGCCCATCATCTGTTGGCCTATGTGGAAATGATCGAGCGGGATAAGGGGCGATTTCGCGATGCGTCGGTGCGTGTGAATGTGATGCCGCTAGGCGCCGGCGCGCTTGCAGGGACGAATTACCCGGTCGACCGCCGCTTTACTGCTGGATTATTGGACTTTCCTTCTGTGACGCAAAACAGCCTCGATACGGTATCAGATCGGGACTTCATGATTGAGGTGGCCTCGGCGCTGTCGATCACCATGATGCACCTATCCAGGCTCAGTGAAGAATTAATCCTCTGGTCGTCCCAGGAGTTCCGATTCATCGAGCTTCCCGATGCGTTTTGTACCGGAAGCAGTATGATGCCGCAGAAGAAGAATCCCGATGTGCCTGAACTGGTGCGGGGCAAGACGGGACGGGTCTATGGCCATTTGATCAATCTGTTGACGATGCTCAAGGCTCTTCCCTTGAGTTATAACCGAGATCTTCAGGAAGATAAGCCGGCGCTGTTCGATGCGCTCGATACCGTCACGGCCTCGGTGAAAGTCTTGACGGAATTGATGCGCCGAGTCACCGTCAACCGTGACGTCCTCAAGCAGGCCGTTCAGGGTGGAGGGATGTTGGCGACAGAGGTAGCGGACTATCTTGCGACGAGAGGAATACCGTTTCGTGAAGCGCACGCGATTACAGGCCGACTGGTGCGGGCTGCATTGGATCAAAACCGTGAACTCACGAGCTTCTCGCTCGATGAGCTGCGGACATTTTCCGAGCGAATTGAGAAGGGTCTGTTTGATCGGTTGACGATTACTGCCGCCATCGATCGGAAGTCTCAGATAGGTGGAACGGCTCGCACAAGAGTGGAACAGCGCATCAAAGAGCTCGAGCGAATATTCTCATGAAGATTCGCAGGCCCAATATGACGTCTCTTATGGTCGGGATGATGATAGGAACGTTGGCGGCCTGTGGGGCTGTGGGGGCGCCGATTCCACCTGAAAGTGTCGGTGTGACTCCGACCATTGAGCGGCAAAAGAAACTGGAGGCCCTTCAGGAGAAACAGCGTGAGGCTGCAAAGGCAGCCGATGGTATAGAGCCACAGCCGGATCCATTGTTGCAGGGGCAGGATGTCGATCTTCCCACGTTACAACCAGTGGGGACTCGGTAATATTTGGGCCACGGTCTTCTGGACCTCTATCGCCTGATAACGCTATACTGCAGCGTGTCTCCCTCCGCAGCAGATGCCACGAGAGCGATAACGAAAGACGTTACCAATTGAGAACTGGCAAAACGGTATGGAAGCGGGACTACGTTTGTGACGGGTGGTCGCTTCACGTCCGTTCCTTGACGAGGCGCATGGTTCAGGACTCGACTTTTCGTGGTGGTGGCGCGTATCTCAGTGCAGGGATCATGCAAGCCTTCATAGGCCTTGAACATCTGAATGAAGATGTGCGGGATGCATAATTTTGAATATCGACATGGCGAACTCTATTGCGAACAGGTACCGGTCAGCCGGATTGCGAAAGAGGTCGGCACGCCATGTTATATCTACAGCCACGCCACCCTCGTCCGTCATTTCCGAGCCTATGATGGGGCCTTTAAGAGCGTCCCTCATGTGATCGCCTTCGCCATGAAGGCGAATTCCAATATTGCGATCCTCCGTCTCATGGCAAAGGAGGGGAGCGGGGTGGATATCGTGTCCGGCGGGGAACTCTTTCGGGCACTCAAGGCGGGCGTTCCTCCCTCAAAGATCGTCTTCGCGGGCGTCGGCAAAAGTGCGGAAGAGATTCGCGAGGCCTTAAAGGCCGACGTCCTCATGTTCAACGTCGAATCTTCGGCTGAGTTGCAAGCGCTGAATGAGGTGGCGGCTTCCGTTGGGACTAAGGCGAGAGTTGCCCTACGCATCAATCCCGACATCGATCCGAAAACGCACCCCTACATTTCGACCGGTCTCAAGAAGAGCAAATTCGGGATTGCCGCCGATCGAGCGCTCGAAGAGTTCACACTGGCTTCCTCGCTCGCCAACATCGATGTCGTCGGGGTGCATAAGCATATCGGATCACAGTTGACGGAAGTCACCCCATTCGTTGAGGCCGTGAAAAAGGTGGTGAAGCTGGTCGGAGACTTGAAGAATCAGGGGATTAATATTCGGTACGTCAATATCGGCGGCGGCCTCGGCATTACCTACTCGGATGAAACGCCGCCGCTACCACAAGATTTGGCGGACGCTGTGTCGCCGTTGCTGAAGGATTTGAATGTCACCCTCATCATGGAGCCGGGCCGCGTCATCGTCGGCAATGCCGGCATTCTTGTCACGAAAGTACTGTATCGGAAGGACGGCGAAGCGAAGCGGTTTATTATCGTCGATGCGGCGATGAACGATCTGATCAGGCCAAGCCTCTACGGGGCCTATCACGAGATTCGTCCCTTGTCCGAGGCGGTGTTGCAGCGGCCCAAGCATCAGGTGGATGTTGTGGGTCCGGTCTGTGAGTCCGGCGATTTTTTGGCGAAGGACCGGTCACTGCCCGAGGTCAACCCGGGTGACATGCTTGCGGTGATGAGTGCGGGGGCCTATGGATTTGTGATGGCTTCCAATTACAATTCAAGACCACGGGTGCCGGAAGTTCTGATCAAAGATGGGGAGATCCACGTCATCAAGACCAGAGAGACGTATGATGATTTGGTGAAGGGCGAAACGATTCCAGCATTCCTCGATTGAGGAGTGAGCGTTGTAGCGAGGGAGTGAGCATGTTTACGGGTGCATTGATTGCCATTGTGACTCCGTTCAGGAACGGGAAAGTCGACGAGCGCGCTTTCGGCGACCTGATAGAATGGCAAATCGCCAACGGGACGAGCGGGATTGTACCCTGCGGGACGACCGGCGAATCCGCCACCCTCACACACCAGGAACATCATCGCGTGGTTGAGTTAACCGTCGAGGTAGTTAATCGGCGTGTGCCTGTGATCGCTGGGGCTGGTTCCAATAGCACGGCAGAAGCCGTATCTCTCACAAAGCACGCTAAGCAGGCAGGGGCCGATGGGGCGCTGCTCATTACGCCGTACTATAACAAGCCGACACAAGAGGGATTGTATCGGCATTACAAAACAATCGCCGAGTCTGTGGACCTCCCGCAGATTCTGTATAACATTCCTGGGCGGACTGGCGTGAACATGTTGCCATCCACTGTGGCAAGGCTTTGTGGGTTACAGAGCATTGTTGGGATCAAAGAGGGCAGCGGATCGGTCCAGCAAGCATCTGAGATTGCGAATACTTGCGGCGACAGGATGACAGTCCTTGCAGGTGATGATGCCCTGACATTGCCCATGATGGCAGTCGGAGGAAAGGGGGTCATCAGTGTCACGTCAAATATCGTTCCATTCCAGATGGCTCAATTGGTCAAGGCCTTTCTAAGCGGCCACATTGAAGAGGCGCGGCGGATTCATTTCGCATTGTCGCCGCTCTTTACCGCGCTTTTCTACGAGACCAATCCGATTCCGGTGAAAACCGCATTAGGTATGATGGGAAAAATCGATCCAGAGTTGCGGCTGCCGCTCTGTGCCATGGCAATCGAAACAAAGGACCAACTTGCAAAGGCTTTAAAGGACGCAGGCCTCGTATAGAGATTGGAGGGCCGAGCTTTGGTACTCATTCTATGATCAACGTCATTGTTGCAGGGGCTGCCGGTCGCATGGGCTGTCGGCTGGTTGCGCTTATTAGAGAGTCTTCCGTCCTGACGCTTGCCGGTGCGACCGAAGGGAAGGGCCATCAGGCTGTGGGCGGCGATGCCGGAGAGACAGCGGGCTGCGGCCGTACAGGTATTCCGATTACCGACGATCTCGGGGCACTCCTTGACCGAGGTGAAGTGGTCATCGATTTCTCCGCCCCTGAAGCGACGCTGCATCACTTACGCACGGTGGCACAGCACAAACGGGCCATGGTGATCGGCACGACGGGATTTTCTGCTCCCCAGCTTGAAGAAGTAAAATTGCTGGCGTGCCAAGTTCCCTGTGTGCTATCCCCTAACATGAGTGTAGGTATCAACCTTATATACAAGGTTATCGGTGAGATGGCGAAAACGCTGGGAGAGGACTACGACATTGAAGTGATTGAAGCCCATCATCGTCTTAAAAAAGATGCGCCGAGCGGGACGGCCCTCAAGATTGCGGAGGTTTTGGCTAAATCTGTGAGCCGCGAGTTAGATCAGGTCGGCGTTTATGCTAGAAAAGGTCTTATCGGGGAACGAAAGAAAGGTGAGATTGGAATACAAACCATCCGTGCCGGCGACATTGTCGGCGACCATACGATTCTCTTTGGTGGAATGGGTGAACGCATCGAAGTGACGCACCGGGCGAGTAGCCGAGATACCTTCGCAGGAGGTGCTTTGCGTGCCGCTCGTTGGGTGGTTCAGCAACCACCAGGCTTGTACGACATGCTCGATGTGCTGAGCCTTCGATAGTTTTCTGCTCCTATCCAGTGACTACCCATGAACGTTCCCATCAGCTATCTGCCACCTTGGCGGAGCTTCCGCTCAAACGAAAGCGAAACGGGGGGCTAGCAGGATAGTTTCAAGGGCGTGAACAAACTTGTAGGCGATGCCAACCTTTGCAGCTAACCGCCGACTTCGTCAAGGTTGTGCTTGCTTGTAGACTTGAGGGCAGAGGTTTGTCGTTCAGGGATTAGAGGACATAACCAAGCGTAACCTTCTCCTATGGAGTCCACCCAAATCGCCTTTGGGATGATTTCCTGATGGAGGGCTGCTGTACGCCCGTCGTACGTGAACCGCTTTGGTTTGATTGCCGTGCGGGTTAATGTCTTGCGGTAATGGGGCGAGGTTCTTGGTCCGCTGATTTCCGACGACCACAGTTCAAGCAGGCAAACACTGTGATCGCAAGCCCTGCGTTCAAATCCACTGCCCGTTCCGGTAACATTGCGCCGCGGCATTTATCACAAATTGTCATGTCGGTAATGTACCATGTTGGAAAATGGAAGCATATCCATCTGAAGTACTGGGTCCTCTGAGGAAATAGCCTATCCGCTCACCTCCGGCTAGGCCATCTGAGTCAATTGGTGCAGATGAGAATTCGGTAGAGGATTAACTAGAGGAGAATAGGAGTCCTTGACAGCGATGATCCTGTCCCATAGGATTGTGGCATAAGGAAGCCTAGCCCCTATGTATAGAGTTGTTCTCATTCTCGTGCTACTTGTTGTCCTGTACTTTATCCTTCGGCGAGCCCTTCAAGGGTTCAAAGGTCTAGGGCAGCCAGAGCGTCTTGCTCCCAGCAAGGATCAAATGGTTCAAGATCCTGTCTGTCTTGTATTTATTCCCAGGGGAGTGGCAGTAACAGAAGATATTGGAGGGCAGATTTACTATTTCTGTAGTCGATCATGTGCTCATAAATTTCAAGAAAAACTCGCGGGCTAGCATCCTGAGTAGCTAGAGTCGGAAAGTTTTTCTTCTTTGTCGAATTTGAGCGTGATCTGGCACTCATTAGGAGAGAAGTTAAAGAGGGGTGCGCCTGATTTGCCACCTGCGATGCGATAGTAGGTCCAAGTTTCACCACCAAAAAATCTTGTGGCCTTGCCGCTCGGCGCTCCCCAGTTCTTCTCAAACCAGGCCTTGTCCTTGCCTTGAAGCTCAGCCGGTTTCAGCGACTGTTCGAGATAGGGATTGCTACCACCGCAGCCGGTCAGGGCTAGACTGAACAAGAGCATCAAAGCTGAGCGTTGCATCGCGACTTTCCTCGGTCCTGTCGGTGAGCGTAACGGCTCAGTTTCTGATACATAGTTAAATTCTAACTGGCTGTCTGGGGACTGTCAAACAGACAAATGCCAGCACACGATTGTAAGAAAGTTGAGTTTTTCATAGAATGACCGATAATGAATTGATCGCAAGGATTTCTTATCTTGATATGAAAGGACACAATCATGAAATTTTTTCTTGATACCGCCAACGTCAAGGAAATCCAGGAGGCAGCCAGCCTTGGACTTCTCGACGGCGTGACTACTAACCCGTCGCTCGTCGCGAAGGAAGGGCGCAGCTTTAAGGAAATGCTCATCGAAATTTGTAACATCGTAGATGGGCCGATCAGTGCAGAAGTCGTCAGTCTCGAGGCCGATGCCATGGTGAAAGAAGGGAAGGGGCTTGCAAAGATTCATAAGAACATTGTCGTTAAAGTGCCCTTAATTGCAGAGGGATTGAAGGCCACTAAGAGACTGGCCGCCGAAGGCATCAAGGTAAACGTGACGTTGTGCTTTTCTCCAACCCAGGCGCTTCTCGCCGCAAAAGCTGGTGCATGGTGCGTCTCCCCCTTCATCGGCCGGCTTGATGACATCAGTTCAAACGGGATGGAACTGATCCGCCAGATTCTGACTATCTACCGCAACTATGATTATAAGACCCAAGTGCTGGTCGCCAGTGTGCGTCATCCTCAGCACGTTGTTGAGGCTGCGCTTGCTGGTGGGCACATTTGCACAATGCCCTTCTCGATTTTTCAGCAGATGGTGAAACATCCACTGACGGACAGTGGACTCAAGAAGTTTCTGGCGGATTGGGAAGCTCAGACTAAGAAGTAAATCCTATTGGTCGTCTCGTGTGCCTGGCGGTTCGGCAAGTCGCTTTCGAGCAGCTTCGAAGATGTGGTGAAACATCGGCCTGGTCAATAGTCCGGTGAAGGTATTTTGTTGGCTTGGATGGTATGAGCCAACTAGTGTAATGCCCGATGGAAGGGCTCGGACGATTCCATGGGAAAATTTTGGGAGCGGTGAGGGAAGTGGCTGCCCCTCATCTCGGTAGGCTTTCAAGTAATGATCGAACGCAATCTTTCCCAGCGTCACCACCACTCGAATCTTCCGTAACGACCGAATCTCTTCCCGCAGGTAGGGGCGGCAGGCCATGAATTCTTCAGGGGCCGGTTTGTTGTCGGGCGGTGCACAACGGACTGTAGCACCAATGTAACAATCCAATAACTTCAGCCCGTCATCTCGATGATAAGAGTTGGGTTGATTGGCGAAGCCAAATCGATGTAGGGCGTCAAAGAGCCAGTCCCCGCTGCGATCCCCTGTAAATACTCGTCCGGTTCGGTTGCCGCCATGGGCTGCCGGTGCCAGTCCGAGCACATAGAGACGCGCATGCGGATCCCCAAATCCAGGGACCGGGCGCCCCCAATAGGTCCAGTTCTCAAACTGCTTCCGTTTCTCTGCGGCGATCGTCTCCCGATAGGTAACGAGACGTGAACAGGCAGTGCAGTGGGTGATGCGATCGTTCAGAAGGGTTAGCGCACGCATAGTTGTGCAGTCTAGCACGAATCTGAAAGTCGATCATGCTTGCCGGGCCTTCGTCAGACTGTTAGCATACATACTTGATCTCGGATCGTTCACCGTACGTAGGAAATGGGGTTGGCATGACGTCATGGGTTTGGCGAGCATTAGTACTCAGTGGGCTATGGATAATGGTTGTGCTTCCGGTCGCAGCAGGAGCACAGCCGCAAACCGAACATTCCGAGGCGAAAGAGAGTACGCCTCGATCGGGAGCCAATGGCGAACCAGAGCGAGAGGTTACCTTGCCCGACCCTCTTGAGGATCCCACTGAGCCAGAAGACCGTCTCGTCATTCTTCCTGAAATCAAGCGAGAAGGAGAGCGCTACTTCCTCAGTTCGTTCAAGCTGCCTGACAAATTGACCTTTGCCGGCCAACCAATTCCACTCGATAACTGGCAGGTCCGTGAACGAATCGAGTATGAGTTTTATCAATTTTTAGAAGACCAGGGCGAAAGTATCATTCTTGCCAAACGAACTGGACGCTGTTTTCCTCCTGCCGAAAAGCAGCTGGCCGATGCCGGGTTGCCGGACGACCTCAAGTATATGTTGCTGGTGGAGAGCAAGTGCGTGGCCGCCGCCTACTCAAAGGCGAAAGCGTCGGGGCCGTGGCAGTTCATTCCCTCCACGGGACGACGCTATCGTCTCAAGAGCGACGCGGTGCGCGACGAGCGCCGCAATCTAGAGATGTCGACGGAAGCCGCGGTCAAGTATTTGCGCTATCTTAAGGAATTCAAGGAAAACGATTGGTTTATGGCCATGGCCTCATACAATGCCGGTGAAGAGCGAGTTCGCCGCCTCTTGAAGGATCAGAACATTTCAGACTATTGGAAGATGCACGGGCCACGGGAAACGATGCGCTATGTGCCGAGAATCATCGCTGCCAAGGAAATCTACTCACAGCCGGAGAAGTACTTGGGGTTGAGCAAGAAAGATCTGTATATGCCGGTAGAAACTGAAACAGTCACCGTTAACGTGAAAGATTCCCAACGAGCCCTCACCTCGATTGCCGAAGAATTTGGGACCTACTTCTTGGAGCTCAAGATACTGAATCCTGAATTCAAGAAAGATGTGCTCCCACGTGGGATCTATCAGATGAAAGTTCCTCGGCAGACTTGTCCGAGCCGTTGCTTCAAGCAGGACAAGACTCCTTAGAAGGCTGTTGAAAAAGCCCGCCAGCTTCGTTCTCGCATCGTTCAGACCCTCAACGAGTCTCGGAAGTCGAATCACTGAGGGGTCTTTCCGTTCGCCAAGACCCATTACAAGGACGAACGGCCCACACGAAGAGCGGTTTGTACCGCCTCGGTCCTTCACTCGCTGCGGCTTTGCTGGACGGGTTTTTTGAACAGCCTTCTGGCTCTGGCGGGTCCGTTCGGGACTTGTCAATGCCCACATTCCTCAGGGCTTCTAGTAGCTTCTCAATACCTGGCTCATCTAGTATCGTGTGATGCAGATTCCTTCCTCTCCTATCCGGCCACTGCTGAAGAAATTCATCGTTCGAGGACTGGACGCAGTCGACGCCAGGAAGGTGGTCGGTCGCGTCATCTCAAGAAACGGCGAGGAGCTGGTCATCGGTCGGCGTCGGTATGACTTGCGTCGTTATGATCGCGTGGTCGTACTCGGGGCGGGGAAGGCTACGGCCTCGATGGCCCAGGCCGTAGAACAGCGATTGGGATCTCGCCTGCAAGGAGGATTCGTCGTGGTCAAGCACGGCCATGTCGTGCCAACGCGACAGATCGTCGTGGCAGAGGCTGGTCACCCTATTCCTGACCGAGCTGGCCAGCGCGCGGCGGCCAGGCTTTGTGCCCTGGCGACTGAGCTTAGTCGGCGCGACTTATTGATCGTGCTCCTGTCAGGCGGCGCATCCAGCTTGCTACCTGCTCCTGTTCCGGGGATTACCCTGGCTGACAAACAGAAGACTACCCAGGAACTCCTACGATGCGGGGCAAGTATTCGAGAAGTCAATACGGTTCGGAAGCATCTTTCGCGTATCAAGGGCGGGCGTCTTGCTGAAATGACTAAGGCCACCATCGTGACATTGATTCTGTCCGATGTGTTGGGTGACGACCTTAGCGCGATCGCCTCAGGGCCAACAGTCCCAGACCCTACGACCTATTTAGAGGCCGTCGCGATTCTGAAACGTTATCGCATCTGGCAGGCAGTCCCTCAGCGAGTACGCCGGCATCTTACTCGGGGATGTCAGGGACTTACGAGTGAGACTCCCAAGCCCGGCTTTTCGTTGTTTCGACGAGTTCATCATCATATCGTCGGGAACAACGACGCGGCTGTCAGGGCTGTGGCCCGTGTGGCCAGAGAGGCGGGCCTGCGGACTCTCCTGTATAAGCCGGCTTTAAGCGGGGAGGCGCGAGACGAGGGGCAGCGGTTCGGCCTCCTAGCCAAGAATATTGTGCAAGCGGGCACACCGCTGCAAAAGCCTTGCTGTGTGGTGGCTGGAGGGGAGACCACCGTGACTGTCACTGGAAGAGGAAGGGGCGGGAGGGCGCAGGAATTTGTTGCCGCAGCCGCTCTTGAAATTGCTGGTTTAGCGAAGGTGTGGGTCGTAGCGATCGGCACCGATGGCACTGATGGTCCGACAGATGCGGCAGGGGCCATCGTCGGTGGGAATACAATGGCGCGAGCGCAACGTCTCTCGGTGGATCTCAAAGGCGCATTGCAGCGCCACAACACCTACTCTGCCTTGAAGCGGCTTCATCAGCTCATCATCACTGGTCCCACCGGGACGAACGTCAACGACCTTTACCTCCTCCTCATCCTATAGGTACTATCCATCTTTATGGATCGTCCCCTTCTTTTTCCCTTGGCGTCCTGCACGCAGCCTTCTCTTGTAGGGGGAAAGCCCTTGGCTTAGCGCATCTTCTCACAGCAGGATTCCCTGTTCCGCCAGGATTCTGTGTGACGGCGGAAGCTTACGTTCGCGCGGTTCAGGCACTGGATTTTTCTTCAGCCGAACAGTGGCAGGCTGCTCTGCATTCCTCTGGGGCCGAACGTCAGCGGATACTCGGGAGACTAACAGGATGCTGAAAACGTCCGCCAGCAGCGTTCTCGCATCGCTCAGAGGCTCGGAAGAACTGGAGGGTATTTTCCGTTCGCCAAGAGTCATTATATGGGCGAACGGCTACACACAGTGCGGTTGGTACCTCCTCGCCTCTTCGCTCGCTGCGGCCTTGCTGGACGGACTTTTTGAGCATCCTGCTAATGCTGCTCGCGAACTCAGAACTTCTACCCCATGATTCACGCGCAAGAGATCACAACTCCTTCGACCATAAAATAAACGCTCCATGTCCACCCTTAGTTGGTGGCGCTCCGCCCGGATCACGAAACATACCGAAGTTATAGCTATAGTTGAGCTCGATCTGAGACTTCCAGGGGGCTCCCGTCACGAGGCCGCCGCTGAGAGCCGGTAATGAATCCGTGGTATTTCTAATGCCTTCGGTGGTGAACCGAGGCCGCTCGACGAGGCCATAGGTCGCCGTCACATAGGGATAGAGGAAAAAGAGCGCTTCGTATCGATAGGTGACACTCGCAATGGCATACTGTCGAGGGAACAATTCGTTGAACTGCACGCCGGGCATGGTGGGTAGCGATAAGGCTTCCCATTCGAATCCAGTCGGCCGGCCGGGAAGGCGGAACGCGCTGAAGCGATCAAGGTCCTTCCCGATTCCGCCATGAATACTGGTGATTAATCGATGCTTGTCGCTTTCAATGGCAGGAAGCCCGCCGGCAAACACGGCATAGGCGGACGCAGAAATATAGGTTTGCTCCTTCTTGAAATCCGGCGTGTCGAACGGCGCGCCTCCCCACGCATCCCACTGAGCCCGGTGTCCGTGGAAGACATCTCCACCCACAGAAAACCCACGATGAGGCAGCTCCATGAGATTGCGAACCAAGGCATCCCAACGAATTTTGCCGTGAATCCGACCTTCATAGGTGTCTTTAGGCACGCCGTACTGGGGGGAAGTTTCTTTTGTGCCCTTGAACCATCGATATCCAGGTTCATAGGTCAGAAACACATTGATGGCGCTATCTTGCTCGAAGGGGGACATCGGGAAGCGATATCCGACTCCAAACCCTGCAAACGCGTAGTTCCATTCGAGCTCAGATTCGCTGATGCGTTGCCCCTCCACATATTCTGAACGCCCACGAGGCAAAATAAAGTTATCGAGGGTAAAGAGCAACGACCAGTTTGGGTACGTGCGGAGTCCAATCGTATAATCGATATCATTGACCACACCGGAAAACGTGCCTCGGAATTGCCTGTTATCTTCGTTCCAATTCCGCCACACATACAAGGCGCCGAACGGAAGCGTTTCCATCTCACTCGGACCATTGGGAATCCAGTGAAGGCCAAAGTTTGCCGCGGTCACACTGCGGCGATCACGCGAGGGAACATGGATCTTCTCTCCAAACAAGGTGGTGTGAAACTCCTTGCCGGCTTCAGCGGTCTTTTCGCCCTCCGCAAGTGCACTCAACGGGAAGAGGCCGATCACGAAGGATAGCAGGATGACGAGAGGCCGGTCTTTTCCCCACATGGTCAGGCAACCTGCAATCGTGGGATTAGGAATAGGAACATCGTAATCTGACGAAGCCGAGCGGAGAGATCCTGCCAAACGCGTGACACGTTCCCATAGTTCAGATGCGCAATGTGCCCCGAGCTGCTGAACCCAACACCAGTGGAATCGATGCGGCTCGCACGTCCTCTCCTTCTTGATAAGTGTATGCATTTCCTACGCTTCCTGTTACTTTGGAAGAAAACAGACGAGACCTTCGAGGCCCGCAATAGTCTTATAGTTTGCATCTCGCCTCGACGGCCCTAGGGGATTCCCTAGGGCGCGGAGCAATCAGCCCCAGCGACGACCTGCATGAGCGTTCTGCGTACCTCATGTTTGAGTGCTGACAGGGGTATTAATATTCATATATAGTTAGACAGGTCAGCACCAAGTGAGCGGGTTCCTGACCGCCACCGATAGTGCGTCCAGTTACCATAAATTCCATGAAGGGATTGGTTGCCGTGAAGCCGAAAGTCATCGTGGCCGATGATCATCGCCTTGTTGCCGAAGGCATCGTCAAAATATTGGAGAAGGCATATAGTGTGGTGGCGACGCCCGCAGATGGACGCAGCTTTATCGAGGCGGTTGAGAAGTTTCACCCTGATCTGGCAGTAGTTGATATTTCTCTACCTCTGTTGAATGGACTGGATGCCTGCCGCCATGTGAAGAAGTCCTGCCCGGAAGTCAAGATCATCATCCTGACAATGCATGCGGAGCAGCACTTTGTGAACGAAGCATTTCGTGTCGGAGTTGGAGGATACGTCTTAAAAACCTCGGTAGCGGATGAGTTGTTGTTTGCGGTGAATGAAGTCTTGCAGGGCCGCATGTATATTTCCCCGGTCGTGACGCAGGGTATGGTCAACCAGGCGTTGGAAACGACCACTCAGGCGCCGAAGCCCCCGACAAGCACTCCAGTCGTAATGTTAAGTCTACGACAGAGGGAGGTCCTGCAGCTGGTGGCTGAGGGCAAATCCAACAAGGAAATTGCGTCTGCGATTAACGTAACGGTGAAAACCATTGAGTTTCACAAGGCCAGAATCTCAAAGGAACTCGGCGTCCGCACCACGGCCGAACTGACGAAGCAAGCCATCTCCCTCGGGCTCATTGCCCCGCCCCAGGTATCTCCGACACCAAACGTCCACCCTAACTAATTAAGACCCCCTTCACCGAACCCCTCCCGGCAGGGTCGGATAATTGAGCGTCAGAGCTCGGTCAGTCCCTGTACCAACGCAAACCTCGTCAGCTCGGCTATGGTCTTGATGCCGAGCTTATTCATGATCCCTGCCTTATGAAACTCCACCGTTTTCACGGAGATGCCTATCGTTGTGGCAATCGTATGTGTTGGGACACCATTGGCAAGCATGCGCAAGACCTCATGTTGCCGCGGTGTCAATTGGACGTGGTATCCATCGGGACGGCTCCACGGTTGCTCGATCGATTCCCGAACATCTGCCGCAACCTCGGGAGACACATAACGGCGGTTGTTCATCACCGTGCGGATAGCGGTCAGCAACTCGGTCGAAGCGGATTGTTTGAGGACGTAGCCGTTCGCACCCTTTCGAAACCCTTCGCTGACATAGAACGGATCACTGAGCATCGTCACGAGAATGATTTTTACTTGGGGCAGTTTCTGTTTGAGCAACGGGATGAGATCAAACCCGTTCGCGTCAGGCATTGAAATGTCCAGCAACACAATGTCAGGGGACGACTTCTGGGCATTCTCGAGAAGTTCCGCCCCACTATGAGCCGTGCCGACAATACGTGTGTCATCGGCGAGTAACTGCCGAAACCCTTCCAACACCAAGAGGTGATCGTCGGCGATGAAGACCCGTGGTTGGTACATACCTCTCCGAAACGTTGTACTCAACCGAGACACAACGGTCATCGGCTGAACAATGGCTAAGAGTGCGAATGGTATCACATCGCCGGGCAACACTAACTGTGGTTTACCCTAGTTCGGGAATCTTATTTCCTGTCGGCGAGGAAGA
>JBGTMB010000292.1:0-2392 GCA_041743755.1 Nitrospiraceae bacterium | reverse complement strand
TGGCGTGCCGATAGAGCGTGGTGAGGCGATCGAGCGGCGCGTCGTCAGGGCCGTAATAGACCTCTACCGTCGCGCTCCATCCGGCCCCGAATGGCGCCACAAGCGACAGGACGACGAGAGCCCACGCCAGCACGACCCGGCTAGACCTGACTGCATTCATCGACGGCAGATGGTAGGCCGGAGTCATTCGAGCTCGAATAACATCTTGAAGTGATCGTCCGTCGTCTCCCAGGCCTGAGGAGCCGAGGTAGCAAGCCACTGTTGCAGGAACTGCTTTTGAGCAGGTGTGAGTAGTTGCTTGATCTGGTGAGACCGCCCTTGGAGAGGCTGCAGAAACCCAACCCGCTTCTGGAAATCCAATGTCGCTGTGCGGACATACATGTTTGTGAAGGCTGTCGGGATATCATCCTCTCCATCACCTTGAATCCAAACCGATAAAAACTTCTCTAACTGGAGCCCGGTGCTATCCATGGCAGGGTCGGTATCGTGAAAGAGCTCGTTTTCAGATTCTTCGAGCGGAAGAGCCTCTGCGGACCTGAACATGAAATTGCGTTTCCACATGTCATCGCGCTTCCAAATGGTGGCATAGTGGCGGCGGATTGCGGACAAAGTCAAGCCGAGAGGCATCCGGTTTCGTTGCCTTGACATTGGCAAAGTCGCTTTGATAGCGTGTTGAAATTGTTTAATTTCTTGGCCATGTTAGGAGTCTTCAATGCAGGTCACAATCAATGGGAAGACGGAAGAGATTTCAGGAGGAACGGTCCTCGATCTTCTCCAGGCCAAGAAAATTGAACCACACATGGTTGCCGTCGAAGTCAACGACGCTGTCTTGGACCGGAATCACCTCGCCACCACCAGTTTGAACAACGGCGACCGGGTTGAGTTCCTGTTTTATATGGGAGGTGGTCGGTGACGAGCACCCTGCATAAAGACATTACCGAACTCATCGGACAAACTCCCCTCGTCCGCCTAAACCGGTTGTCCCCTGTTGGCGGAGCGACAATCTACGGAAAAGTCGAGTTCTTCAATCCGGGTGGAAGTGTCAAGGACCGAATCTGCCTCAATATGATCGACGAGGCGGAACGACTGGGCGCATTAAAGCCTGGCGGTACAATTGTCGAGCCGACCAGCGGAAACACTGGAATCGGCCTGGCATTAGTCGCTGCGGTCCGTGGCTATAAACTGATTCTCGTGATGCCGGAGAGCATGAGCATGGAGCGTGCGAGCCTCTTATCGTCCTCTGGCGCGCAGCTCGTCTTGACCCCGGCCTGGGAAGGGATGAAGGGTGCGATCCGCGAGGCGGAAAGCATCATTGCTCAGAATCCCTCATACTTTATGCCGGATCAATTTTCCAACCCGGCTAACCCGGCTATGCATAAAAAGACTACCGCGATCGAGATTCTTGAGGCGCTCGACGGAAAGATCGATGCGTTTGTAGCGGCAGTGGGGACTGGCGGTACCATTACCGGATGCGGGGAGCTGTTCAAAGAGCGGAATCCCAACGTGCAGGTCATCGCAGTTGAACCGGCTGGATCACCGGTCTTATCAGGCGGAGAGCCAGGGCCCCATAAGATTCAAGGCATCGGCGCGGGCTTCATTCCGAAAGTCTTGAACCGGACCATTATCGATCGTGTCATGACCGTAACCGATGACGAAGCCTATCAAACGGCCAAGCAGCTCTCAAAAAAAGAGGGCCTCTTGGTGGGCATTTCTGCCGGAGCCAACGTATTCGCTGCGCAGAAAGTGGCCCAGGAACTGGGACCAGGCAAGAACGTCGTCACCATCCTGTGCGATACCGGGGAACGATACATCAGTATCGAAAAGTATTTCAATATCTGACGTGAGGGGTAAGGCGATAGAACTGAACAAGGCGGTTTACACTACGACTCGCCTCACGCCTCACGTTTTACGCCTTACGGAATTAAGAGATGGAATTTACCGAAGATCAGATAAGCCGCTACAGCCGCCACATTCTCCTACCGGAGGTGGGAGGCAAAGGGCAAAAGAAGATTGCCAAGGCCAAGATTCTCCTGGTCGGTGCAGGTGGCCTTGGTTCGCCGGCAGCGCTCTATCTGGCCGCAGCCGGTATTGGGACCATCGGCCTCATCGATAGCGATGTCGTGGACCTCACCAATCTTCAACGACAGATTCTCCACCATACATCGGACGTCGGCCGCCCGAAAGTCGTCTCTGGCAAAGAGAAGATTCAAGCGTTGAACCCGGACGTCCAGGTCGCAATGTACGAAGAGCGTCTGACGGCCGGCAATGCGTTGAAAATCATTAGTGATTACGACATTGTCATCGACGGGGTCGACAACTTTACGGCCAAGTTCCTTATCAACGACGCCTGTTTTTTTGCTGGAAAACCGTTAGTCCACGGTGGCATCCTTCG
>JBGTMB010000291.1:0-25652 GCA_041743755.1 Nitrospiraceae bacterium | reverse complement strand
AATCCACTCCCACAAAAATACTTCTACATTGGGCCGATGTTTCGCCATGAGCGGCCGCAGGCGGGGCGACTCCGGCAGTTCCACCAGTTTGGTGTCGAATCTTTCGGCACATCGGACCCTCGCGCCGACATCGAAGTCATCTCGCTGCTGTGGCGTCTGCTCTCTGATTTAGCACTGCCGGATCTCACGCTTGAGATGAATAGCCTGGGAAGCTCAGGCGACCGCGCTGGGTATAAGCCAATCTTGCGCGCGTTTCTCTTGAAGCAGGAGTCACGCCTCTGTACAAACTGTCGGCGCCGTATGGACACAAATCCCTTGCGCGTGCTGGATTGTAAGGTTCCAGACTGTCGAGCCGCAACTGAGGAAGCGCCTCAATTGACCGACCACCTTTCTCCTGAAGCTCGTACACATTTCGATCAGGTCCTTGGAGGTCTCACGGCTATCGGAGTACCCTATCGACTCAATCCTCGATTGGTGCGTGGATTGGATTACTATTGCCTGACGAGTTTTGAAATTACCTCGACTCACTTAGGAGCTCAGAATGCTGTAGGTGCCGGTGGCCGCTACGACGGTCTCATGGAAACGCTCGGTGGCCCTTCTGTTCCTGCTGTGGGATTTGCGGTCGGGCTTGAACGTGTGTCGTTGATGCTTCCTGAAACCTCGTCGTCCTTACGGAATGAATGTATCTATTATGTCGCGGCTTTTGGAGAGAATGGAACCAGACTTGGACTTGTGTTGCTCGACGAACTCCGCCGAATAGGACTTTCATCCCTCTGTGATTATCGTGCCACCACGCTGAAGTCTCATCTACGTCAAGCTGATCGATCACGGTGCCGTTACGCCATTCTCCTAGGTGACGATGAAGTCGCGCGCGGTTCCGTTATTCTTCGCAACCTCGAGTCGAAAGCTCAAGAAGATCTCCCTCTGGCCGGTCTCTCCTCACTCCTAAAATCCCGTAAACCTTCTCAGTAAAACGCTCATTTTTTGATATTGACTTTGTGTTGAAAAGCTCGTAACCTCACACGGTGTTTTTTCATAAGACATTGATTGTATTGGCATCTTTTATTTTAAAACCATGGCGAATAGAAAGTTAGGTCTCCTGTTATCCACACCCCCTTCGCATCCCAGTGTCGAGACGGTTGTTCACTTGACTCAGGCTGCGTTGCGAAAAGGAGTCGACGTTTATATCTATCTCATCGATGAAGGGGTAAAGACCGTGACGGATCAACGCTATCTTCATTTGATCGATGCCGGAGTCAAGATGTCTGTTTGTGCGTATGGCTGCCAACAACATGGAGTTCAAACGGTTACAGTCGATTCGCGAGTGTCTTTGTCCGGGCTGGTGGTGCTGTCTGGAATTATTGATGGTTGTGACCGCTTTCTTGCTTTTACATAAGATGGCTTTGTCACTGCGGTGAGCGATTTATGTCTAAATGTATCGCGGTGGTGATTTCAGAAGACCCTACTCAAACAGCGCGTCCTGTCGAAGCGCTTCGTATAGCGTTAGGGCTTTGTTCTGGGGATCATCAGACGACTGTTATCCTCTTAGGACGCGCCACGACGCTCCTTATGGAAGACAGGGAAGATATTGTCGATATTGATGTTCTTGAAAAATATCTCCCTTCGTTTAAACATTTGTCTATTCCCTTTATTGTCGAAGACGGGACGGTATTAGATGTATGGTCTGATGATTTTTCTGTGACGCCTCGAACAGCAGGTGAAATTAGACAGTTTGTACGCTTAGCCGACAGAAGTCTGATTTTCTCAGAAAACTCGCTTTAATCCTATGGGTGCAACGCTCTATATTCTTCGACAACAGCAGCATCATATTTCTCCATCACTTTTTGACATGAGTGATGCACATATTGATGTGGTCTTTATGGAGCAGGGTACCTCTCTAATCCATCTCAGTGTAGAGGAAGTTATAGCTGGTGGGGGTAGTATAGCGGCTCGTAGTTCCCGTCAGGCTTTGACGTATGATGATCTGGTTGAAAAGATATTTTCTTCAGAACATGTTGTCGTTTTATAGAGGGATTGGTCGCTCTTCTCCGAATTTATTCTATTTAACAATAAGATAGTCGTCGGAGTAGGGATAGGAGTAGCAGGGTGGATAGTGTGAAAACAGTATAAGATTATGAATTTACATTGAAAATATAACATTATCTTTGTGGATTGCGTTGTGTATTAACTCAGAATAACCCTTGGATGAACAGTCGGTAATATGTGGGTATGTGAAGTAGATGTTCGTGCTATGACCTTGAGCATCGTCTGATAATGATGTGGGTGGTGAGTATGGGCTTGAGGAAGAACAGGTTATCAACAGGTGTGAATAAGTCTGTGCATGCAGAATAGTACGGGAAATATGACTATTGAAAACGAATGGCAGGATGCCTTGGCTTATATCCAAGGAAGAGTGCCGAAACAGGTGTACGACACTTGGTTTACGCCGATTTATCTCGAACGAATCGAGGACTCCACTGCGCAATTGGGTGTCCCGAATAAGTTCTTTGGGGATTGGTTACACCAACATTATGGATCGCTTTTGTCAGAAGCTGTCTCTGCCGCACGAGGTGGAGTCGAAACCTTGATTACGTTTGTCATCTTCAAGCAGGCGAAAAGACAGCCTGACAGTAGCGGAAATGCGGTTTCCACTGTCCGTCAAAACACCGGGCCACGGACAAAACGAGGCATCCAGCTCAACCCAAAATATACGTTCAAAAACTTTGTCGTCGGCGCGGGAAACCAATTTGCCCATGCCGCCTGTATGGCGGTCGCCGAGCAGCCGGCAAAAGCGTATAACCCACTGTTTATCTATGGGGATACAGGGTTAGGGAAGACTCACCTCCTGAATGCGATCGGAAACTATGTGGCGGAGCGGACCGATCTTCGGATTGCCTATTTGACAACTGAGCAGTTTACGAACGAAGTCATCAACTCTATTCGATACGATAAAATGATGGATTTGAGGAAGCGGTATCGTCATATCGACATGTTAATGATTGACGATATTCAGTTCTTGGCGGGTAAGGAGCGCACGCAGGAAGAGTTCTTCCATACATTCAACGCGCTCTATGAAGCCCATAAGCAACTTGTCCTCTCGAGCGATCGCTTTCCAAAAGATATGCCTGATATCGAGGAACGATTGCGGTCACGATTCGAATGGGGGCTGATCGCGGATCTCCAACCACCGGACGTTGAAACACGGATTGCCATCTTGCGGAAAAAGTCTGAGGATGAGGGTGTCACATTACCGGAAGACGTCATCCAGTTTCTTGCCACAACGATGAAGAGCAATATCCGCGAGCTTGAGGGCTCGTTGGTGCGCCTCGGCGCCTATGCCTCGCTCACCGGCCAGACTATCACGCTGGAGATGGCAAAAAGCGTGCTCCGGGATCTCATCGGCACCAAGAAAAAGATTGTGTCGATGGATGATATTCAGGAAACGGTGGGGGCGCGCTTCCACGTAAAGATTGCCGATCTGAAATCCCGTCGACGGAGCAAGACGCTGGTACACCCTCGACAGATCGCCATGTATCTCTGTCGGGAACTTACCGACTCTTCGTACCCCGAGATTGGACGGCAGTTCGGAGGTAAAGATCACACGACGATCATCCACGCCTGTAAGCAGGTTATTAAGGCAAAAGACAATGACAGTGTATTCTGTGCCACATTGGAGAGTTTGAAGGAGCAGATCCTGCGAGCGTGAGGGCTGCGCCAAGGGGAAGAGATCATGAAATTACGTATGGGGCGAGTGGAGCTCTTGACGGGTCTTCAGCGGGTCCAAGGTGTTGTCGAGAAGCGCAACACAATGCCGATCCTCTCGAACATCTTGATTGAAGCCAAGCAAGAGGGGGTAGAAATCGTCGCCACCGATCTTGAAATCGGCATGCGCGGTCTCTACAAGGCGACCGTGGAAACGCCTGGCGGGATCACGCTCTCGGCCAGAAAGTTGTACGAGATCATCAAGGAACTCACAGTCAGTGAAATCGAAATCGCATCGGGCGACAACAACTGGACGACGATCCACGCCGGCAAGAGCCAATTTAAGATTGTCGGTCTCCCCAGCACCGACTATCCCGCGTTGCCTACGATTGAACGAGAAGGGCTCATTCCACTCGCCGGGGCGGGGTTTCTGGAGTTGATTCGGAAAACCCTCTTCGCGGCCGGAGACAATGACGCGCGCTACATCCTCAACGGCCTGCTGGTGACGCTCATCACGTCGGAGAAGAAAACGATTTTGCGGTTGGTCGGTACCGATGGACATCGGTTAGCGGTTGCCGAGCAGGAAGTCGGACATGCCGGAGTCAAAGGCGCTCCGCAAGAGATCAAAGCCATTATTCCGAAAAAAGCGGCGCATGAAATGCAGCGTCTTCTGGAAGAAGGCGGCGAGGGAGAGCCTTTGATCGGGTTCACAAAAAATCTCATGATTTTCCGGAAGAGCGGACTCCTGTTGACTTCGCGGCTTATGGAAGGAAACTACCCGAATTATCAGCAAGTGATTCCGAAAGAGAGCGGAAGAAAAATCGGGGTCAATCGCGCCGACCTTGAGAGCGCACTTCGGCGTGTCTCCGTGCTATCCCGTGATAAGGCGAGCGCGGTGAAGGTGTCGTTCGTCTCCGGACAGATGACGCTGTTCTCCAGCAATCCTGATTTTGGAGAGGCGACGGAGGAGCTTGCGGCACGGTACGAAGGAGAGGCGTTGAACACGGGCTTCAACGCCCGCTATATGTTGGATGTCCTCGGGGTGATGGACGGAGAAACGATCTCTCTGCAAATGGATAATCCGTTGAGCCCCTGCTTGATCCAAGAGCCGGACAGCCCGGGGTTCAAGTGCGTAGTCATGCCGATCAAGATCTGAGAGTTACAAGTCAATTGTCATCGGTCAATGGATGAGGCAATCGGCCCTTGGTTGCCCGCTGCGAATGACCGAATGATCAAAGACGTGTTCGAAGTAGGAGACTGATGGCTAGTAACGACGACGAGACCACATCCAAATCCGAGAGTTACGGTGCGGATCAAATCAAAGTATTGGAAGGCCTGGACGCCGTACGGAAGCGTCCGGCGATGTACATTGGCAGCACCGGTGTGGACGGCCTCCATCATCTCGTCTACGAAGTCGTCGACAACAGCGTCGATGAACATATGGCAGGGTTCGGTGAAACCATCGAGGTGACGATCCACATCGATAACAGCGTCACGGTCTCAGACAATGGTCGCGGTATTCCTACCGGGATGCATTCCACGCAAAAAAAATCTGCGGCTGAAGTTGCGCTGACAGTCCTGCATGCGGGCGGCAAGTTCGAGCAAGGGGCGTACACGGTGTCCGGTGGACTCCACGGCGTCGGGATTTCGGTAGTCAATGCTCTCTCCGAATGGCTCGAGTTGGAAATCTGGCAGGACGGCCAGGTGTTCGAGCAGCGCTATGAGCGCGGGAAGGCGACTGCCCCGCTCAAGATGACGGGTAAAACCAAGCGCCGTGGCACAACGGTCACGTTCAAGTCAGATGGGCAAATCTTCGAGACGCTCGACTTCAGCTTCGACGTGCTGGCGCAGCGGCTTCGTGAGCTCGCCTTTTTGAATAAGGGACTCGAGATCACGCTCAAGGACGAGCGGAAAGAGCCGGTCAAAGAGCAGGTATTCAAGTACAAGGGCGGGATCGTCTCGTTCGTCGAGCATCTGAACGAAGCCAAAACGCCGCTGCACAAGCCCATTTATGTGCAGGTTGAAAAACCGGAAATGGTGCTGGAGGTCGCGCTTCAATACAATGACGGCTATGCTGAAAACCTGTTTTCATTTGCGAATAACATCAATACCAAGGAAGGCGGCACGCACTTGGTGGGTTTCAAGGCCGCACTGACCCGCACGATTAACTCGTACGCCAACGCCAACGACTTGCTCAAGAAAGATACCGAATCGCTCACCGGCGACGACGTTCGTGAGGGGCTCACAGCCGTCGTCAGCGTCAAGGTCCGGAATCCTCAATTCGAAGGACAGACGAAAGCCAAGCTGGGCAATAGTGAAGTGAAAGGTATCGTCGAGTCCGCTGTCAACGAGGCGCTTGGCACCTATTTTGAAGAGAACCCGCCGGTGGCCAGAAAGGTCATCGGGAAAGCGATCGATGCGGCTCGTGCCCGTGAAGCGGCGCGAAAGGCGAAAGAGCTCATCCGGCGCAAAAGCGCGCTTGACGGGGGCTCGTTGCCCGGCAAGCTTGCCGATTGCGCGGAGAAAGACCCGGCCTTGAGCGAGCTGTACATCGTCGAAGGAGATTCAGCCGGCGGTTCCGCCAAGCAGGGACGCGACCGCAAGTTCCAAGCGATCCTGCCGCTCAAGGGAAAGATTCTCAACGTCGAGAAGGCGCGTTTCGACAAAATGCTCTCCAGCGATGAGATCCGAACGTTGATTATGGCGCTCGGCACCGGCATCGGCCGCAAACGCGAAGAGAGCGAAAAGGCCGACAAAGACTCGTTCGACATCAGCAAGGCCCGGTACCATAAGATCATCCTCATGACGGACGCCGACGTGGACGGCAGCCACATCCGAACTTTGCTCCTTACGTTCTTCTTCCGGCAGATGCCGGAGCTGCTCGAACGAGGGTACATCTATATTGCACAGCCGCCGCTCTTCAAAGTGAAGAAGGGTAAAACGGAACGGTATCTCAAAGATGAGATGGCATTGAACGAGCACCTGGCTGATATTGCCGTCGAGGATGTGGAAGTGTATGTGGAGGGAGTCCAAGGGTATGTCACGGGACGCCGGCTCCTACCTATTCTGAAGAAGATGATCGCCTTCGAGACATTGCTCAGCCGGCTCAATAAGAAACCGCACGAGGCCAGCATGGTGCGGGCGTTTGTGGATGAGCCGGGGCTCGATCGCGAGCTTCTCAAGAATCAGGCGGCGCTCAAGAAGGTCGTGGCCAGTGTGAAGAAAACCCTCGCGGTGGTGTATCCTAAGCTCACACCGACGCTGGACATCGTCGAAGACGAGGAACATCAATCGAACAAAGTTTCCTGCCGGCTACTTGCCAATGGGGCCACCTATAGCTTCGATGTGACGCATGTGCTCGTCGGCTCTGCCGAGTTCCGAGAGCTGCAGAAGCTCTCACCGTCGGCGATCGGCTTGGGCCGGGCGCCGTACAAGATCAAAGCCGACGGTCAGGAACAGCTCCAGCCCTCGACGGTTGAGTTGGTCAAGGCGATCCTCGATAAGGGCAAGCACGGGCTCGGTATCCAGCGTTACAAAGGTCTCGGCGAAATGAATCCGAATCAGCTCTGGGAAACGACGATGAATCCAGAAGTCCGGACACTGTTGAAGGTCAAACTGGAAGACGTGCCAGGGGTCGACGAAATCTTCACCATTCTGATGGGCGACGAGGTCGAGCCCCGACGAAACTTCATCCAAGCCCACGCGTTGGAAGTGCGCAACCTCGACGTGTAATGCCGAACGCTAGGCGATAAACGGTAGAAGCAGAGCCGTCTTCTATATTATGTGTGCCGACTGCTTTGGAGGATGCTCAAAATGGTCATCCAGCAAGGCCGCAGGGAGCGGGACGACTGAGGCGTACCCTTGTGGTACGTCGCAGGAGGCACGTGACTGAGAACGAAGCTGGGGATCATTTTCAGCATCCGTGGAGAATTTAGATGCCACCTGATGAAAGACTAGGACAAATCGCCATCGAAGACGAGATGCGTTCGTCGTACTTGAGTTATGCGATGAGCGTCATCGTGGGCCGGGCGCTCCCCGACGTGCGTGACGGTCTCAAGCCGGTTCATCGACGTATTCTCCACGGCATGAACGAAATGGGCCTGGCATCGAACCGGGCCTATCGTAAGTCTGCAAAAATTGTCGGCGAGATCATGGGGAACTACCATCCCCACGGGGACAGCGCGATCTACGACACGCTCGTTCGGATGGCGCAGCCCTTTAACATGCGGTATATGCTCGTGGACGGGCAGGGCAACTATGGATCGGTCGACGGTGATCCGCCGGCGGCCATGCGCTATACCGAAGCCAGGCTGACCAAAGTCGCCGAGGACATGCTTGCCGATATCGATAAAGAGACGGTCGATTTCGGACCGAACTACGACGAGTCGCTGGTCGAACCGCTTGTGCTCCCCTCAAAAATCCCGAATCTCCTCGTCAACGGCGCTGGCGGCATCGCAGTGGGCTATGCCACCAACATTCCGACCCATAATATCGGCGAAGTCATCGAGGCGCTCCTCCTGTTCTTGGAGAATCCGGACGTCACGATTGCCCAGTTGATGAAAAAGATTCCAGGCCCCGACTTCCCGACGGCCGGATTCATCTACGGAACAGCCGGCATCAAGGATGCCTACGAGAGCGGACGGGGACTTCTCACGTTGCGCGCGAAAGTGAAGGTCGAGTCAGACGAACGCACGGATCGCGAGCGGTTAATCGTCACCGAGTTGCCCTATCAGGTCAATAAGTCCAAGCTGATCGAAAAGATCGCCGAGTTGATTCGAGACGAACGGATCAAAGGGATTTCCGATCTGCGTGACGAGTCAGATCGTGACGGCATCCGCGTCGTCATCGAACTCAAGCGAGGAGAAATTCCCCTCATTACCCTGAACAATCTGTATAAGCTCACGCAACTCCAGACGACCTTCGGGGTCATTATGCTGGCGCTGGTGAACAACCGGCCGGAAGTGTTGAATCTCAAGCAGATCCTGCATCATTTTATCGAGCACCGGCGTGAGGTCATCGTCCGTCGAACCGCCTTCGAGTTGCGCAAGGCGGAAGAGCGGGCTCATATCCTTGAGGGTCTCAAGATTGCGCTCGATAATCTGGATGCGGTGATCACCTTGATCCGACAGGCACAATCGCCCGATGAAGCCCGTGTAGGCCTGATGCGGAGGTTTACGCTGAGCGAAATCCAGTCGAATGCGATTTTGGAGATGCGGCTCCAGCGCCTCACGCAATTGGAGCGCAACAAACTCATCGAGGAATATACAGAGGTCTTGAAGCAGATCGAACGCCTCAAATCGATCCTGGGCAGCGAAGCATTGGTCCGTTCGATCGTCAAAGATGAGTTGATCGAAGTGCGTGAAGCCTACTCCGACGACCGCCGTACGAAGATCGTGAAGGAAGAAGCGGAGATTACCCTGGAAGACATGATTGCGAACGAAGAAGTGGTCGTCACAATCTCGCACGCCGGCTACATCAAGCGCAACCCGGTCACCCTGTACCGAGCGCAGCGGCGAGGAGGCAAGGGCAAGATCGGGATGGGGGTCAAGGAAGAGGATTTTGTCGTGACCCTGTTCACCGCGTCTACACACGAATCCCTTCTGTTCTTTACAGACGCCGGAAAGGTCTATTGGCTGAAGGTTCATGAAATTCCAGACGCAGGGCGGGCGGCCAAGGGCAAAGCGCTCGTAAATCTATTGGCACTGTCCGGCGATGAGAAAGTCACCGCTACCGTGCCGGTCAAAGAATTCCGTGAAGACCGTTTTGTTGTCATGGCAACCGCGCAGGGCATCATCAAGAAGACCGAACTCTCAGCCTACGGCAATCCCCGCCAGGGGGGCATCATCGCCTTATCGTTGGACAAGGGCGATCGGCTCATCAGTGTGCATGTCACCGATGGTCAGCGTGAAATCTTGCTGGGGACGAAAAAGGGCATCACCATCCGTTTCAAGGAAGACGATGTCCGAGCGATGGGCCGCACGGCGCACGGGGTGCGCGGCATTACGCTGGAAGAAGGCAACGAAGTCATCGGGATGGAAACCATCACTCCCGACTCCACCACGCAGATACTCACGGTTACTGAGGGTGGCTATGGCAAGCGCACGCCGGTGACTGAGTATCGTATCCAGGGACGTGGAGGGAAAGGCATTATCAGTGTAAAGACCAATGAGCGCAACGGGCTTGCTGTCGGGTTTCTTCAAGTCCGAGACGGCGATGAAATCATGCTGATGGCCGCTCAAGGCAAGGTGCTCCGGTGTAAGGTCGACGGGTTCCGTGAGATCGGCAGAAACACCCAGGGGGTGCGTATCCTCGATCTCGAAGGAGCGGGCGACCGGGTCGTGGCCGTTGCGCGTTTGGCGGAAACCGTCGAGGCGCTCCCCGAGGAAGGCGGCGAGTAACGGACACACATGATTTCCTACGTCTTGTCCGTTGATCCTGGCCCGCATTATTCATGACCGCCTCTGCTGCAATCGCCGATCCGCTGCTGCGACGAGCCTTCGGCCGACGGGCTCGCCCCTCGGCCCCTCACCGTACTACACGAGTACGCATCGGGTCCTCAGGGCTCCGCGCGCCGCTCTCGCGACTCGGCTCAGCGACTTCGCGACGAACTGTCATGAATAATGCGGGCTAGGCCTTCCATGCAAGAGAAGGATTCTTCCCCAACTCCGCTTCCCCATTCCAAGCCGAAGAAGCGCTTGGACATGGTCGTCAAGCTAGCGCTCGGCGTGGTGGTCATTTCCTTTGCCATGATCTGGGGCGGGATGTATCTCACTCGTCCCGATCGAAGCATCCCTCCTTATAGCGTCGGTTCCCAAGTCGGCCACATCGTCGCGATGCATGTGCCTCATGACACGACGGACCTAGGGGTTGAGACATTGGTGAAGCGGTTTCGTAAGGTCGGGCGTCTGACACACCATTTTGCTAAGATGAAGGTTCAGCCAACCACACCGGGTGATCCGGCAGGGTGGTACAGGAAGATCGTGGTGTATGTGTTCGATGATGACGGATGGGCTGAACCGGAGATGCTCAGCAAGTATCTGTCTGGGGATGCGGAGGTAGTCAAGAAGTATGGGACAGCGATGCGGGGGTACTATCGCTTGCATGATCAAGAAGAAGAAGGAGGTCTCGGCCCTATCCCCAAAGCCGAGTCTGTCTCCGATGACACGCGTATTCTCTTCAAGGGGCGCGTGACGGACCTTATCCCGGCGGAGTTGGAGCCCGAAGATTTCTCGATATCACCGATGTAAACTGCTGGCGGAGATCCGGGTCTTGTATCGCTGAAACGTGGGGCAATGTCTCGGCCAGTAGGGCGTCGAACGCGGCGACATCGATGGCAATGGTAGGTGTCGTCGCAGAAGACACGACCACACGCGATGGGATTTCTCCCACGCGCAACACGATATCGGTAACCAATTCCCCGCCAGCGACCATATTGAGCTTGTGAAGCATGGTCGGTTTGAGGAACGTGAGTTGGTGTAGCCAGACACTGTTGTGGACCAGTAGATACAGTTTCTTGTAGCGAATCTGGTCGGGCCAGGTATTCGACGCGATGGGCTCCCCGACGACGGAGACCCAGTCCCGACGCAAGCGGCTTTCGAGCAACTTGGACTCGATACCAAGGCGACGAGCCAATCCTTCAAGGATGCTGGAGAGAGAGTCGATGGAGCCAATTCCACGCATGGCGGCATCATAGCAAAAACTCTTGGGGCAATCAGCAACCTGCTGGGGATTCTTTCGAGCCGACACGGACCGCGATTGACCTCTGGAAGTGGAAGCCTGAAGACTGATGGGGAAAGAAAAGGACAGTTTTGAAAAAGCGGTGGCCACGAATCGCAAGGCCTACCATGACTATTTCATCGAAGATAAATTCGAGGCGGGCATCATGCTCAAGGGCACCGAGGTCAAATCGCTCCGAGATGGGCGGGTGAACCTACAAGATAGTTATGCCAGCGTAAAGGGCAGCGAAGTTTTTCTCCACCATTGCCATATCAGTCCCTATAGCTATGGCAATCTCATGAATCATGAACCTCTCCGTACTCGGAAATTGCTCCTCCACCGTAAGGAGATCAATAAACTCCTCAGCAAGACGCAGCAGCAAGGACTCACACTCATTCCGCTCCGCATCTATTTTTCCAAGCGTGGTCTTGCCAAGATTGAACTCGGGTTGGCCAAAGGCAAGAAGCAGCATGACCGACGAGCCTCTATCAAGAACCGCGAAGCCAGCCGCGAGGTGGAGCGGGCGATGAAAGAGAGAAAGTGAGCAGCGAGGCAGCCTAGGATCGCTCCGTGCTCCCGGAGCGCGCGCCCTCGGAAGGGCCTCGCTCGATGGGCGCAGCTGGGCAATCCCAAGCCGTCTCGCTGCAAGACAAGAGTGGTGGAGTGGAATCTGTCGCGCGCACGATCAACATGTGCTCGCTCGATGCGTGCAGTAAAGGACAATATGGTTGCATACAGGAGAAGGAAGGCGTGTGGATATTGACGATGACGTCTAGACGTCATATCTTCACGATGTGTATAAATCGTCGGATCAAAGGAAACGTCGCCCTGGTGAAGTGAGAGATGCAATTCTTTCCGTGCTTACGGCCAGACCTGCCGGTGCTCCTCTTCACACAATTGAACGACATGTGGCCGACCTCATTGGCCACGCAGCGCGATCCAGCGTACGGTCCTACCTACGACTGAACACCCCATCGACATTTATACGCACCACCCGTGGTCATTACGGATTAAAAACGATTACAAGAATGCGAGCCAATAAGGCTGCCGAGTCCCGGACTGACTATTGGTGGAGCTTCTCATTCGGCAAATCCCTTGTCCTTGAAGCCGATTGCTTAAACTGGTTGCGTGAGGGACAACCGAATACCATTCATGCCGTTGTTACCGATCCGCCCTATGGACTGTTCGAATACTCTTCCGAGCAACAGGAAAAGTTGCGGAATGGCAAGGGCGGCGTATGGCGCATTCCGCCTTCTTTTGACGGAGTTCAACGTGCCCCCCTTCCCCGATTCACGATACTCTCGCAGCAAGACCTCCGTGCTCTTGAGTTGTTCTTCCTGGAATGGGCTCAGTTACTCATACGAGTTTTGGTACCGGGAGCGAACGTCGTTGTAGCTTCGAACCTGCTCCTTTCCCACGTGGTTTCAGGCGCCCTTGCTAAAGCGGGACTTGAGAGGCGGGGGAAAATCGTTCGCCTCGTCATGACCATGCGAGGTGGTGATAGACCCAAAGCGGCCCACGAGGAATTTTCAGATGTCAGCGTAATGCCTCGATCCATGTGGGAGCCTTGGTTGCTCTTTCGGAAGCCCCTCGAAGGAAGGGCGCAAGACAATCTGCGCAAGTGGGGCACAGGTGGGTTTCAAAGGCCTTCTTCGGACAAACCATTCGGGGATGTAATTCCATCGGCACCAACCCATAAGTCCGAAAGAACCCTGGCACCACATCCAAGCTTGAAGCCTCAACAGTTCATGCGCACCTTAATTCGTGGGGTGCTTCCTCTTGGGAAGGGAGTGGTGCTCGATCCCTTCTGTGGAGCAGGGTCAACGCTTGCTGCCGCTGAATCGGTAGGCTACGAGAGTATCGGGATTGAAAAAGACGCGCATTATTTTGAAATGGCAAAAAAAGCCATTCCCAGATTAGCTGCATTCAAGAACGGCGGCAATCATCTAGTGAGCTTATAAACCCAGCTCTTCCTCAGCTTATCTATGCCGTCCTTATGCAAGGTGGCGGTCCTGGTACCTAGCTCCCCGCGCTGATTCTTTCTAAAGTCATCCCTTGTAACTTGCCCAAGATAAATCTCCATCACCGTCATAGGAACCCTATCCTTAGCCGGCTCCGTAGAGTTGTCTACGTCATAGACAAACATACACATCCATTGATCGCGCGCGCCATGAGTGTCTACTGCACCGCCTGCCTTCCGAGTCGCTTTGATCTCTACGCCTTCCAGCCCTGCTTTAACCCTGTTGTCAGGGTATAAACCGTTCACAACCAGGTCAGGGTGGCCGTTGTGGTAAAGGTTGACGGTCAGACTTCTGGATGTTTTGCCAGGCTTGCTGTGAGCATGTCCGATAAAACTCCTGACATAATCGCGGGCCGTAACATGTCGTCAAGTCGCTGAAGCCCTCGTTCGATAAGGCCAAGATTCACATCGAAGAAAAAGTCGTAGACGTCCTGCATGGCCATTTCGAAATCCTTCAAACGGAAGCCAAAAGGCAACTTGGCATCCCGATTAAAGCATTTGGTAGTCACTTCGTTTTGTACAAGAGACATGTTTTTCCTAGCGGGGTCGCGTTTGGTAGCTCATCGATATCAATGATGGCGGCACATCATAAGGGCTTCGGTCTTGTGTCGCAACTCCTAGTCCTGTCGCGAATGAGCAGCCAGGATGTTTGGCCTTTACGCGACCAGCGGCGTGGGGGAGGTTCAACGAAAGAAGGAATCTAATTTTGCTGGACTGGCTTATTCATGAGGGGTTCTTGGGTTTGTTCGGCGGGGTAGGTGCCATACGGTCTGACGGCATGCGGAGATGGGAGGGCAACGCGTGGTCGATAGAATCCCATTCAGACTCCAGGGCGGTGAAGGCCTGGGGTTGTTTGCGTCGGGGAATCAGGGTCTCGATGCGAGGAGTTTCTTGGTCTTGAGCCTCGCAGGTCGGAAGCTGATCGGAACCCATGTGGTTGCTCCTCTCCGAGAAAGTACTCTTCTTGCCAGAATAGCATCGGGTGAATTGGGCGGTCAATGGCGACAAGGGCTCAAATTCTTGACAATACAGGGCTATTTGCTATGGTTGACACAGCAATGCTTGTCTCACATGAAGGACAATTACCATGGCTCACCATTCAATGAAATCAGCGGTTTCTATCATGGTCTGGACTTTGGCTACACCGTTCCTTTCGGTAGCCTGGGCAACAGACGACATCAATGCCATCCGATTCGGAGAAGCGGCTCTGGCCTATTCGTCCGGTTCCATCCAGCACACCACGCCGCAAGATGGGTCCGTGAATGTGATTACCGGCGACAATCAGACCACCGGAGATCATATGATATTGGGAAGCGGGGATGTCCTGTATCTCCGCCTCAAGAACCCTGGTAATGTCGCGCTTGGAGATCTTTTCACGATCTATAAACGTCCGCACAAAGTATTCCATCCCGTGACCGGTCAATACATGGGGCATTTGGTCAATCGGCTTGCGGTGGTTCAGGTGAATGAAGTTCACAAGGACCTCACCACTGTTCAAATCGTGCGGGCCTATGCAGCTGTCTCGCCGGGTGACCCGGTCATGAAGTTTGCTCTTCCGACTGACGAGGGGGAAGCGGTTGGCCACCCTTCCGGAGGTGATGCGGAGGGGCGGGTTGTGGAGTTCCAATCCAATCTGGGCGTCATGAACATGGCGGCGCAAAGGAATATCGTTTATCTGGACCGGGGACGAGAAGACGGGGTCAGGCCTGGGGATCGAATGGACATCGTTCGGTCCGGCGGGAGTCTTCCTCAACGGGTCGTGGGCGAATTGAAGATTCTGTCGATCGAAGACCGAACGGCCACGGCGCTGATCACCAAATCGATCTCCCGTATTCTCAAGGGTGATCGCTTCAGGACGAAGGGTTACGTCCACGAGGCCATACCGATCTCTCAATCCTCCCAGCAGTCTCATGATAGCGTCCCTCCGGAGGTGCCTTCTCAGAGCAAGTTGCAGGTCAAGAATGCCGCCGGCGAAAGCCGAATCAGTCTCAGTAATTTGATGAAGCAGCTTCGGTTTGAATCGGGCGAATCCACCATCACGACTGAGGGCTATCGGGTACTCGACGAACTGATCGCGCATCTCAAGACTGATGCCGGCGATCGGTTGATTCGAGTCGAGGGTCATGCGGATAACATGGAAATAGGCCCTTCGCTGAAATCACGCTATCAAACGAACTGGGATCTATCGAAAGCTCGGGCTGGAGGGGTCCTTCATTATTTACTCGAGAAGGGCGGGATCGATTCGGAGAAGCTTTCGTCTGTGGGCTACGGCGATACGAAGCCGATAGCAGGCAATGCCACTGAGGCAGATCGGCAGAAGAACCGTCGTGTGGATATCGTGCTGTATTCATCGGAATCGGTTGGTGAACGGCCCGAGCAGGCTGCGAAGCCGACGGAGACAGGCGATGCCAGCTATAGCGTGTCTCGCCTCAGTTCAGCGGAAGGCGGAGCTCCGAGCTCTGCAGTGGACCAGGCGGCTCCAACTGGTTCGTCCAAGGAGCAGCCCTCATCTATCCCTGCAAGCCCTGCTTCGGTAGCGAATCCGGCGTCAGTCGGCCAGGGCAATGCAGACCAGGCTCCCGCTCCTCCAGCTGTCCCCCCACAGTAAATTCATCGAATGTTGTGTGGAGGGTTGACGTTGAATCGTCACCCCTCTTCGATTCTCCTCAAAAACCTTTCCATCATTTCTCTCTCGTTGTTCCCCCTTTTCCTGTGCTGCTACAATGTCGCATGATGTCGGCGCAGGCAGCCCCTTCCCCTACAGAGCCAGAGACCCTCTTCGCCGATGTCATTGTGCCACGACACCTGGCAGGTCCCTTCACCTACACCGTACCCTCGTCGCTCCGACACGCACTCCGCATCGGACATCGAGTGCTTGTGCCATTCGGACGGTCGATTCTTGAAGGGGCCGTGGTCGCCATCTTTCACGTTATTCCTCAAGGTCTTGACCGGGCACGCCTCAAAGAGATTCGCTCGTTGATTTCTGCGGGGGCCTCGACAGACATGTCCTCAAGCCTCTTCCAACTCTCACGGCAGGTGGCTGAAGCGTACGTCTCGCCATGGGGGCAATGCCTCAGGCTGGTGTTGCCTCCAACACCCAAACCACGGGCACCGGTTGTTCACTTCGAGCTGACTGAACAAGGACGGGTCGCACTTGAGTCTCGCGCGCCCTGTTCGGTGAAAGAGCGAGCGTTGCTCACTCGTCTTCGGAATAAACCTTTGAAACTCCGCCAGTCATCTCGTCGCCCTGCTTCTGTCGACCTGCTGCGCGATCTGAAAGCTCGTGGGTGGGTCGTGGAAGTTCAGGAAACACCGCCTACCTCGGCAGCGCTTTTCCCTCCAACAACAAGACGGGAGAAACAGGGCAATTTGGGCAGTCCCGAACCACTCATTCCTGACCCGGCAATGTCTTGGGCAGAGCCACTGTTCGAAGCGATGAAGGGCCAAGGGCCAACGCGGGTGCTGGTACAGGCTTCCTGGGCCGATCGACTGAAGCTGTTGCAACAGGCCATTCGTTTTGTACTCGAGCGAGGACAGACGGTCCTCCTCATCGTAGGCGAAGCGGAGCGAGCTGAATGGGTTGCCGGCTTACTCCGTGATGACGAGTCGGGCATTTCTCCGATCTGTTTCCATAGCGGCCTTTCAGAACAGCTAAACGCCAAGATGTGGGATCAGATTCATCAAAAGGTCGTTCGCGTGGTTGTGGGAACGCGCTCGGCTATCTTTCTCCCATTGACTGCTCTTGGGGTGATTTGGGTCGAGGGAGAAGATGATGCATCGCTCAAAGAACCACAAGAACCTCGCTACCATGCGCGGGACGTAGCGTGGTTGAGGGCACAGAATGAACAGGTAGTGCTGGTCCTGAGCTCTGCCCACCCCTCTCTTGAAAGCAGAGCGGCAATGGAGCAACAAGGAATCACCATACAGAAGTTCATACCGCCTGAGGCGCGACCGAATGTGCAGGTCGTTGACTTACACGATTATAGTCGGGGCACCGTGCTGAGCCAGCCGCTCGTGCGAGCTATCGGGGAAGCGATCGGTCGCCGGGCTGGCGTCCTGCTGTTTCTCAATCGGAAGGGCTATGCCGGCGCTCTTGTTTGTCGTGACTGCGGCCAAGTGCCCCGTTGTCCCGCCTGTCGTGTTGCGCTGATGTACTCTCGGCAAGCGAGTCGCCTGCTTTGTTCGTACTGCGGGCACGTGATACCCCTCCCAGAAACCTGCGTCTCCTGTTCTGGCTCTCGCATGCAGTTGATTGGGGAGGGCACAGAGCGGGTTGAAGCGGATGCGAAGCGATTGTTTCCTCATGCGACGATCATTCGGCTCGATGGAGATACCCTGCGGCGTCCGGCACAGGCCGAAGCCCTCTGGAGGAAAGTCGAACAAAGGGAGTGGGACATCGTCGTCGGGACACAGCTGCTGCTACGACGAGGAACTCTGCCAGCGATGGGCCTCGTTGGGATTGTGCAGGCAGACGCAGGACTAAGCGTACCGAATTTCCGATCCGCCGAACGAACCTACCATACGCTTCTCGATGCAGTGAATCTCGCCGATCCGGCCGAGGCCGGCGGCAAGGTTATTGTGCAGACGTATCTTTCATCGCATCATGCGATTCAAGCTGTGGCTCAGAATGACGAGTCCGTTTTTCTATCGGAGGAGCTGTCCCATCGGAGTGCATTGGGGTATCCGCCCTCGGTGCAGTTGATTGCCCTCCTCGTGTCCGGGACCGATGAGAAAATGGTTCACGATGCGGCAGTGGCCTGGGTCGCTCGGCTTATTGCACGCTCGTCACCAGCCGTGGTCGGGCAGATGGCAACGACAAAGCCGCTCTCGTCAATTCAATCGCTTGATCGACCGGACGGTCTCACTGTCCTGGGGCCAATTCCTTCTCCGGCGCCGAGACTCCGAGGGCGGTATCGTTGGCAGATTCTCGTGAAATCCGTCGAACGGGAAGTGGGGCTCGAAGCGGTGCGGGCCACAGTCAAGGATATGGAACGAACGTATCAGAGACGGGCCACCAAGTTCGATGTCGACGTCGATCCGATCGAGATGTGGTAGGTGTTACTTGTTTCTACGGGAACGCCTTGACTGCGGCGCAGGTGAAGGGTTCTGGGTTGCATCGACCGATTCAGCGGCGATGGGCTGGCGGGCTCGTTTGAAGAACCCATAGGAAAATGTGATCCAAAAAACAGCTGAAACGAGCCCCGTCATGACGGCTGAGAGCATCGTCCCCAACTGCTCGTCAGTCGGCTCCATCGTGACTGAACGGACTTGAACCATTGTGACGATGGGCCAGGCAAGACTCTCCAAGCCGAGTAATAGGGTTGCCCAGGCCCACACGAGTCCAATCGTCCGCCCCTGCCACACCAGAAACCCCGCGACGACTCCTGTGATGAGAAAGACTCCCCAGGCTGGAAGCGAGTCCCACGCAAGCCATGCTCCTGCCGCGACCACGAGGCTGCCAAGCAGGGCATTCAGTTGAGGACTCCACCATGTGGTACCCATACTAGGAATCTCTCTCCAAGGACGAGGGGGCGGACTAGTGTGAGTTCAGTCGGCGTGGTTGTCAATGGAGGGGTCTGTTGGCTCACCATGTATGACGCTCTATTTGACTGCTGCCTCGCCCGATCGCTTGAAAGAGCCGCGTATGTTCCTCTCCGGTGAGGGGCTTCCATTGTCCCGGGACCAATCCGTCCAACGTCACATGCATGATACGAATGCGATGCAGCGTGAGTACCCGATACCCTAACATTTGACACATGCGCCTGATCTGTCGATTGCGCCCCTCGGTGAGAATAATGCGGAACCGTGCGAGGCCGAGTCGATCAATCCGACAGGGTTTGGTCGGTCTGTCGAGAATGACAAGTCCCTGGGCCATGCGATCGATGAACATCTGATCGAATGGATGATCGACCGACACCTCATATTCCCGTTCATGTCCGTGCTCAGTTCGTAAAATCTCGTTTACGATGTCCCCGTCGTTCGTGAGCAGGATGAGGCCGGATGAGTCCTTGTCGAGTCGACCGATCGGAAAGATCCGTTCTGGATGGCCGATCTCCGCAATGATATTGCGAGGCACGTGCGACTCACTGGTCGTCGTCACACCCACCGGCTTGTAGTACTTGATATAGAGCGGGGCTGTTCCCCAGGGAATCACCTGTCCATCTCGCGCAATGACGTCGTGAGGACCGACCTGATCTCCCAAGCAGGCGATTCGCTGATTGATGGTCACGCGACCAGACTCGATCAGGCGGTCGGCTTCGCGCCGAGAACAGATGCCGTGCTGGGTGAAAAATTTGTTGATGCGAAGCTGGTCGGTCACAGGATGAGCACAGTCGTTTTAGTGGACGCGGCGGCCCGCTTTGATCCGTCCCAACATGCGGTAGATCAAACGGGCGATACAAAATTGTGGCGCGACAAACCCTTCGATTGGAGCGATCTCGCTGATATCCATCCCAAGGATACCAGGACCATCGGCCAGGGCTGTAATAAGATGCAGCGTATCATACCACCCCAACCCTCCAGGTTCGGGCGTGCCGAGCGCAGGAACTAACGACGCGTCAAGCCCATCACAATCGAATGTGAGGTAGACCGGGCCGCGACAAGCCTTCACGATGTCGGGAACCCAGCAGGAGGCTTTACCTTCATACGGACCTGATGGGTCAAGAATCTCGGCGGCAAAGAATGTCGTAATTCGATCGGTGCTCTGACTGCGATCGATTTCCTCGGGAGAAATGGACCGAATGCCGACTTGAACGTGCGGCACCCCGTCGTCGACCACTCGGGCCATGACACTGGCGTGGCTGTAGGGGTTCTCTTGATAGGCCCTCCTCAAGTCGCCATGCGCGTCGATTTGCACCACGCACAGATCGGGATAGCGCCGGGCATGAGCTCTGATGGCTCCGAGTGCTCCCGTATGCTCACCGGTCAAGGTGACGATGAACCGCCCGGTGCCGACGTGGGGAGCGACAAACGCGTCGATCGCATCTACAGCCTGTCCATCGACTTTGCCGTCAAGATCAAGGGAGCGAGCTGTAGATACTCCTCCCCATTCGCGATATGGCTCGCACCGGAGTGTTTCGTCGTATAACTCGACTTGTTGAGACGCCTCAATGATGGCCGATGGGCCACGATCTGACCCCGGCACATAACTCGATGTGTGTTCGTAGGGTGCGGGCAGGATGTAGACACCCGCCTGATCGGGGTGGCACCAGGGTTCATCGAGGCCGAGAAAATTCTGGTCGATACCCTCCCAACCAGCGGGAAGTGTCATGGACGTATACTCACGCAGTCGGGCTATCGACGCCGCTTCGGAATATTTTCCTCTGGAATAAACACGGCCAATGCGATCACCGTTGTCCAGCGATTGGGCTTTCCAATAGCGGACTGTGTGATGTTTTGGGTCCGAACGATTTTCCCGGCCATTTTAAAGACCTGTTCCCGCTCTTTCCACGCAATGTCCGGATCGAATTCGACACCGAGGGTCGTGGCCAACATCTGGGCGGCCAAGTCTTCCGTATACTCACCGGTTTCTTCATCGGTTTCGCCATGCGCATGGTGTTCGGACAGATATCCGTAGGTTCGACGATCCGTAGGGACTGCCACCCCAATCGATGCGGAGATCAGGCGGTTTCGCTCATTTGTTTCCGATCGAGCCATGACACAAAACGTGATTTCACCGGGATGCAACAACTTCTCTCCGCGAGTGCGTGGAACAATTTTGCAATTCGGTGGAAGAATCGATGACACCGTGACGAGGTTGCAATAGGCAACGCCGGCGCTGCGCAAGGCTTGCTCGAATGAGGCCAGCTTTTCTTTGTGGACTCCGACGCCTCTCGTCAGAAACATCTGCGTAGGTACCATCGTTTCTTCTCCTTAGTTTCGTTCAATCAACCGAGTAATGGGCGACTCGTTAGCTGAAAGGCTTTCCCACGGCACTGCCTCATAGAGGTACAGAACCGTTGTTGTACCAAGATTGGCGCCGCTTCGCAATATCCTTAGACGTTTTTCTCAAGCAGAGAGCTGAACAGCCAGTCGATTTTTCGGGAATGTTACGGCTAGGCAAATTAGCGATTGGAACAGATGTGTTGATGAACCATGTAGGCTAAGCCCCTGCAGGCGGTTTAAGATTCAATACCAACATGCGAGGCTCGGTCATATCCTCGATCGCGGCCTGAACTCCTTCACGTCCGACCCCGGAATCTTTCACGCCACCATATGGCATATGGTCGGCCCGAAATGTCGGGATTTCGTTGGCCAGCACGGCTCCAACTTCAAGATGACGGAAGGCATGAAAAATTTTATTCACATCCTGGGTGAACACTCCGGCTTGGAGTCCATAGCTGGATTGGTTGAGCGCCGTGATCGCTTCACCGAAGTGTCGGTACGGAGTCACAGTGACGACAGGCCCAAACACTTCCTGACAAGACACTTTCATCGTGGCCGTGACATGCGAGAGCACCGTCGCCTCCATCACCGACCCCATGCGTTTTCCCCCGAGAAGCACACGCGCTCCTTGGGACACCGCTTCCCCAACCCATGCCTCCACACGATGAACGGCGTCTGTGTTGATCAATGGCCCGACGACGGTCGAATCATCACTCGGATCGCCGGCCTTCAGGCGCGCGACCTGTAACAACAGTTTCGTGGTGAAGAGATCCGCGATAGAGTGGTGGGCAAAGATTCGTTGCACGGAGATACAGGTTTGACCGGCATACCCAAACCCGCCGAGCGCACAGCGTTGTGCGGCAAAGTCCAGATCGGCATCGGGCTCCACGATGACGCCGGCGTTTCCGCCGAGTTCCAGTACCACCTTCTTCTTCCCACACTTGGCCTTTAACATCCATCCTACGGCGGCGCTCCCGGTAAAGCTCAGGAGTGTAAACCGGGGATCGACCACAAGCTGTTCTGCCACCGTATTGTCGCAAGGCAGGATGTTCAGTGCGCCGGGTGGAAGCCCGACCTCCAGGACCACTTCGCCTAGCAGCAGCGCGGTCAGGGGTGTCTGTGGCGCTGGCTTGATGAGAATGGGGTTGCCGGCGGCTAAAGCCGGCGCAACCTTGTGGGCCACAAGATTCAGGGGAAAATTGAAGGGAGTGATTCCAAGCACTGGACCGATCGGCACTCGACGGAGAATACCAAGATGGGAATCGGTCCCCGGTGTCCAGTCGAGAGGGATTACTTCACCCGGAATGCGCTTTGCTTCTTCGGCCGCAATAGTAAATGTTTGGATGGCCCGATTGACTTCTCGCTTGGCGTCGGTGATCGGCTTGCCGGATTCAGCCGTCATCAAGCGGGCAAATTCATCACGCCGGTCATAGAGCCCACCCGCGATCTTTTGCAATGCCTGATAGCGCGCGTGGGATGGCAACGACCCCATTGCAGCGGCCGCGTCGACTGTTGATTGAATTGCCGCCTCGGCATCGGCAGCGCTCGCGCTCGACACCTCGGCAAGGAGCCGTCCTGTAAATGGGTCGTTGACGGGTATGAGGGCCTCCCCCCGCCGCCACAGACCTCCAATCAAGAATGGACGTGGTTCCTGCACGAGAGATGCCCCGTGAATGGTAAAGACTCAGTCGATGGAATGGGCTGATGCCACAGAAGCCGGCTCAAGGGTAGCAGCCTGCTGGGCGAGATCGGCTTTGGCGACCAAATCCTCTGTGCCCCAGTCGCGAATCGCTTCAAGCGTGAAGGCTTCATACGTTGAGACTCCATGGCACGTCGGGCAATCGGGCATCGGTACCTTGCGGTAGAACACTTCCGACAAGCATGACATACACATCCAAAAGGGTGGTTCCCCATCGCGTTGAGGAACAGACCAAAACGATTGTATTGCAGACATAGGTAATCCTTAGTGAATGATGAAGGGACTGTTCTGTGCCACCGCCGTTGATTCGTGAGGTTCGATCGGTTCTCCCTGCGAGCGCGGGGCCGTAGCCAACATGCGATCAATCTCCTCGGCGAACTCGTTGAATGGAACCGCGCCTGGAATCGCGACCGCCGGCTCTTTCTCAGTGGGCCCACCAGCCGTTCGCATCAGAATAAAACCAGGAGTTCCATGAAAGCCCCAACGGGTCGCCTCTTGGCGATCCTTGAAAATAGATTCGAGATACTGTCGTTCGCCGAAACACTTGGCAAACGCCGTCTGGTCCAAGCCGATCACCTTGGCGTACCCCTTGAAAGATCCTGAATCGAGGCGGCCTCGCTCGCTGAAGAGTCGATCGTGCATCGGCCAATATCGACCCTGAGCTCCGGCACAGCGCGCCGCCACCGCCGCCTCGACGCCGACCCCTTGGTCTGCTCGAGGGTAGTCGCGATAGAGAAAGCGCACTTTGCCCGTATCGATATATTTGGCCTGCAACCGAGGCAAGGTCTCCTGAAAGAACTTCGCACAGTACCCACAGGTGAAGTCAGAATACTCGATCAAGGTGATCGGTGCGTCCGCGCTTCCTCTGATTCGTCCGTCGTCCATGACTGACCCAGCACTCGCCTGAGTCAGCTGCATGAGCAACAGTAATCCCGCCGTGGCAATTGTGCGAACGAGAGACGGGGTCGTCATGTGTGGGGCGTGCCTTTTGCTTTGATGCGTTCCAGCAACCCTACCATAAGGAGAGGCCAGACAATTGTGGCATCGGTCAACACTTCAGCAAACCGCCCTCCTGCTTCCGGCAGAACAAACTTTCCCCACGAAAGTCCTTCTTGATAGGTGCAGCCACTCAATCCGCCAAAATGATCCGGTTCCGGACAGATGCGCACCCCATACTGAAATCGAGGCGGCTCCACATTGAGCCCGAGCCTGGTATTACAGACTTCAATGTAGGGGCCGACTTGTTGTGCCCAATTGCGAGGAACTCCTCCGCCGATCGTAAAGATCCCACGCCGCTTAGCTGAAATGACATGGCTCGCGTAACTGTTGAGGTCGAGGTAGGGGTTGAACGAAGGATAGGAGCCAAGAATTGTGCGGAGCACCTCAAGATCACCGTGCTCCTGTTTTTGCGCACGAGCCTGATCGAGATTTCGATTCATGGCCCAGGTTCCAATATCCAGCCCCATCTCGGAATCGGTAAACGCAGGGATGAATACGGGAACGTTTTTCAGATAGGCGCTTTTCAGAATACCTGTTCCCTCATATTCTTCGGCGAGTGTCCTGCCCAGCTCGCGAGTAAAGATTTCAGAGGAAAGAGATTGGTCCTGATCCATCCGCTTCATGGTTCGGGCAACAACCTGCTCAACATAGTTGAGGTTCGATTCCATCTCCAGCGTGTCGTAGACTCGATTGTAGCCCTTCAGGAACAGCTCTTGATCGGACATTGACGGATGGTGCCGATAGTGTGTTTTCCCAACCGACTCACTCAACCCGTGGGCCATCAACGCTCCGGTAGAGACGATACATTGCACCATCCCATGGTCAATCATCGCGCTGATGATCTTGCCCATCTTGGCAATGGTCATCGCCCCTGACAGCGTCAGCACGACGAAGCAGTCGGGGTCTTCGATCATCGACCAGAGTACTTCATAGGCTTCGCCCACTCTGCGACCCCCAAAGGCGGTCTTGCGCATGGCAGTCAACAGCCCGTCGAATGATCCGATTTGTTCCGGGTCGAGAGGCTCAAGCGCTTCGAGTCCATCTTGCGCCCCATCGTGGAATTCACGTGCACCCATGGAAAGTCTACCACCCTGTAAAAATGATATAGAGATACGGCGCATTCTTTATACACAACCAACGATAGAGGCGTCAACGAAGTAGCATTCAGAGACATCTCTCGCCGTACCGTGGTGAGTGACGCACGTGCGACGCATTCGTCGACTCATGACGAAAGGGTGGCTGAGCAAAATCCAAGCGATCCTGGATGATCGAGCGACGGGTGCAGCGAACTTCATGACGTATGCACTGAGACGCGCGGATCCGGTATTGGGTATTGATCAACGTGCATATCTATACTTAGATTGATTACCCCGGCACGCTCTGCGTTTCGACGGTTCTGTACCATGCGAGTGGATGATGAGTGGGGTCTGTATGAAAGAGTTTCTCCCGTGCACTCATCGGCGAGTGCGCGCAAGGGATGAGCAAGCTTGGTGTGGTGGTCCCAACGGGATTTGAACCCGTGTTTAAGCCTTGAGAGGGCTCCGTCCTAGGCCAGGCTAGACGATGGGACCAGATCATCAATGATGAGGAAGCGAACGAATACAGTAACACGGGAGCTTTTCACTTTTCAAT
>JBGTMB010000290.1:0-20204 GCA_041743755.1 Nitrospiraceae bacterium | reverse complement strand
CACTTTCGAGCCTGCCTTTACGATTGTATTCGTTCCTGCGTCGGCGATCGGTGGTTCATTTGGCTCGTCGTTCACGTTGACGTCTACGTACAGCTGAGCTTGCTTGCCACGATTGCTCACGGTGAGCATGGTCTTGCCATTGCCGACGATCTGAAGCAGGCCATCCTTCAAGACCTTGATGACCTTGTCATTAGAGGATTTGTAACTGGTGCCGCTGGCCGGTGAGCTGATTCGGCGAATCACACCGTCGGCGAACTCACCCACGACCGGCAACTCAAAAATCCTACCCAGCGAATCCACATGTCCGAATGCAGAGGATTGGCCGGCGCGGCCGAGTTGTAAGGGTTTGTCGGTTTCAAATTCGATGGAGACGAGGGCAGCATGGGGTTCGACCTGCACCAGAATTTCATCGAAGATGGATCGTTTCTCCAATCGACCGCGTGAAATGTCGGCGACCGCTAGTAATCGCATCGGTCCGATGCCGTCTTTCGGGACCAACAATGGGCCGCCGAAGGGCGGGTGATGGTCGGACAATCCGATCAGTGCTACCGGGGTGACGATCGATCCCGTGGCTGTGGCGTCATCCTGTTCGACCAGCCGGTCGTCCTGTTCCCCATACCAATAGTAGCGGACCTGGACGATACCGGCATCTTTGCCCAGATCCACACGGGCGGTGACGGTTGTGCCTGGTGTCAGCTTCGCCCCTTCTGCCGGTTCGATGATCTTGAAGGGGAGCGCCTGTTGCGCCGAAAGTGCAAGGGACAAGGCAACAGTGAAAAGGCAACAGCTATGAGTCCACGCCTTACGCTTCACGTTTCACGCCTTACCGTTTTAAGTGGAAGGGCACGTCGATCAGGATGACGCGATCTTTGAACAGCAGTGCGGTTTTGAGGAGCAGCGCGCGTTGGTTGTGCAGGATGCTTTGCCACCAATGGGCGGGAAGAATCTCCGGGATGACGACCGTCACCCAGATGTCAGGCTCCTTTTCGAGAATTTGTTCGATGTAGTCGAGCAAGGACTTCATGACTGAGCGGTAGGGCGACGGGAGCGCGCGCAAATTGACGCCACAGCCCCATTGCGCCCACTGGATTTGTATGCGCGCCGTGGCCTGCGTGTCCACATCGACCATCACCGCATGAATCTCGCCGGGACGACTGCGTGCGTAATCGACCGCGCGAATGACCGCTTGATTGACGGCGTTGATGGGAATCACGACGACATTGCGCCGTGGAAGCGGCGGTCGATGATCACGCGTGAGCGAGATCTGTTCAGTGACGGCTTTGTAATGAGAGTGGATCGAGCGAAACATCAAGACCAAGATGAAAATGAGGAGGAAGACGATCCAGGCGCCCTGTGTAAACTTGGTGCTGGCGAGGATGATGGTCGCAATGCCGGTTATGACAGCGCCTGCGCCGTTCACAATCAGGCTCTTTCGCCAATGAGGCCCTTTCTTGGTCAGCCATCGGCGTACCATGCCGGATTGGGATAACGTGAAGGAGATGAACACGCCGACGGCGTAGAGCGGGATCAAGGCATGCGTGTCACCATGAAACAGAACCAGGAGGAAACAGGCGAAGACCCCTAAAATGACGACCCCGTTCGAGAACACCAAGCGGTCGCCGAACGTCGCCATCTGACGGGGCATATAGCCGTCGCGCGCCAGGATCGACGCAAGGTGAGGGAAGCCGGCAAAGGCGCTGTTAGCGGCAAGCACTAACAACAGCATGGTTCCGATCTGGAGCGCGTAGTACAGGGCTCCGGCACCGAAGGTGTGACGTGCTAATTGGGACACGATCGTCTCATCTACTTTGGGCAGGATGGCATAGTGGGAGGCCAGGAAGCTGATACCCATAAATAATGCCGCCAGAATCAGCGACATATAAATCATGGTCGTCGAGGCATTCTCGGCCTCAGGTCGGCGGAAGGATTTGACACCGTTCGAGACGACCTCCATTCCAGTCACAGCCGAACAGCCGGCGGCAAATGCGCGAAGGATCAGGAAGAGCGTCAGGTCTTCAACCGTTGTCTGGGGGTCCGCTGACGCCGGGGCAGCTTGTCCGAGCAGGGCCTGGATACCTCCGACTGCCACCATCACTCCCAGGGCGCCGATGGCAAAGTAGGTAGGGACGGCGAAGAACTTCCCCGACTCCCGCACGCCGCGAAGATTCATGATGATAATGAAGATGATGGCGGTGAGGCCGATGGCTACACGATGCTCGAACAAACTCGGCACGGCTGAGGTCAGGGCCGCGATGCCTGCCGCCACGCTGACGGCGACCGTGAGCACATAGTCAATCATCAATGCCCCGGCGGCGATCAGCGCAGGCAGTTCCCCGATATTGTTGCGGGCCACAATGTAAGCCCCGCCACCTTCTGGGTATTCGTAGATGATTTGGCGATAGGAAATGGTCAGGACAACGACGAGAAACAGGATTGCGAAGCTGATTGGAATGGACCAGGCAACGGCGGCAGTTCCCGCAAGGATCAGTACGAGCAAAATTTCTTCCGAGGCATAGGCCACGGAAGAAATCGCATTCGAGGAAAAGATCGCGAGAGCGAGGGTTTTCGACAGCCGTTCGTCTGCCGCCTGAGTACTTTTGAGTGGATCGCCAACCAGCCAACGCTTCAGAAACATAATCTCCATTATTGCACATTAATGCGGGCGTGCGCATTGAAGTAGAGGTATTCATGCGTCAGTGTGCGAACGCCTAGCCTCGCTGCGACCAAGGACTCAACATGAGGACCGCACCCGAGCTGTATCAGCCGCCACAGAGCTCATCATAAGGGGATTGACAATCAAGTTGGAATTTCAGTATCGTCCCCGTAATTATTGAAGATCATCACGCGTTCCGCGCTGTCTATCGATTTAGAATATGTGATTGGAAGTCAATTTTATAATCTGGGAATGTCGCAAGGGTTATCGACTACTCTGCTTCGTAATTCAAGGAGGCCGGTCTATGTATATGCATAAGCTTGGAGGTTGCGTGCTCGGCGCGATTGGGGCGATAGCTCTGATAGGCGTCCCGCTCGCATCAGCTGAGAGTTCCGCACTGCCAGAGCAGACATCCTCGCAGCATGTCTCGATGAGCCATCAGTTGCCTGGTTGGGCAGAAAAGCTCAAAGGCCAGACAATCGTCGAGGATGCGATGGGCGGCAAGCCCGAGCGTTCTGCGATGGTTGAACAGCAGCACCAGAGGATTATGGAGCACATGGCTCAAGATCCTCAGCTGCAGGGTGTCAACACAGGAATGTACAACACCTCTTCCATGATGCACCAGTATGGAGCAGGCGGTCAGGACATGCTCCTCGTGTCCGATCCTCGAATTGAACCGGTGGCAATGACCGGCGGCGGGAAATGTCCTGCGACGGCCCCGGTGAAGCAGTACAACATCTCCACGATCAACGTCGAGATCACACTCAACCAGTGGCTCGATTTCTATCCCGGCTACATGTACGTGTTGGATGAGGACATCGATAAAGTACGCGCCGAAGAAACCAAGAACAAGGAAGCCCGCGACAAGGAAGGGTTCGATCCCGGTGCCGTGCTTCCTGGTGTGCAAGCCCAGTGGATTCAACCGCTCGTCTTTCGCGGCAACCAGGGTGACTGCGTCAAGATCAAGCTTTCGAATAAGTTGGAAGAAGGAGGCGGGCCGGTCAGTCTGCATATTCACGGGTCGAGCATGGTGGTGAGTGCCACGGGAGCCGCGGCGACGACGACCAATTCCGATTCGATCGTTGAAGAGAAGAAGACTGGTGAGTTTGAGTGGTACATCCACCCGAACACCCAAGAAGGCGTGCGTCAATTCCATACCTATACTCAAGACCGTGAGTTGACGGTGATGGGCTTATTCGGCGCGTTTGTTGTGGAACCGCGCGGATCGAGCTACCTCGAGCCGCTCGGTGCAGGCGATCCAACGCCGGCCTCTAGTGGCTGGCAGACGATCATTAAGAACGGCACCGGCCCTGATTTCCGTGAATTTGTCTTGATCTATCATGAAGTCGGCGACGAAGCTTTTCGCCCGTTGAATAAGAAAGGAGATTTTCTCCCACAGCGCGATCCGTTGACCGATACCTATCGCCCAGGTGGCCGTGCGATCAACTATCGCAGTGAGCCGTTCGGCATCAACAATATGCACCTGCAGCACGAGTACTTTGGGTTTGAGGACGAGTCGATGGGATATAGCTCCTATACGTTCGGCGATCCCTCCCCGACGATTCCCCGTTCCTATATGGGCGATCCAGCCAAGTTCCGCTTGGTGCACGGTGGGTCGGAAGTCTTCCACTCGCACCATCCGCATGGTGGAACCATTCGCTGGCCGCGCAGCCCACGGGCGATCGACGACATGAACCTTTGGGCAACTGCGGTGAATGGGCCGGTCAAGTATCCGGTGATCCGTGCGAAATCAGACCGGGTCGACGTCGAAGTCATCGGCCCTTCTGAAGCGCTCGATCTCGAGACGGAGTGCGGCTCAGGTCTTTGCCAGCAGCTGGCAGGCGACTTCCTCTTCCATTGTCATGTGGCGCACCATTATGTGTCTGGTATGTGGGGCTATTGGCGGGTGTATAACACCATCCAGCAGGGAGACTTGCGGAACGATGTGATGCCGGATCTGCGTGAGTTGCCGGACCGCAAGGGCCGGATCAGGATTCCGATTGCATCGGATAAGTTGATTGGTCAGACGGTCGATTGGTTTGGTAAAGCCTTTACCATTACCGACAAGGGCAAGAGCAACTGGACCACCAATCCTGCCACCATTACGGTGAAAGATTGGGTAGAGATGCAGATGCCGACGATGGGCAAGCCTGGCCACAAGGATGATGAGAAGGGTCAGCTGGTGTCCTATGATGCCACGGTGTTGGATTGGGCTTGGGAAGGCAATCGTGCGATGAGCGAGAAGGAAAGCACGACGGACAATCCCAAGTACAAGTCCACGCATCCCGGTAAGCGGCATCCGATCATGTTCGAGCCATTGACCGGCAAAGTGGCCTGGCCGCATCTGACGCCGCACTTCGGCAAACGTGTGATGTTTTCCCCGAACCATGTTGGCGCGCCTTGGCTGGAAATGATCCGACGTGACGCCAACGGAGAGGAGAGCCTCGATAACTCCAAGCCAGGAGAGAATGGCATTTGGAGTCTCTGTCCGGAGAATGCTGGGCGCAAGAATTTCAATGTGCACTTCATTAAATTGCCGATTAAGATTGCGAAAGCACAGGGCAAGGAACCGCCGGTGATCGATCCAAACGGATTGATCTATGTCCTCCATGAAGAAGAGGCGAATATCCGTGCGAACGACGACCTGAAATATCCGTTGGTCGTTCGTGGCAACATCTATGATTGCGTCGATTGGACCCTCACCAGTGAGTGGGACGACGACGATTTCACGAACTTTCAGTCATCGAAGATCAATACACACTGGCATTTCCTCCAGTTCGATAATCAAGCTTCGGACGGCGTGATCACCGGCTTCTCCTACGAACAGTCGGTCCGTCCGTTCACGATGTTGGAGAAGAAGAACAAGAAGGGGTTGCCGCTTCCGATGAACACAGTGTTGACTGCACCGGCGAAAGCGGGTGCGACCTCGCTCACCGTGAAAAACGCAGGCCAATACCATGTTGGGACGCTGATCTTGGTCGGTGCCGATAACGTCAAGGGTAATGAAGTTGCGCGGATCAAAGGTATCAAGGGCAGCGCAATTACATTGACGAAGGGTCTGAAAAGCGATCATCCAGCGAAGGATATCGTGACGGTCGAGTTCGTCCGGCAGCGGTTCTGGGTCGATGCGGATGTGGGAACCGTGTTTTGGCACGACCATGCGTTCGGTGCGACCACCTGGCCGCACGGCGGATTTGGCACATTCATTGCTGAGCCGGTAGGATCAACCTATCATGATCCGAAAACCGGGAAGGCGATTCGAAGCGGTCCGGTCGCAGACATTCGCACCGTTGAGCCGGTCGGTTACGGGGTGAACAACAGCTTTCGTGAATTGATGGTACAGGTACATGATACTGTGCCGCACACCGTCAACATTGTGACGGCAGGCAATCCGCCAGGGCAGCCGATTGAAGTGGCGCTTGAGGCAGGGAAGACCGTGTCGTTTGCCATGCCGGACAAGCTTTATATGACGCCGATGCCGTTTCTCAACGGTGGGACCCATACCACGGGGAGCGGGTTGAACTTCAGGGCTGGCCCGATCGCCCAGCGGCTGGCCACGAACCCTGACGTATCTCAGGCATTCAACAGCCAAATCCATGGTGATCCCTATACGCCATTGTTGCGTGCTTATACGGGAGACACCATGGTGTTCCGTCTTCTGCACACGCTGATGAACGAGACAATGACGTGGACCATTGCAGGCCATACCTTCTTAAGCGAACGGTATGCGTCCGATGCGAACCGGAAGAATTCGATGCACGTCGGAATCGCCGAACGTTACGATCTCGTGGTTCCGCAAGCCGGCGGACCGCGTTTACAAGCCGGCGATTATATCCACTTCAACGGACGGTCCTCGAAATTTTCTGAAGGGGCGTGGGGCCTCCTCCGCGTCTACGATGAGGAACAGGCCGATCTGAAGAAGCTCCCAGCCGGTTTCTCGATCAAGGGGGATATCCCCAAGGCATTGCCGGTTTGCCCGGCTGACGCGCCGGTGAAGAGTTTTAACGTCGCGGCATTGGATTATCCCGGTATGAAGTTTAACGCCAAAGCGCCAGAATCCATCGAAGTGGACTTTGAACGGAAGATTCAGATCAGCAACCCCGAGGCAAAAATCTATGCCTTGGAGGAGGATACAGCGAAGGTGGCGAGTGGTATGCAGCCTATGCCGCTCACGCTCCGGGTGAACGTCGGCGATTGCGTGAAGGTGAATCTCAAGAACAAGATGAAGGAGGGTAAGGCCTCCTTCTCCGCGATCGGATTGGCCTTCGATCCTAAGGATTCAATGGGTGCCAACATCGGTAATAATCCAGGCGATCAAACGATCGCTCCTGGGGCCGAACGGACCTATACGTACTACGCGGATCCGTTCAACGGTGAAACCACGTCATTGGTGTGGGATTGGGGCAACGTGATGACGAATCCACGTAACGGGCTGTTCGGAGCCGTGGTGGTGGGCCCGAAGGGGTCTAAGTATCGGGATCCGAAGACCGGTGCCGACCTTACGAACAAGAACGTGTGGGCCGCCGACGTGATCATCGATCGTTCGGTTCCCGGCAACGAGATGCGGGCCAATTATCGCGACGTGGCGTTGTTCTTCCAAGACGAGGACAACATCATCGGCACGAGCTTCATGCCCTACGTGCAAAACGTAGCGGGTCTGACCGGCATCAACTATCGGTCGGAGCCGTACAAGTATCGTGAGGAACAGGGTTGCTCTCTGGGCAAGATGTTCCAGCCTTGCAAGGTGGATAAACCGGAGGATCCGTCTACGCCGGTGATCGAAGCGCACACAGGTGATCCGGTGCGTATCCATGTGATCGGGGCAAGTAATGAGCAGAACGGGATGTTCAGCGTCGAAAAGCATGAGTGGCCGATCGAGCCCTTCATGCGAGGCGCGGATCTGATCAGCGTAGTCGAGTTTGCCGGGTCCGAAGTGCTCGATGCATTCTTACCCTCGGCCGGCGGACCCTATCGTCTGCCCGGCGACTATGTGTACAGCAATCAGCGGTTGCCATACTCCCAGTCTGGGCAATGGGGCTATGTGCGTGTGTTACCCTCCGGTGATACACGGCTGCTGCCCCTCAGCGGCGCCGGTGCAGGCATGAAGAGCGCTTCAGTTGAACAACCGGTGCAGGTCATCCCGGTCGCAGCAAAGTAAGATCGAGCACCTGCATGCGCAGGATGCCGCGAATCAGGAAAAGGGGGAGGCCAAGGCTTCCCCCTTTTTCTTTGGTGCGCACTTTTGATACGATGGTATCGTGTCCGACTTGCTTGGACAAAGAAATCGTGGAGGGCTCATGCGGGTGCTATTGGTTGTATTGTGCGGATGGTTGATGATGGATCTGTCTGTCGTCTGGGCCTATGAGGAAATTCAGGTCGTGGACGGAGGATCGATCTCCGGTAAGGTGACCATGACGGAGGGGACACCGGTTCCCAAGGGATTCAACCTGATTACGTTCCCTGATCCTGTCTATTGCGGCCGGATTTCCACGGGAAATGGTTGGCGTATTCTTCAAGAGTTTTCTGTTGCGTCGGACAGAGGGCTGAAAGACACGGTTGTCCTGTTAGTGGATGCGGCGAAAGGGAAGCCGTTTAGGTTTGAGCCACCGACGATTGAAGCGAAGGACTGCCGGTTTCTACCGTTTGTCAGTGTGGTGAAGGATCGCTCGGAGGTGAATGTCGTGAATCTGGATCCCGTGTTTCACGACATTCAGGCCTACGAAACCTCACATCTTGGTCCTCGGGTGTTGTTCAATACACCGTTGCCCATGAACCCGCATCACAAACGCAATGTCGGGGCCGACAGCCATGAACACCTGGCAGGCCAGCCCATGAAGGAGGTCATTCGTATGACGAAAGACCGCAGGATTTTTGTCATGCAATGCGGCTTCCATGCCTATATGGAAAGCTGGGGGATGGCCGTCGACAATCCATATTTTGCCATCACGCAGGCCGATGGAACCTTCTCGCTTCGTGAAGTGCCTCCCGGGGACTATACCGTGATGGCGTGGCATCCTGGCGTCGGTACGACGATAGAGAAGAACGTGACGGTTCCGGCGAAGCAGATGGTCAATGCCGATTTTGTCTTCGAGTCCCCCAAGGGACGTCGCTCTGCCCATGAGATCCAGGAGGACCCGCACTTTGGACTGGGTTCACTGGGAAAATCCATCGATATCAGACCGACTCTGGAACTGCAGAAGCCGTAAGGTGTTAAACACGTGAAAGGCAAAACCATGGGAACGTGGATCAGAGGCTTCATGGTGGTGGTAGGTATACTCGCGGCCATGACGGTCGGTGCGGAGTCGTCGTCCGCGTACGACGTCATCGAGGTGCAGCACGGAGGGGCAGTTGAGGGAACGATCAGGCTGGATGGTGCAGTGCCGGACCCTAAAGGCTTCAACCTCATCACGTTTCCCGATCCAGCCTACTGTGGACGTATTTCCAATGGACGAGGTTGGCGACTCCTTCGTGATTTCGTGGTGAATCAGCATGGTGGGTTGAAGGATGCGCTTGTCCTGCTGGAAGGCGTTGAGGCGGGCAAACCTTTCGAACTATCCGTTCCCTTGATTGAAGCAAGGGATTGCCAGTTCACCCCCTTCATGACCATTGTCCGGAACGGTCATGCGGTGGAAGTCATCAACATGGATCCGGTGATGCATGATATCCAGGGTTACGAGACCTCGATCGAAGCCGGGGCGCGCGTGTTATTCAATACGCCTTTGGTGATGAACCATCAGCACCATCGCGGCGATCTCCATGCGATACACAATCATGCACCGGGTAAGTCATTGGTCGGGCCACTCTACTTGAACAAAGGACGGCGAACGTTCTATATGCAATGCGGCTTTCACGCCTACATGGAAAGTTGGGCAATGGCTGTCAACAATCCTTACTACGCGCTGACCGATGAGAACGGCGCGTTCTCTATCGAGAATGTCCCGCCGGGTACCTATCAGTTGGTAGTCTGGCATCCGCAGACCGGCTCTGGTGTCACCAAGATGGTGACGATTCAGCCGGACGGTAAGCTGCTCGAATACCTCTCTCTCCCTGCTCCAAAAGGAAACCGTTCCGCCTTCACGGTGATGGATAATCCCCGCTTCGGCCCAGACACGCTGGGATACTCAGTCGATATCCAACCACTCGTCGAGCATCAGCACTGAACGTCCATGTTGTTTGTCGCGGGTGAGACGGTCTCCAGATGGGGACTCTGTATCGGGCTCGTTTTGTGGGTGGGGGGGGGAGGTCTGCCGTGCGATGCGGCGGCTGATGACGGAGCCATTCCGTCAGTGGAGTTTTCCGGTTCGCTCGTGAAGACCGTCAAGGGGCGACAATACCATGCGCAGGTGTTTGCAAAGGGAGATCGTTTGCGGCTGGAGTACAAGTATGCCATTCGAACCGAACGTGGGTATGCGGCAATCGAAATCATCCGGCTGGATAAATCCGAGACCTGGTATCTCTTGGCTCAATTGAAAGAATTGTTGGTGACAAGGCTGGATCCCGATGATCTGCTCCCGATTCGCCCTCCTTTACCAGGGGAACGGGATCGAATTCTGATCGGGGCCGCGATGACGGCTGGTCGCGCCACTCAGCTTTTCGAAGTTCAGACAGACCATCATGGTCGCGTCGAACGATTTTACGAATGGGTAGATCTGGACACAGGAGTGGTCTTAAAACTCGTCAGTCGAGACCGGGAGTGGGCGTTTGAGTATGAACGGTTTAGATTGTCGCCTCAGCCGGATTATTATTTTGAAGAGCCACCGGGATACAAAAAGCGCTTATCGGCGCCTGTGCCGCAAGGACAAGGGTAAAAGATGATGCGAGAACTGTTCATGCACAACCGCTCGTGTCGCTGGAATCTACTGACCACGGTTGCGGTGACCTGCTTCTCTCTGTGGAGTGGCGCGGATCAGGTGCTGCTGGCTGCTCGGACCGTCTCTGTTCCGAAAGAAACGCAAGAGGCGTTCGACAAGCAGCAGTATGAACAGGTGCTTGAGCAGTTAACCAAGCTGGAGAAGGAACAGGATGCCGCTCCAGACGTTCACCGTCTTAAGATCCGTTCTTTTCTCAAGCTCGGTAACCCTAAGGATGCACTCGGCGAGTACGACAAATTGGAATCGGTGCTGAAGCAAGATGATGAGTCTCTCCTCCGAGAAGTAGCGCTGGGGTTCATCCTCATCATGGTAAAGGACATGCGTGAACAAATGCGCGGGGCTGCCTACACGGCTCTCAAGGAGGTGGACTCGGACGACGTTGTCCACTATTTTGAGGATGGTTTGAGCGATGGGTCTGGACCAGTCCGTGCGCTCGCCGTTGAAGGGCTCGGCAGATCGGAGGCGGGGCGGAAGTCGCAAAAATTGCGCACGGCGATCGAGGATCAAGCAGGATTGGTGAAGGCGCGCGTGGTGAGAACGCTCGGTAGAACGGGAGATCCTGGAGTCAGATCGTTAGTCGAATCGGCGGCAAAGGACGAGCTCACCACGGTTCGTATTGCGGCGTATGGCGCCTTGATCAGGCTCGGCAAGAAAGAGGCGTGGGCCGAATTGCAGCAGGCTGCCGCATCGCCGAATCCGGAGGATCGAGCCGACGCGATTCGCACGATGGCCGAACTGAAAGACCAGCGTGGCGCCCCTCTTATGATGGACGCCTTGACTTACAAGCAGCCCTCTGTTCGTGGGGCAGCGGCCAGGGGGCTCGGGCATCTTGGGCACAAAGAGGCGCGGAGACAGATTGAGCAGTTATTGAAAGATCCTATTCCGGCCGTACGTGAATCGGCAGTGGGGAGCCTGGCGGAACTGGGAGGGCCGGAATCAGTGTCGGCGCTCAATCAGGTGCTCAGTGACGGCAACTTTACCGTGCGTGCCTCAGCGATTGCTGCATTACTTCAGCTTGGCGAGCTCTATTCGACGGTGGCCGGCAGCGCACAATCGATGGCCCAGCAGAACGATATGGCTATGCGTGCTTCTGTCGCCTATGCCCTTGGGAAGGCAACCAAAGCGAATGCTCCCGGTGCGATTTCCCTGTTAGCCAGCTTGACCGCCGATCCCCTTCCCGGTCCGAAGATTGTGGCGCTTCGATCCCTCGGGCATGTGGGGGACCGTGAGCTGGTTCCCCTCATGAAGGAGGCCCTTCACGACACGAATGATGCCGTGCGAGCTACCGCGGCAGGGGCGCTGCTTCATCTTCTTCAACAGAAGAAATAGACCCTGTCTTTGTACGGGCATTCGACAACAGGAGAGGGGCATACAGGACTCCCGGGCTCTCGACTTACCAAGCGAACATGGCGGAATTTCTACCCCTGGATTTGGGTCGTAATCACCAGAAGAAAGCGAGTACGGGCTATGGTAGGATTTCCCACCATGCGCCAGATCGCTCTCGTGTTCTTGATCGGGTGCGTTCTGCTGCTCGTTGGCGTGCAGGCCTGGGCATTGGAGTTTACTGCCGATCAAGTGACGAAGATTGATGGTCGAACGCACAAAGCCTACATCTATTACCGCGATACGATGTGGCGCATCGAGCACCATTCGACGGGGCCGGTCAACGTGAGTATTGTGCGCAAGGACAAGCAGGTTGTCTGGTTGCTGCTCTCGCGGGTGAAACACTTCAAAACGATGCCCTATGGTCCTGAGCAGGATCTCAGGGTGAGTGAACATCTAGATGGAGAAGTGTCGAGACAGGAGATCGGTACGGAAGTGCGTGAAGGGCATCCGACGATTCTTTACGAAGTTACGACGAAACAAGGAGAGCAGGTTGAGGTGTATTACCAGTGGATTGCGACAGATATTCATTTTCCGATGAAACTGGCGAGGAAAGACGGCAGTTGGATCGTGGAGTACCAGCATGTGAAGCTGCGTTCAGTCTCAGACTACCTCTTCAACCTGCCGGTCAACTTTCAACCGTTGGAGGATTTCAAGAAACAGGAAGTGCCGGAGCCTTTCGGGCCCGGTATGTAACTTAACAAGGAGGCCGGATCGTGAGAGTACTCGGAGTTATCGCAAGTCTTGTGGTAACAGTGCTGATGGCAATGGGCGGATCGGTGTATGCGTTGGACGTGGCCGACGTCGTTCGGGAATGGACCCCAGAAGGGAAAAAGCTCGCCTCAGAGCGGGCAAAGTTGCCGACTCACGACGAGATGGTTCTGATTCCGGCTGGCTCGTTCATCATGGGGAGTGACAGGAAGGTAGACCGCAACGCCTATCCGGCTGAGTTTCCCCAGCGGAAGGTGTATCTGGACGCCTACGAGATCGATAAGTTCGAAGTGACCACCGTGCAATTTCTGAAGTTCATCCTTGCCAAAGACCTTCCTCCGCTCATCGATTGGCAGTATGACGGTGGTAACTTCCAGGAGACCATGGTCAATCATCCTGTGATGCACGTGTCGTGGCCCGATGCCGACGCGTACTGTAAGTGGGCCGGTAAGCGCCTTCCGACCGAAGCTGAATGGGAAAAAGCGGCGCGTGGAGAGGACGGGCGAATCTATCCATGGGGAAATCAGCCGGCCGGGCTCTCTCGTTCGAACTTCGGCCGGACCGGTTTGTCCGGTCCGGTACGCGATCGTCCTGAACGGCTTCTGCTCTATCCTCCGATCATTTCAGTGGATAAATATGACAATGCGGTGAGTCCATACGGATTGTTCCAGATGGCTGGGAATGTGTCCGAATGGGTGGCCGACTGGTATGACCCCAAGTACTATGCGACTGCGCCGGAGAAGAACCCCAAGGGACCGGAGCAGGGGACGCAGCGGAGCTTCCGTGGCGGCGGCTGGATCGACAGCACGCCGAGCGTGCGGACTGTGCAACGCAATGGAACTGATCCCAACACCAAGATGAACTGGATGGGTTTCCGCTGCGCGCGGGATGTGAAAGAGGCAGCGGGTGTACAGAATTGACGCACCCATGCCCGCCGGATCGACTCTTTTGGATTCTGCCGGACGGCAGCCATCTGGAATTTCCTGTATCCCAGACTGAGTGGTGAGTGAGACGGCGAGTAGGGCCACGTTATGGATAGGTGAGGAGTGTACAAACGACCAGGACGTCTTTTTTGAGCGGCCCGCGTGAATATTTTCATTTTGTGTCCCACGTGTACGCCATCAACGGTTTGCGTGCCATAACAGTTATACTGCAGCCTGCTCGGTTGCATGCATAAGCAATCGAGATTGAGAGAAGTGACATTCGTTGCCTGAAAGACTCGTTTTTTCGCTGTACGAGGAGGACTCACATTCATGCTTGACCGCATCGCACCATGGACTCGAATCCGACCGGTTCCTTACCTCATCGCAGGTTCCCTGCTTGTCCTGACTCTCATGAGCCTCATCCCTGCCTCACCCGCTGGGGCCCAAGGAGGCAAGACGGAGGTGTTCCCGGTACAGAAAGCTGCGCCGGCAACGGTCTTTATCGAATCGTCCGGAAGCGAGACCGATTTACGAAATCAATTACGGGTTAAACACGGGGTGTCTCAACTCAGTTCCTCTACTTCAGTAATCCTTTTCTCGGTTGCACCAACAGGGAGTTATGGATTTATTCCCCCTAAACTCCTGGCAATGGCTTTGATCACGCAGAGTCCTGATCTTACGATCGAACAGGTGCCGCCCGTCTCCAATGCGTTCGAGATCCATAAACTCGCTGACGGAAGTGGAATGCTGGTGGGATTTGTGGAGGCCAGGCTGAAGCCTCAATTGACGGCGAGTGAGCGGTCGAAGAATGTCAGACTGGGACTCTATTCCAATCCCTCAGATAAGGCTCCGCATATCGTTGCGGTGCCCTTGGTCAAACTAATCGTCGACCGGATGCCGATTGGACTCAATCCCAAAGAGCCAGCCGGCGCCGTTCTGCTCGATATGGATTTGCAGAGCAGCGCCAATCGTACCTCGTCTCAAACGGGACCCTAGCAGATGCATGGTTTTTCGTAGTCTGGTCATGCTGTTCGTCCGTGCTCCTCATGCGTCATTTCCTGGTTCATGGTCCTGAGATCTGCCCACTTCCGCCCCACATTCTCATCATAGCCGTCCAAGAAATTAGACAGTCTATCTGATTGAAATTCCAGCACTGATGATTTCGGCCTGCTCATGACTGTCTAGTTTTGTGGAAATTTGCCTGTCGCACGTCTATCGGTTTCATCCGACCCCCGATTGCGAATGACGAGGACTGATGCGGAGTAGGCAGCGTATTCCTGTCGGTATCTGTATCGAGGCATGTAAGTTGCGCTTATCTGTGATCGCTGGTGAAGGTCTGGGTGATTAGGACCGGCCTCCGAATGACCCTCTTCTCCGTAAGGAGGAAGCCTTCACCAGCTCTTAACACAGAGTGCTGAATTAGTCATTGAAGAGTGCTCCGTTGAAAAAGGCCGGTTGAGATATCCGGGAGCCACCCACTCAATGAATAAATGGTCTGTTCAATCCTTAAAAGAGGAGGCCGAGGTATGAGGTCATTATTGGTTCAACCACGGCGTCAGCGGCGGCGTAGCAGCCTGTCGCTGATGCTGCATAGTGTCCTATTGGCGGGCAGCTTGGTAGTGACGCCATGGCTGTTTGCCGCAAGTCCAGGTGAATTGTCGCATGAAGGCCATGCGACACCAGTCGCACTGCCAGGCTGGACGCAGCAATTGAAGGGGCAGACAATCTTGGAGGATACGATCGAGGGGCAGCCTGACCGTTCGGGGAAGATGGAGATGCAGCACCATCGCCTGATGGAGAAGCTCGAACAGCAGGCACAGAAAGATGCCAAGGCCCAGCAGACGTCTGGAGCGTTCAACGAGATGTCGATGATGCACCAGTACATGGGCCAGGACGGCAGCAGCTTCCTGCTCATGTCCGATGGGTCTAAAGGCGAGCCGGTAATGACTTCCGGAGGGAAGTGTCCGGCCGGTGTGCCGGTGAAGCAGTACGATGTCTCGATGATTAATATCGAGATCACGCTGAATCGCTGGCTCGATTTCTATCCGGGCTATATGTATGCATTGACCCAGGATCTCGATAAGATTCGCAGTGAGGAAACCAAGAACAAAGAGGCTCGCGAAAAGGACGGCTTCGATCCTGGAGCTGTGTCCACCGGATTGCAGGGCGACATGATTCAACCTTTGGTGCTGCGCGCCAATCAGGGCGATTGCGTCAAAATGACGCTTCGTAATCAGATGGAGAGTGAGGACGGCAGCCTGTTCATTAGTGCATCCAGCATGATCGTGAGCGCCACCGGTAAGCCGGCCACCACAACGAATCCCGAATCCATCGTGGCTCCGAGCAAGGCGCAGGAGTTCGAGTGGTATATCCATCCGCAGATGCAGGAGGGGGTCAGGCAGTTTCACTCGTACAGCCATGACCGTGAGTTGACGGTGTTAGGTCTCTTCGGCGCATTCATCGTAGAGCCAAAGGGGTCGAACTATCTCAATGCCCTCGGCAGTGGAGGTCCAGCACCGGAGGCCAGGAGTGGCTGGGAGGTGAATATCGATAACGGGTCCGGACCTGACTTCCGCGAGTTCGTGCTTTTCTATCATGAGATCGGCGACGAAGCCTTCCGTCCGCTGAACAAGAAGGGGGATTTCTTACCACAGCGCGATCCGTTGACCGATGCCTATCGTCCAGGTGGCCGGGCGATCAATTATCGCAGTGAGCCGTTCGGCATCGATCAGATGCATTTGCAGCACGAGTATTTCGGATTTGAAGACGAATCGATGGCCTACAGCGCCTATACGTTCGGCGATACGCCGACCACGATTGCACGGGGCTATCTGGGCGATCCGGTCAAGTGGCGGCTGGTTCATGGCGGGTCCGAAGTATTCCACTCCCACCACCCGCACAGCGGCACGATCCGTTGGCAAAGGAGTCCGCGTGCCGATCAGGAAGAGCATTGGTATAAGGGGCAGGATGGGCCAGTCAAGTATCCGGTCGTCCGGACGAAGTCCGATCGCGTGGACGTGGAAGTCATCGGTCCGTCAGAAGCCTTGGACCTTGAGCCGGAATGCGGCGGTGGTGGCTGTCAACATCTGGCAGGGGAATTCCTGTATCACTGCCATGTTGCACACCACTATGTTGCAGGCATGTGGGGCTAGGGCCGGTTCTACAATACACTCCAAGTAGGCGCCGCACACACCGATAGCATGCCTGACCTTAGGGAGTTGCCGGATCGTCAGGGCCGGATGAAGCAGGGAGTGTCATCCGACAAGCTGATCGGAACGACGGTGGATTGGTTCGGGAAGGTCTTTAAGATTGTCGACAAGAGTCAGAAGACCAATTGGAAGTCCGATCCCGTCATTGTGAACATCAAGGATTGGGTCGAAATGTTTGTGCCGGCACAAGGTCAACCCGGTCACACGAACGATGAGAAGGGCCAGATCATGGCCTACGATTCGACCGTGTGGGACTGGAAGTGGGATGGCAATATTGCTAGGGGTGAGCGGGAAAGCACCGCACAGAATCCGAAGTATGCCTGGGCGGCGAAGTGGGATGATAGTACCAGACCGAATATTCTGTTCGATCCGACGACAGCGAAGATGGCCTGGCCGCTGTTTAAGCCTCACTTTGGCAAGCGGGTGCCGTTCTCTGCGAACCACAACGGCGCTCCCTGGCTGGAGCCGATTCACCAGGACGCCAATGGTGAACGGACTTCCGAGCCCGCGATGCCGGGCGAGCAGGGCCGATGGAGTCTCTGCCCCGACAATGCCAACAAGAAGCATTACAACATTCACTTCGTCCGCATGCCGATTACCCTGGCGAAGGCGCAGGGGACAGAGCCGGCCATGGTCGACAAGGACGGATTGATCTATGTGCTCCATGAAGAAGAACGGTTGACGAGGGGGAACGACGACCTGAAACTTCCTGCAGTTATCCGGGCGAACGTGTATGACTGCGTGGACCTATTGCTGACCAGTGAATGGGACGACGACGATTACACGAATTTTCAGTCGTCCAAGATCAACATCCATCCCCACTTCTTCCAGTTTGATACGGGGAATTCAGATGGGGTGATCTCCGGCTTCGAATATGAAATGTCGGTTCGGCCCTTCACGATGTGGGGGAAGAAGACCAAGCATGGGTTGCCGGCGCCGATGGTCGCAAAGCTCCTGGGCGGCGCGAAGGCGGGTGCCGCGTCCATCAAGATTCAGATGGCACCGGGTGCCACGCCGTTCCACGTCAACACGGAAGTGATGGTCGGTATGGATTGTTTGGAAAAGGGCAACGACCCGACGGCCTCATTGCCGCGAGACAAGAGCTGTCAGGAAGTGGCACGTATCAAGGACATCAAGGGCGATCAGGTTACGTTTTTCAAGCCCCTGAAGCAGAACCACCCGGCTGGCGATCTGGTGTCGCCGGAGTTCGTGCGTTATCGGTGGTGGGTGGACGTGGATATGGGGACGGTGTTCTGGCATGACCATGCATTCGGCGCGACCACCTGGCCGCATGGCGGGTTTGGCGTGACGATCGTAGAGCCGTTCGGGTCCACGTATCATGATCCGAAGAACGGCAAGTTGGTGTACAGCGGTCCCATTGCCGATATCCACAGCAACGAGCCGATTGGGGCTGGGGTGAGCGGGAGCTTCCGCGAGTTGATGGTGTCGATCCATGACACCGTTCCACATACAGTGAACACCATCGAGGCGGGCAACCCGCCTGGGCAGCCGATCGAAGTAGCGCTGGAAGCCGGCAAGACTGTATCCTTCCAAATGCCGGAGAAGATTCTGGCGGCGCCGAACAAGTACATCAACGGCGGCACGCATACGACCGGCAGCGGGTTTAACTTCCGCGCGGCGCCGTTTGCACAGCGGTTGTCCAACAATCCGGATACGTCGAAACTGTTCAGTAGCGCGATCCATGGAGATCCCGGTACGCCGTTGCTTCGTGCCTACACCGGGGACACCATGGTGTTCCGCCTGTTGCATCAACTCATGAACGAGTCGCACGTCTGGACCATTTCAGGTCATACCTTCCTGACGGAACGGTATGCAGCAGATGCCAATCGGAAGAACTCGATTCATGTCGGGATCGCCGAACGGTATGACCTTGTGACCAAGGCCGGAGGATTCCAGGGCATGCCGGGCGACTATATTCACTTCAACGGTCGGACGTCGCACTTTGCTGAAGGGGGATGGGGACTGATCCGCGTGCTCGACAAGGAAACGGCAGATCTGAAGCCGCTGCCCAGGGGAACCAATCCTCTTGGGATTCCTACGACGCCGAGTTCCGTCTGTCCGTCCGATGCTCCGGTGAAGAACTTCAACGTCGTGTCGCTGGACCGGCCGATGAAGCTCCACCCGAAGGCGCCGGATGTGATCGAGGTAGACTTCGAGCGTAAGATCGAAATGACCATGCCGGAAGGCAAGATCTATGCGCTTGAAGAGGAAGCGATCACGGTGGCGAGCACTGTGACGCCGAATCCGCTCACGTTACGTGCCAATCTGGGCGATTGCATCAAGGTCAATCTGAAGAACAAAATGAAGGCAAGCCGGGCGTCCTTCTTTGCGCCGGGCCTGGCTTTCGATCCGAGAGACAGCCAGGGCCTGAACGTCGGGAACAATCCTGGCGATCAGACGATTGCCCCTGGAGAGAGCCGCACCTACACCTACTATGCGCATCCTTCCAACAAGGAAACGACGTCGCTGGTGTGGGACGGTGGCAACATCGTCGTCAATCCGCGGAACGGATTGTACGGAGCGGTGGTCATCGGGCCGAAGGGCTCTCAGTATCGGGACCCTGTTACCGGGGCCGATATCTCGCAGAAGAATTCATGGAGAGCTGATGTCATTGTGGACGCCAGCCTGCCAGAGAACGTCGGCAAGCGGAACTACCGTGACGTGGCCCTCTTCTTCCAGGACGAGGACAACATCATCGGCACTGCGTTCATGCCGTATGTGCAAAACGTCGCAGGGTTGACGTCGGTCAACTATCGCGCGGAACCCTATAAGTTCCGTGAGGAGCAAGGCTGCTCGCTGGGGAAAATTTTCCAGCCCTGTGTGGTGGATAAGCCCGAAGATCCGGCGACGCCGCTGATCGAGGCGCATGCCGGTGACGCGCTCCGGATCCATGTCATCGGGGCCAACAGCGAACAGAACGGGATGTTCGGGGTCGAAGGCCATGAGTGGCCGATCGAGCCCTACATGCCGGGTGCCGACATGATCAGCGTGGTGGAGTATGCCGGGTCCGAGATCCTCGATGTCTTTATCCGCGGCGGCGCGGGCGGCCCGTATCGTCAGGTCGGAGACTTCGTGTGGTCCAATGCTCGGCTGCCCTACACGCAGTCGGGACAATGGGGCTATCTCCGTGTGTTGCCGGTCGGTGACTCACGGATCCAACCGCTGAGCGCTCAAGGAATGGGTGCCAAGCGAGCGGAACTGAAGCCGCAGCCCCAGGCTATTCCGACAGCGATGAAGTAGTCGAGAGCGGAATAGTATCGGTCAAAGGGGGGGAGCTACGCCTAATGTGTGGCCCCCCCTGTTTTTCTTAGAAGGGAGATGGGGGCTCAGGAAAGATTCACCATTGTAGAAACAACGGAATCAGAATGGTAGGAAGCGATACGACGGCGCGGCGAATTGGGGCCGTCTTGGCCATGGGTTTGCTGGCTTGGGG
>JBGTMB010000289.1:0-2918 GCA_041743755.1 Nitrospiraceae bacterium | reverse complement strand
GCAGCCATTCGGATGTGTGAAGGGGTATGCCACTGATGCAAGTGTATCCAAAGTGGCCCACGCGCCAGTTGTACCGCTCTATGACCGAGGCTACTTCGAGATGCTCTTCGCGACACAGCCAGATCCGTGGAAAAGCACAAGCCCATATCAACAGATGAGGTTTGAGCAGATTCTCGAGCTGATTCCCCCCATTGGGATCAATCAGGCTCTTGAACTAGGCTGTGCAGAAGGCCATTTCACGGCGCAACTCGCTTCGCGTGTTGGCAATCTCCTCGCCGCTGATATCTCCCAGATTGCACTCGATCGTGCCACGGAACATTGTGCAGGGATGCAGAACGTGCGTTTTGTGCGCCTCGACCTAACGAAGGATACGCTTCCAGGCCTTTATCAGCTGATTGTGTGTAGCGAGGTGCTCTCCTACGTCAATGGGCGAGAGGCATTACAGGCGATTGCTCGTAAGATTGCGGAGGCCCTTAGGCCTAACGGGTACCTCCTCACGACACATTCGAATCTGGTCGCAGACGAACCTGATCAGCCTGGCTTCAACTGGGATTTACCGTTCGGTGCGAAAACCATCGGGGAGATGCTTGCGGGCACGTGCTCGCTTCGTCTCGTGAAGGAGCTCCGAACGCCTCTCTACCGTATTCAGCTATTCCGCTTCAGTATTCCCGAGGTTATTGAACTCGCTCAGCCCATAGCGCCACCTACGAATATCGCCGCAGACATTGTTTGGCATGGCGGCTCTTTCCAACGGAAGGAGTCCACTCAGGCCATTGTTACCGACCGGCTCCCGATCCTCAAATATGGCAGGGTGGCTCCGATCAGCCCAACTGTGCCGGCCAGTTCTCAGATATCTCCGAGATTGTTCAAGGAGCAGATCGAGTATCTCCACGAGGCCGGGTTCTATAGCGTCAGCTTAGAGGACTGGCGTGCGGCAAAGAACGCGAAGAGGCCGCTGCCAGGCCGAGCGATACTCCTCACCTTTGATGGCTGTTACCTTGATTTCCTGACGCATGCATGGCCTTTGCTAAGGCACTATGGTTTCTCGGCCCTTGTTTTCCTTGTAACAAATGAAATAGGACGATCCAATACTTGGGATCGATTCTCCGACGAGGAAACACCTGTGCTCGGATGGAATGAAATCCGCCAGCTTCGAAAAGAAGGGGTCGAATTTGGTTCGCTTTCTGTTAGCCATCGACCTCTCACCTCCCTTTCCGTCGATGAGATTGTCTGCGAGGGTGCTCGTTCGCGGGTAATGCTTGAACGTGGGCTGGGGGAGTCGATCCAGGCCTTTGGGTATCCGTATGGTGACACTGATCGAGTCGTACGGCATCTCATCGGAGCCTGTGGCTATATCTTTGGATTGTCCAGTCGGCCGGGTTTCGATACCTTTGAAAATCCTCTTCTTGACCTTCCTCGTATCGAGGTGACCGGCTCCGATCGTTTTCACGCCTTCATTGCGAAGCTTAATTTTTGATAGGTACTGGTTGCGATAGATAGCAGAACATGTATTCAGTGTCGGTTTCCAAATGATCCAGCGCACGATGCATTCAGACAAGACGACGACCTATTGGTAGCAATAGCACATGAGAACATCCACTTGTCGTCAGACCCAGCCCGGGCGTCATGACGTCATTTCGGTTCTAATATTCAGACTTTGGCTGGCTGTGCTTTTCTGCCTGTGTCCGGAACAGTTACAGTTGGTCTGGGCGCAGTCGTCAAACGCCAATTCTCAGGCAGCCCTCGTTACGCAAGAACTTCGTTACCACGCCATCGGGGCGCGCGAGGTCTATCTCGTATGGGGCATCAACGGCTGGCACGCGGTTCCTGAGGCGATTCGTCCCCCGGAAACATATCTGGATGACAAGAAGGTCATGCGCACCCGCCTGGTCCGCCAGGGCGAAACCTTCATCACCACAGTGCGGGTTCCGCCTGGGACGCGGCTGGACTATAAGTTCATGGTAACCAAGACGAAGGGAGGCGGGGGCACCGACATTTGGCAGACTGACGACGAGAATGGCCGCCCGTTCACTAAGGATGTGAAACTCGATGGCCGGATCGAGATTGAATCAGGGTTAACTGTGGCGTTGACGGTTACGGCCGGGCAGCGTAAGGCCTGGGTTGCTGGTGAGGCCGTCGACCTCCCTCTTGTCACGCAGGAGATTCTCTATCACGCCCCTGGAGCCGGCGAGGTCTGGCTCGTGTGGGGCATCGAGGAGTGGCAAACGATCCCTGACGCGGCTTATCCCCACGGAACGGTGATCGAGGACGATGGACTCATGCATACCCGCATGGTCAGGAAGAACGACACCTTTGTAACCCTAGTGCGTGTTCCATCAGGAATTAGACTTAATTATAGGTTCATTATCGCCAAGATGGACACGGGTACCCCTGTCCATGTCAGAGATGACGCAGTTGGTAAATCGTACTTAGCCAAGAGCGAAGATGGTCTGATCGAAGTCGAATCCACGGTGACTCCAGTCACGAAAGAGCAGCGCAAAGCCTGGCTTGCCGGCACAACCTCCGAGATCCCGTTTGTGGCGCAAGAGCTCAGTTATCGTTCGGTGAAACCCAGCGATGTCTGGCTCCTATGGGGTATTGATGGGTGGCAAGCGATTCCTGATGCTGCGCGGCCCCCGGGAACAGTGCTGAAAAACGGAATGATGTATACCCCTATGGTTCGCACGGGCACCATGTTTACCACTACGCTGCGGGTCCCGTCGGGGACGGTGATTAACTATGAATTTCTGATGGACAAGTCAAACGAATCCGCGTCTGTCGATCAAAGTGATGGCAACCGGGCGGGGACTCTTATCGCGCAGTTTAATGGCCGCGTCGAAGTCGAATCTACAGTGACGAAGGTTGCCATGGAACAGCGCAAGACATGGCCTCCTGGACGATTGACTGACCTCTCCCTC
>JBGTMB010000288.1:0-10185 GCA_041743755.1 Nitrospiraceae bacterium | reverse complement strand
CCATTATGCACCATTTTCACGTAATGCCCGGCGCCCACTCCGCCGACGTGAGCCCAGCCCTGTTCCGGCGCCAGCGTCGTAAAGATAGGCGCGAGCTGGTTCACCGGCGCCTCGTCGCCACCGACCATCAGGCAGTAACCGATCTTTAACCCCCAAATGCCTCCGCTGGTTCCCGCATCGACATAATGCAGCTGTTTTTTCTTGAGGTCCCCGGCCCGGCGAACATCGTCGTGAAATCTGGTGTTGCCGCCATCGATGACCGTGTCGCCAGGGTGGAGCAGCGCCGCAACGGCCTGAACGGTTTCCTCCGTCGGCGCGCCGGATGGGACCATAATCCAGACTGCGCGTGGGCCTGTGAGTTGGCCGACAAGGTCGGCTAACGAAGAGGCGCCGATGCAGCCAGCGCTCTCGGCCTGTTTGATCAGATCTGCCGATCGATCATAGACCACCACCCGATGCCGGTCACGTTGTAATCGAGTGACCATGTTCATACCCATTTTCCCAAGTCCGATAAACCCGATTTCCATAGCGACTCCTTCTTTTAGGATACTGAAAAAAACTGGCTGTGTCCGGCAAGGCTCAGGTTAGTCACTCAATGAGTCCGATCTTCGCGTTCCCGTGACCTCTATTTTAGCCTTCAGCAGAAGGGGCGGCCTGCCTGACGTTGTTGCAGAGAGCACGATTACCGAGAGGCTTCGTCCTCTCTTCACACCAGTAGAATGAATGGCCGACAAGCCGTATGCAACCGCAGTCAGACAACCGATCCGGGAATCCTGTTAGTCGATCCTGGCAGGATTCGGTACATCCTTAAAAAGAGTATCGGCAAGATCTCGGCCAAAGTTGAGTCGTTCCGGTAAAGTAGCGGCAGTCAAGAATCGCCCGGCTAAGTCACCCAGCCCTGCATCGCGGGAGGCGATGAACTTTGGCGCGTCACTTGGTGCGGTCAGCCAGAAGCCCCGTAGCCGGAAGAATGCGGTGATAATGTCATCGAAGAAGATCGAGAGGAGATACTGGGCAGTCGCCGGCTTATCTGCAAGATCCCTTGCTTTTCCCAATACATGGAAACATTCCGCTTTCATCCGAATCTGTTCATTAATGCTGACAGGAGGCGGCCCTTGTCGGAATCGTTGGTTGGCGCGGTCGATTACCCTGGCCCCGATGTTGTCGTGATCGAAGAGGATGCGGGCTTTCCGCAAGAGAGATGGGAGGCGCGGCGAGTAGGGAAGATCCTCCTCAAATTCCTGGTGCCCGCGATAGCGGATGTCGGCGAGGCGGTCGGCAACACGGACGATCTCGTGGCCGTCGGCTTGTCCTTTTACGAGCGCAATGAGGTCGATGTCGCTGTGCGTCGTAATCGCGCGCCGAACGCTGGATCCCACCAGAATGACAGTGACGAGATCTCCCCCGCGGCGGCCACGAACGTGGCGCAAGGCCACTGTGACAAGCTCTTCGAACCCCGGCTCTTCTATCGGATCCGGCTGTTCAGGCGGTTCTGGTATCGCCAGGAGTTCTGCCTGCAATTCTTCTGATGTCGGGGTAGAGTGGGTGGCGGGGCTATCCATTGTTTAGGCTCCCTGTATACGCTGAATGTGTTGTGGGAGCGATTCCAGCCAGTCCTCGAACGGTTGGTTTGCATCAACGGTGATTTCCAACTTGCCATTGGTCAATCGCCTGACGACACCTGGACTTTCCGGGGACAACGGGATCTCGACCCACTCGCGGCTCAGCCCAAGCGAGTCGGTGACCCCAAGGATTCGGCTGATATGTGCGAACGACACCACGTCGATCGGCATTGAGTCTCCGTTGCGCGGCATTCTAGATTTCAGTAGGCGTAGTGTCAATGAGAGGATGCCCGACCCTTTGTGATGATACGCGGTTTTCTTGCCACGGCCGATGGCCAGGGGAAGGAAGCGCGGGGTCAGAGGCTAGCCTCCCAACACACGGATAAAGATTGTGCTGGCTTCCTCGACCATGGCACTGGAGATATCTAAATGGGTGACGGCACGAAAGCTGTTATCGCCGATAGCATTGATTAAGAGCCCCTCCTGTTTTAATGCGGCCACGATGGCTGATGGGCTCAGGCGGTGGCCGATCACTCCAAATATGACGATGTTCGTATCGACATCTTGAGGAGTAATCCTGACCGAGGGAATGTGCTGTAGCTGTCGCGCCAGCCGCTTGGCATGGTCATGATCCTCTTTCAGTCTCCCAAGATTATGCTCGATCGCATAGATGCCGGCCGCTGCGAGGACGCCGGCCTGCCGCATGGCACCGCCGTACATACGCCGAAAACGTTTGGCTCTATCGAGCAGAGTCAGATCATTCATTAATAAGAGTGAGCCGGCCGGCGCCCCTAGTCCTTTCGAGAGACAGACCGACAGGGTGTCAAAATGCTGGGCATACGAGGCCGGCGGTAGGGTGGTGGCCGCGATGGCATTGAATAGCCGGGCGCCGTCCAAATGCATGGGGATGCCATGGGTGGACGCCACTGTTCGAATCCGTTCAATTGTCGCGAGGGGATAAATTGTCCCGCCGCCGCTGTTATGGGTGTTCTCCAGGCAGATCAGCCCCGTTTGAACCGTGTGTGGTTCTTTGGGGCGTATGGCTGCCTCAACCTGTTCGGATGAAATGAGACCGCGGTTCCCTTGGACCCAATGAAGCTGTACCCCTGCCAGTGCTCCGGCCGCACCCTGTTCATATCGGACGATATGCGCGGTGCTTTCGACGATGACTTCTTGGCCTGGTTGTGTGTGGAGGCGAATGGCAAGTTGATTGCCCATCGTGCCGGACGGCACGAAGAGCGCGGCCTTTTTCCCAAACATCGCGGCCGCCATTTCTTGAAGACGATTGACGGTGGGATCTTCACCGTAGACATCGTCCCCCACGTCCGCACGTGCCATGGCTTGTCGCATAGCGTTAGTGGGTTTCGTGACCGTATCGCTGCGCAGGTCGATCATTAGGCGTTCGTGAGCATACCACAAGACAAGATTGTGTGTATGGGGCATACTAGCAAATTTTCTCTGTAGAGGGAGAATTGATCGCGGCAGGATGCGGGGTGTAGGGAGTGGTGTCGTGACGTGTTTCCATCGGCGGCAATATCTGGGCGACGAATAGACTGGCGCTCTCGTCGATCTTGCGGTCAATGTTAGACGAGGTTGATGCAGGCCCTGTGCTTCCGACGCGCGCAGTCGGACGTATCTGATCACCTACCCCTGCTTTACGTGAAAAAAAACCGCATGCTATAGTCCGATGTCGATTGTGCTGTGACGACGGTGTAGCCTCACGTGTACGAGGGTTACGATGCATGAAGTTCCAGTGAAGATTTATCTCGATAGACTGTTGAAAGACTGTAAAAATACCGCGAGGTCACTCGCGCTTCTCTCCGGCCCGGTCAAAGAGAAAGTGTTACGTGCGATGGCTGATCGATTAGCGGCCGACGAAGAGAAGATTCTCGCGGCGAACGAAAAAGATGTGGATGCGGTTGGGAAGTCATTCGAGGCTGATGTCATCAAGGATCGGATGAAGGCCGCGGTGGCTCGCTTACGTATGACGGCAAGCGATATTAAGGAGATGGTGGATCGTCTTCGCCTGATCGCAGATCTGCCGGATCCGCTTGGTACTGTCACCTCGCGAGGCGAACGACCGGACGGACTACAAGTAAGTCGTGTCCGCGTTCCGATCGGGGTAATCGGGGTGGTATCGGAATTGAGTCCACTTATTACCGTGGAGTCGATCGCACTCTGCTTTAAATCTGGTAACCTCTGTGTCTTTCGTGGCGCTCCGGAGTGGGGTCTAACACAGCAGGCTATTGGATTTGGACTTCGCGAAGCCGCAGAGAAAAGTGGGGTGTTGGTCGGCGCATGGATTATCATCGAGCGTCCTGAAAAAGAGGTGGCAGTCGAGCTGATTCGGTCGGGAAAAAGTCTTGATGCGATTATCCCGCGAGGCGGGGCGGGTCTCAGAAGATCCGTTGTGGAGCAGGCGAAGATGCCGGTGCTGTGCCACGACGGGGGGCTCACGCAGATGTACGTGGATGCCGACACGGATCTGCCGATGGCTCAGAATGTGGCGATCAACTCCAAAGTACAGAAAGTTATGGCATCGAACTCGCTCGATACGTTACTGGTGCAACAGGTGATTGGACGGCAGTTTTTGCCGCCATTGGTGAACCGTATGCTCGAAGAATTTAAGATCGAGGTTCGGGCCTGTCCGAAGACCATGGCCCTCATGGGACAAATGGCGATGACAGGACACGCCTCGATCATCCCGGCGAAAGAGGAGGACTGGGATACCCAATTTCAGTCGCCGGTGCTAGCTGTCAAAATGGTTGCGGATCTGGATGAAGCGTTGGCGCACATTGTGGCGCATGGCCCCTGCCTCACCGCCGTCATCGCCACCACGAGCTATGAGTCGGCTTTGCAGTTTACGCGGGAGGTCGATGCCAGCGCGGTGTTCGTCAATGCGTCGTCTCGGCTCAATGCCGGTGACAGCTACGGGATGGGCGCCGATGTTGGGCTTAGCGGCTCACGTCTTCATGCCAAGGGCCCGATCGGTCTTGAACAGCTGACCTGTGAAAAGTATGTCGCCTTTGGCTCGGGCCAACTACGCTATCCGCATCCCGTGCCGGAGGCATATTTTGACGCGATCATGCTGAAAAGGCCGTAAGCGCCTGCTGAAAAGGCTCTCCAGCGTCGGTCTCATCCGTTTGAGCCACTCACTGTACCTTCAACGCGTCGGTCGCGTGGTTTGCACTCCTTGCGGCCTCGATGGAAAACGTTTTGAGCAGGCGCGTCGAGGCGCTAGCAATGACCAACGACTCACTATTGCCATCGCTCCTTTCGCACTTGACCTGGTGGGGCCTTAAGCGGTTCACATCCGACGCGGACTATTTCGCTTGGCAGCGGATAGAGCTGTCTTCTTCGGATCTGATTCAACTCAGAAAAGTAGTTGAGCAAAAGCACGAAGGGGGGCATCTCGATGAAGTTGCCTTCTACGACCGGAGTGCTCAGCCGCAGATTCTTCCGGTCCTCTACAGTCAGCGCTACGAGTACTATATCGAGGTCGGTTCACGTGTGGCGGCATGTCTCGGAGATGCCGCCCACATTCTTGACTTCGGCTGTGGAGTCGGAATTCTAACAACCTTCTATGCGGCACAATACCCTGAGAAACAGTTTCTCGGCGTCGATCGTTCACCGGCATCGATTGCGGTCGCACGGGAGAGAGCCCAAGGTCTTGGCCTGGGCAATCTCCGGTTCGAGTGTGTCGATGTCGAGTTACAACCCATTGCGGGATCGCAGGATCTGATTGTTGCCACCCATTCGCTGGTGCAGGCTGAGCAGGATCCGGGGATTCCAAGTCAGCATTGGCAGACGTTCGAGCGTAGGCATGATTCGAACCAGCAGGCCTTGTTTGAGCAACGAACAGGTCTCGACATTCGATTGGATCGGCTCAGCGCGTTGCTAGCCCAGAAGGGTCGCATGATTGTGTTTGAGAAAACCCGTCAGTTGGCAAGACGAGTTCCATTGCAGCGGGCCCTGGCCGCACGAGGGCTGTGGCTGATCGAGCAGCCGGAATTCGTTCGATACCGGCTCGTCGAGGAAGTGGCTGACGACGGCCCGTTCTATCTGGTGGGGACTGAAGCGGGGAGTACGCTTCACTGGGATGAATCGCCGGAGCCAGACGAAGGCCCCCCGTGCGATCCCATGCAGTTTACGACCCATGCCACCGACCAGGACGCACCGCGCTATGAGAACCATGGGCCTTCCGCACAGGGTGTTTGGGAACAGCTTCACGAGAAGCGTCTACTCAAAGACACGACGCGTCAGGAATCGGATGGCCGTCAACTGCATGTCGAACTTGGGCAGGCAGAGGAGGGAGTCTATCTGTATTGTGCGAATACCTTTGATCAACGTCAGCTGGTTATTGTCGAACCAGCTCGCGCACTCATGCTGGAGTCGTACTATCGGCAGATTGTGAATGGTGCATCTGGCTAGGAGCCGAGACGATGCTCTCTCTGCGTGCTGCATTTGATAGACAGTACGAGGAGTTCTTGCCCTCGAATGACATAGATTACCCGATAGCGGTCCTCGCGAATCCGATAGAGATGCTCCAGGCCCTCGATCTTCGTGGCGCCAGTGGGATTGGGGATGGAGCGGAGTGCAAGGAGCCGTTTTACGAGAAGCGTTCGAAGAGGCTTAACCAATGCCCCGAGTTGTTGTTCGGCTGGAGGGGCCAGGAAAACTGTGGAGACGGTCCGGTGCAATCACACCCCCAATTCTTTCAATATGGCATCAAGGGCCCGAGCCCCCTTTTTGTTCGCTTGAGCGAGAGCTTCGCGGGCATCGACGAGATCGATACGGTTTTCCAGCGCCTCTAGGAGCCGGAGATCATTGATGGGGACTACCGCGGCGACCGCTCGGCCACGTCTGCGTAACAGCACACGTTCGTTGCCGAACGCCGCCCGGTTGATCGCATCGGCAAACTCCTCTCGCTCCTTGTTGCCCGAAGGATTTCCCATGGCGCACCTCCAGAGACAGCATTCGGTCAGAAAAACAGATTAATGGACTGAAGCAAGCTGTACAGTGGACAGGAGACGAAGTCAATCGACGAAAATTTTCAGATACCCATTCCAATTCTTGCGTAATTGGGATATGAAGAGGGGGCGGCAATCATGTCGCAGTCCGATATTATTCATCTGTACAGTCGCAGTAGAGGAGATACTCAATGGCTAAGGGTATGACGCAGAAAAAAACGACCAAGAAGAAACCAGCCAAGAGCATGATGGAAAAGCGCGCAGACAAGGCTGCCAAGAAGCGAGGCTAACGTAGCCGTCGTTCAGTCATTCCGGCCGAATCCACATCCAATCTGCCCATCGACGTGGGGCAAGCAGCAAGTCACGCACGTTGATGGGCGTGCGCCATGGCCTTCACATCGCCCGGCTATAGACCCGTGCCCTCATCACTTCTTCCGGTAGACGTTCAGTCCAACTTTCTCCTCACGGTTTGGAATGGTCACATTCCCCTCAGTTGAGGCAATAATAATTGTTTTCCCTGAAGCCGAGGGGCCGAACGCTTTAGATAGATCGACCTTAATGGTCAATGTCGTCCCTTCGACCGTCATTTCCACGTTTTTCATGATAGTAGCCTCTCAGTGATGGACAGAGTATGCGCACATGCGTATGCGGAAAGTAATGGTGCAACCTCTATCTCGATCAGCAGAGGAAGTCAATCGACTAGAGCGCTTCATCCGTACCAGGGTTCAGTCATTCTCGCTGGTATGGCCAGACGAGAAGCTGATTTCATCCGTTACCCTCCAGCAAACACAGGGTGAAAACCGGCGCTGGTCAGGATGCGGGCAACGGTCTCGCGTTGGTCGCCCTGAACCTCAATCCGCCCGTTCTTTACCGTGCCCCCGGCACCGCACGATTGCTGCATTTCTTTGGCGAGAGCTTCTTTCTCAGCCGGACTGATGCCGAGGAATCCTGAGATGACCGTCACAGTTTTGCCGCCTCGGTGTGCGGTCTGGCGAACGATATTCACACGTCCACGAGGTTTCTTTGATGCGGCTGGCGTCGAATCAGTCCGGGTGGGGTTGCTGATATCATGCCGTTCGCGTGGAGTCGGTGGTAGCTCGATATTCTGCAGGGAAGCAAAAGGACTGGCCCAAGGGGCCGGCTCACGACTTGTCGGAATGCGCTTCTTTTCTTTCATCGCTATATCCTCTTGCCACATACTGTTCCGGCGGTCCGACTGTGTTACCCAAACGAGCTCGCGGCATCTTTCACGATCGTCAATTCAATGTGGGCCGTGGTCTCTCCCTCCGTTATCCAAATGTGTCTTTCTTGAATGGTACATTGCAGCTGCATGCTGGGATGAGTCAGTTGAGCTAACGCTCGACTTCCCTCCGGCGGAAGATTCATCACGGTCAAATTATCCAAGCGTTCGAGTGTGGCCAGATTCTTTTCCCACCATTGATCCGCGCCGCGTCCGCCGTAGGTATAGACATAAACTTGTTTCGCTCGGCCGCAAGCCTGGCGAATAGATTTCTCATGTGGCTGGCCCACCTCTATCCAGGTGTCGATGGCGCCCGTCAAATCCTTGACCCAGAGCGCAGGTTCCTCTTCAGCGCTTACCCCCCGACCAAATGACAAGGCCTCATGCGCGTGCAGTGCAAAAGCCAATAGTCGGACCATCATGCGTTCGTCAGTTTCGGAGGGATGGCGGGCCAGCGTGACGGCATGATCTTGATAGTACTGGCGATCCATGTCGGAAATTTGTACGGTTGCTTTGAAAATTGTCGCGTTCGAGGCCATGGGTCTGTGGTTCCTTGATTCCAGACATGTTCAGGTGAAAGGCGCGAGCCAGTTCGCTCCTTTAATCTTTATACGCGATGTACCACCCTTCAACTCGCTCCCGTGCCCAGGGTGTTTTCCGAAGGAATGTGAGGCTAGATTTTACGCTGGGGTCGTGGAGAAAACAGCGGATCGGGACCCGACGCCCCATCTCGGCCCACCCATACCGCTCGACGAGTTCCTTGACAATGGTCTCCAGCGTAATTCCGTGCAATGGATCGCGTGGATGGGCGGTCGATGATGGTTGGGTCATGGGCGGTGCACTCCAGGGAGCAAGGCTACACGTTGGTGGGGAGTTCTACAAGCGGTTTTGGGAGATGGAAGATTAGTTCCGGGGAGAGGTGGGCTCCGGTTACGGCGCCATCATCATTGTTTGCGCCAGCTTCGTTGAAGATGACGACGGTTTCGCTTGAGTAGGTATATCAGGTGACAGGAGTGACGATGATTGCAACGGGAGGACTATTGCCGACTGTGATGGCGACGTGATCGCTGTTGGTTGCATTCGGGGAATCTGCCACTGTGAGAACAGCCGTAAAGATCCCTGTTGTGCCGAACACGTGTAGAGGGTTGGCTGCAGTCGAAGTCCCGCCATCGCCAACGACCCAGCTATAGGTCAATGGTTGAGTGTTAGGGTTAGAGGAACTACTCAATAAGAATTGGACAGGTAGTGGCAGGGCTTCACCTGCGTTGTGGTCGTTAGAATAAATTGAGGTTTCTCGCACGCCGCTTCCCTGCGCAAGGAGCTGTGAGCAGCGCATGGAGGGTTGGGTGTTCTGAGTCGTACATTGGCCCTGTTGTGAGCGTTCTGTGGTGTTCCTTTCATAACGTGGCCATCCGAAATTTTCGCCGTGGCCTGTGTTGATTGCTTCCAGGTGCTCCACTGCACATCGCCGATATAGGGTATCCCATCGGACGAACTGATCGTGCATCGGAAGGGATTGCGAAGTCCTAGATCCTAAACCGTGTAACCCGTGAGTCGGATCGCTGAAATGAGAGGGACGTAAGGGCGAAAGGCATAGAGTAGGGAGTCAGAGGTCAGGAGTGGAAGGCAAAGAGGATACAGCACGAGTTGGGAGCTATTGACCTATCGCTGGTGGCGGGAGAAGGGAGGAATTGGCAAGCGCATCGTGTTTGTCCGTCCTGTCATGTTTGTCTGGCTTGTCTGAGTGATGGAAACAGACCAGACCCACTAAATCAGCTGGGCAAACTACGACCAGCCAACCGAAAGTCGTCTATGTCTTCCGTTTGAGCATATCTGCGAGATGGGAGAACGGTGTGAAAGTCGACGGTCGATCTTGCTCTCGACTGGGAGGTATCTCTCTGGGTGGGGATGTCACCTGGTTCCGCTGGTGCTCATTGTCGTGACAGTAGAGACAGAGCAATTCCCAGTTGCTTCCGTCCGGCGGATTGTTATCGTGGTTGTGGTCTTTGTGATGAACTGTGAGCTGGCTCAGCTTTTTGCCATCAAATTCTCGTCCGCAATGCGCACAGATCCAGGGAAACATTTTGAGCGACTGCTCTCGATAGGTCTGTTGCAGTTGAGTCTGGTCTCGGTGTGCCATGTAAGCCTCGACGTGGAGGATTGCACGTTCCGGAGAGGTTTTTCAGAACGGTGCAGGCTCATGCGTTGTCCATGCAACCCCGGAAGCTCGAAATTCGATCGGTCGCCTGGCAGCAGGTCTGCTGCTATATGAGTTGTGTGCAGGGCCAACAGAAAACCCGGACGGCTGGTTTGACCCATCCGGAGCGTTGGGCCTCTGTACACCAGGCTTTGACTGCCTCGGCGACCTTGTCACGTTGACCGGACTCGAGCGAAACCAAAATCACGCTATTTC
>JBGTMB010000287.1:0-10219 GCA_041743755.1 Nitrospiraceae bacterium | reverse complement strand
GGACCACTTCTAGGGCAAGATAGAGATCGCCCGCCGGTTCGCCGGGAATGCCGCGTCCTTTGAGTCTTAGCTTTCGCCCACTCTGCGAACCCGGGGGGATTTTGACTTCAACCACCCCGGTCGGGGTCGGCGCTTTGACCGTGGCTCCGAGGGCCGCTTCCCACGGTGCAAGCGGCAATGAGAGCGACAGGTCGCGGCCTTGTACCTGGTAGAGGGAATGGGGGTGAAAACAGATCTCGAGATAGAGGTCACCCGCGGGCGCTCCGTTGACTCCCGGCGCACCTTGCTTTGTCAATCGGATATGCTGGCCTTCACGGATGCCTTTGGGAATTTGCACGTGAAGCGACCGCTCCTGAAGCACCACCTGGCCTTGCGCATTCACCTGCGGTGCACGCAGAGTAATCGTCTGGGTTCCGCCATGAAACGCGTCCTCGAGAGCGATGAAGATCTTGGCATGATGGTCCTCGCCATGAGCACGGGTGGATGCGCTGTGACGGGAGAAGTTGCCGAACAGGGAGGAGAAAAAGTCGCTATAGTCCGTGGCATCCGCCGCGGACGCGCCGCCGGGGGTGAACTCGAAGCCCGCAGCCCAGTCCGGCGGAGGGGTAAATTCTTGCCCCGCCCGCCAGCGATTGCCGAGTTGGTCGTAGGCAGCGCGTTTCTCCGTGTCCTGGAGCACTTCGTAGGCTTCGCCGATTTCCTTAAAGCGCGCTTCTGCTTGCAGCTCTTTACTCACGTCCGGATGATATTTTCGCGCAAGCTTGCGGTAGGCGCTTTTGATATCGTCGGCCGTCGCCGTACGGTCAACCTCGAGGAGCTTGTAGTAGTCCTTAAATTCCATATCGGTTCATTTCCGGCTGTTCAGCCAATCACGTCGGGAACTCCCTGGGTGTTCATTACACTCGGTAGCGCATGGAACTCACAGCATTGTCACGGGCAAAGCCCAAGAACCAACGTCGCCTCGACCACTCGCTCGAAGGCCAGGGCCAGCCACGTCGGTACGTCATCGACCGTCACCATAATCTTATTCTGTCGGATCTGGAGCATCCGACGGGATCTGACGCCAGACACATGCCGGCTAGGCTCCGACGCGAGACTCTCAGGTTGTGGCGGGCGTCGCCTCTTCTTGTTTGAGGATCCCTTCGACAGCCTCGCGCAGACGATCCAGGATTCCCGCGTTGTCGGTGCCTCGGATATCGACTGGCACGAAATGCTTCTCATTAAACCCGGTCGCACGGATGAGTTTCTTGAACAGCTTCTCTTGGGCCTTGGGAGCGCAGGCGCCGACGAGCAGGTAGCTGTCCGGCTTAGCCGTCTTCATCGCTTCTTCCAGAACGGCGTTCCCGCCCTGGCCGCACAACTGCGGGCTGAGGACAGTGTACTTCACATCCAGGTCCGATTCGACCTCGAACGGGAGCGTATTCATATCGGAGTCTTTGAATGAATCGCAGAGCCCTTTGCAATTGCACATCAACACTTTGATTTCCATGGGGCACCTCCGTATACGATCGTTATCCGTTGACCGGTTCCATTATGCATCGACCCGCGTGTGAATGTGTCGAATGGCTTCGTCCGGCCGTCGGTTCAAACAGATGTCGGAACCGGCCCCGCAGCGTGAGGTAGCCTTCAACCAACTTACGCGCAAGAATACTGGTGGGTGTGACTGCTCCTTTGCCCCGCTCGGCCTGAAAGCGGACCGCTTGCATCAGTTATTTCCTCAGCGCCTCCTGGTTCTCCCCTGCCTGTTCGCAAGCCATACACAAGGGCGCCGCCGGAACTACTTCCAGCCTGGGCTGGGGAATGGCCTTTCCGCATCGCTCGCATCGGCCGTACTGCTCTGTCCCCAGCTTGAAGAGTGCCCGATCAATGGCCTCGATCTCGGCCTTCGCTCGCCCATCCAGACGATCAAGCAACTGAATCATGCTCTCCTCCTGCCCTCGCTCCTCCACTTCGCTTTCGATATCGCTTTGGAACCAGCGCAGTTCCTCCTCAGTCTGAGCAACCTGACGAAACAAATCGCGCCGTAGGGTTAACAGCTTCTTCCGAATACTCTCGACCAGTAGCATTGCAATAACCTCCCTGACGACGGCAACGTCAGCTACAACATGTATCCATTTTCTCCTTCAGGGTCTCTCCTCCAGCCTTGACCGCCGCCTCTACATCCGCCGTTTTCTCTGCCAAGAAATGCTCCCCCCGCTCGATAACCCGATCGAGGGCAGCTCGCGCTTCCTTCGCCTTCTCCAGGACTTCCTCCTCGGCCTTTCTGCCATAACCCTTCAAAACCCGGCGGGTCTCTACACCCGGCTTCGGAGCAAGAAGAAGACCTGCCACCATTCCGGCCATGGCTCCCCCTAAAAAAGCGAGTGCAACGGCCGGCCCAGAACATGTTGTCTCTCGATTGTCCATAGCAATTCCTCCTTGGGTAAACTGGGTTCTCTTAAATTAGTAGAAGCGAAGGCCATGCCACAAGGTCAGAACGAATCGGTCGGCAATCGTCTTGAATTGGCGAAGATTTCAGACGCCCCTCACAGGAGGGAGGAGAACCGCTGGGGCATTCCAGGCCTGACAGAGTGAGTGACCTGAGGCAAAAGGCGACAGGACCTTTCGATCAGAGTGATACGCCAGCCCTACGAGGGGCATGCATGAAGCTAACTGATGGGATTAAAGGGAGCCAATGTGCGGACATAACTCAGTACATCCCAGATGTCTTGATCCGATAACCGATCCCCCCACCCGTGCATCGGACTGAAGAGTACGCCCTGTTTGATCGCCAACAATAATTCCATGTCGGTCTTCGAGCGAGATTTCAGCGCCTGAAAATTAGCCGGAGGAACAATCAGATCTTTGACGTCGCGCCCCAATCCGTCTCCAGAGGTGCCATGGCACCGGACACAGTGCTGTTGGTAGATTCCCTCGCCTTTCTTGGGATTTCCCGTCAGGGGCTGAGCCATCGCCCCTGATCCGGCCAGCATAACAGCCACGACTCCAACCACGATCATGCGTGTGTACATATCGTTGTCCTCCTCTTGGGCTTAACTATGGGGCATGTGCAGCAGCATCAAAATCGTTCCACCTCCCCCAGGATGAACACCAATTGCCCGAGCCCCATCGCACCCCCGATTCGCCGATGAAGACCGGGAACGAGGAGGGCAGCCCCACCTCTGCTCAGGAGGGCAAACCCGAAAACCCAGGGAAGGCCGATTGATTCACTGGTCTCGCCCGCCGAGCGGCCCGCCGCGAGCATCCTCGATCGGCTGTTTAATGCTGACCGCACCGCGTAGCTCACCCGTCTTATACCCAATAGCCCGATCAAACGGATACTGCTGCTTCAGCATGAGATGAATTGACTCCGGAATCTGGTCCTTCGACCCGTGGCAGAGCAGACATTTCGTTTGAACCATAATCGGCTTCATAAACCGGAAATACTGCCCGTCCGGTTCCGTCACGATCTCATGATGCGTCATGCCCGCGATCGTTTTCCCTTTCGCGGCGCGCTCGGTGAATTCAGCCAGCACTCGCTGCTCCCAGACATCCGGCATCCCGAGCAAGGGATTGCGCACACGAGTCCCCACGCGTGTGACCCGCCAGCCATGCTCCCGCGACAACCGGCCCGCAATATCGGGTGCCAGCTTCGTGCAGACAATGATCGCCTCAACCGGGCCTCGCTCGGTCATCTCCCGTGTCATGGCCTCGCCTAACTCTTCCAGAAAGATCGTGGCCACTTCGGACGCCCCCCGTGCAAGTTCGGTCTGGTCGGCAGAGGCAATACTGGTCGTGATCATGAGCACGACAACGCTTCCTGCCAGTGCTCTCATCACACGACATCTGTTCCATGTCATCATGTCAACGCCTCATAGACCTAGCCCGTATTATTCATGAACACTTCTGCTGCAATCGCCGATCCGCTGCTGCGACAAGCCCACAGCCAGCGGGCTCGCCCCTCAGACCCTCTACGTACTGCACGAGTACGCATCGGATCTTCAGGGCTCCGCGCGCTGGTCTCGCGACGCGGCTCAGCGATTTCGCGACGAACCGTCATGAATAATGCGGGCTAGGCCACACACCCATTCAATGTTGGTGTTGTCCCCCGCCCTGCACCCCACCTGCATGATCGCCACCGCCACTCCCTCCATGTCCAGCACCACTCATGCCGCCACCTCCCATTCCCCCCATCATGCCTCCCATCATCCCTCCCATTCCACCTCCGTGCTGTGCTCCACTCTTCATTTGTTCATGAACGGCACGGTCCTTTTCCCGTTGGTCGGGAGTCAACAGAGCCATGGCGGTGCGCTTACTCTTGATCGCCGTGAATAGGCAGGTCGCTTCTGCTTTTTTCAACTGATCGACTTTTGCCTGAATCGCCGTGAGATCAGTCTGCTCATCTTCCATCAGCGCCTGTAGTTCGAGTTTCGCCACCTTCGCGTCGGCTTCTAACCGGGCTTCTGAACGTTTGAAGTCCAGCTGCAGAGCCTTGACCTTGCTGATTTGTTCAGGCGTCAGCCCGATCTCTTTCGCATGTTTCAACAGATGCTTCAGATAGTGCGCGCTATGGTCGTCTTGTTCCTCCTGATCGTGGCCGCCATGCATCTGGTCATGCATCATCCGCCCCTGGGCCTCATCGGCAAGACCGGAGAGAAACGTGACTGCGACTAGACAGGCGACTCCACCCAATACCACAACCCACTGTCTCTTCATCATGATACTCACCTCCCATGTGAATCCGTCCAAGGTCGCTACTCGCTACTATTGGAACGGAGTTGTTGATTCTGTCTCCTGGTCTACATCGGCGGGACTTGGCTCAGGACTTCCCATTCAGCTTCGAGCCAGTCGTCGAGATCACAGCCATTCTGACAACCTCGCGCTTGGTACCGTTCGAACACTCGTTGCGCAATCAGAACATCGAGATCGTCCAGGGCCAGACCCGTGGTTTCTCTGGCCACTCCGATCGATATTTGCTCCCGGCGCAGATAAGGTCCGGCGCATTCTTCGTCCGACGCGCTGCTGGTTTTCCCTCGATCCGATGACACTGCATGCAGGTGGTCTTCACAATCTTGTCGCTTAAACCGACTACAGTCCTACCGAATGCGTCTCTACCGATCAGCCCGGTCACACATCCAATGATCATGGTCACTGCAGCGAGAGAATGAGGCATCATGGCCATTCAACCTCCATGTCAGTCATTTCCATTGATGACGTTACTGATTGGAGTCACCAGGATCGACGGAGATTCACACTATGGGCGATTTAAGAGATAAACATTCGGAAGAAAGTCCTTGCGAGGATCATGCCCGTCTCTGTGCATAGGTTTCACAGGAGAGAAGAGTTCGCAGCTGGTGATTTTTGCAGAGAGAGAAAAAATTAACCACTGGCTTGTAGCCTAATGCTACAGACGTGAAAAGTACCCTGTCGCACTAGGCAACAAGGCGCCAGGCGGGTGGGGTATCATGGAAGTTCCGGAGTGACTCGATGAGAGCCAGGACTTCATCATCCGTCAGTTACCCGCCAAATCAAACCATACTGGTACCGGCAAATCCGTTATTCATCATTCGGAACATTTCCCCTTTCGTCCGATAGGGGCAGAATCCGTGGTGCCATGGGCTCTCGATTCCATGTTCGGATTCATAGGCTTCCCCCGGCCAGCTTCATGCCGTTGTGAATCATCATGACGATGGCGACCAGGATTGCGATGGCGGCGAAACCCTTTGCCAACGTCGCCTGTGAGACCTGTTGAGCGCCCCACGATCCCCCGGTCATGCCTATGGCGCTGCCGAGCAGCAAGAGACCGATGAGAGGCCAATCTAGCTGCCCCGTTTGCAGATGGCCGACCAACCCTCCGACGGCGACCAACGAGATGATCAACAGAGAGGTACTCACGGCCATCCTCATGGGAAACCCCAGCACAAGAGTGAGCGCCGGCACGATCACGAAGCCGCCGCCGACGCCGAAGAATCCGGTCAACAGCCCGACGGCCATGCCGATCAGCGAGACCTTGACCCAGCAGGAACGGGGAAAGCGTTCGGCACAGCTCTCGCCGGTAAATCGGCTGTCATCTTGACCGCTGCTTCGCCACATCCGCCAGGCCACCACGATCATCAAGACGCTGAACAGCAGGAGCACCGTTTCCCCCCGCACGAACCGATGGCCGAGTGCACCAACCCACGCGCCGGCTGCGCCGGTAACGCTGAAGATCAATCCGGGCTTCACCCTCACCTCACCGGACTTCCTTCGTTGATACACGCCGATCAACGCCGACGCCGCGACCACCATCAATGACAGAACAGTGGCGGGCTGCACCTTCATTCCGAGCAGGTAGACGAGCAGCGGGATTGCCAGGAGAGAGCCACCTCCGCCGGTGGCGCCAAGCGCGAGGCCGATCAATCCTCCTGACAGAACGGCCAGTCCCGCTTGGTCAATGGTCATGGGGCAATAGTGAATCGTTGTCTGTTAGGCGTCGTCCGTCACGCATGGCGCAGTTCCGGATCTCTTGATCCATTGATCGACTGCATGCTGAACATTCATCCGGTTGACAGATCATGGAAGGCATTCTATTTCTTCATGCCTGCCTATTACGCCTTTGTGGGGAAGGCTGCCTGCTTCCACGCGGTCATCCCACCCATCATCACCTGGACTTTGGGGAACCCGGCCTGCATGAGGATCTGCGCGGCGGTATGGGCACGTCCTCCTGCTTTGCAGATTGCGATAATCTCTCGACCGCGATAGGTCTCCAACTCGGACAGTCGATGCGAAAGCTTGGTGACCGGGATGTTGGTCACCCCATTGATATGGCCAAGTTCCCCGCTCAACTCGTGGGGGTCACGCACGTCGAGGAGAAGCATGCTGGCTCCTGCAGCAAGTTTACGTGAGACTTCCTCCGCAGGAATACCGACGACCAGCTGATCGTTCGCGCCGATGTCCAACGTCCCTTTGACCTCACAGGCCGGTACGTCGACGGGAATCCAGGCTGCCTTGGGATCGCGTGCGCAGGCATAGTTGGCCTTCAGCACCTCCTTCATCCAATCGGCGGGACCGAGTGTGAGACCTTCGAGGTAGTCGATATATTCCTGCTTGGTGCGGGGTTTCAAATTGGGATTGCGGAGTTTCTGGTCTTTTAAACTCGATGGTTGGCGCCCCCGGTACTCGTGAGCCGGATACACGATGAGGTGATCAGGCAGGCCGAGCACCCGCTGCATACTGTCCCAATGTTCGCCGGGATCGCCGCCGGGCAGATCCGTGCGCCCGGCGCCAGCATCGTCCAAAAACAGGACATCTCCGGTCAGAATGCGATCCTCGAACACTAACGCAATGCTGTCTTTCGTATGCCCCGGCGTGGTCATCACCTTGACTGGAATATTGCCGAGGCGACATTCGAACCCGTCCGTCAGGTGAACGGTGACGCAGCGGGCGGGCGCCTTTTGATGCATGACATATTCGCAGCCCGTCTCATCCTTGAGCGCCGCCCCACCGGAAATATGATCCGCATGGGTGTGTGTATCAATGACGTGCGTCAGGGTAAGCTTTCGTTGGTCCAGCGTCTTGAGGTAGTCCTCGACGTGCTCCAGAACCGGATCAACCAGGATCGTCTCACGACTCTTCTCGTCGCCGATCAGATAGGTACGGCAGGCATGAGGATTGAGTTGTTCGAATAGCATTCTTTGTTCCTTTCTTTTTGTAAGAGATGCCTATCGATGAGAGGCACGGTCACGGGAAAGGGTTCACGCCTGTTCGTGGCACTGTCATCTCCTGCTTTCATGCGTCAGACGTTTCTGGCTTTCTGCGCAAACGGTCGGCTGGGTCAACCCTTCGCTGTATTTCATCCTCCTCGAGACCATTGCCATCATCTTGGTCGTCCTCTGGCTTCTGGGTCTTGTTACCTCATACACCATGTGCTGATTCATTCATGCCCTCTTGGTCATCGCGGTTGTGGTCGCAAATGATGATGGATGAATTGTGACAGAGCGAGGAGCGTGAATCTTCGTTTATCCATATCTACGTGTTTTTGGAATAGGCGAAATCGCGGCCTTCGCTTTCGCCCTAAGCTCCCGTGTGGGCCCGAGGTCCCCTGGTGGCTGGGTATGGCCCTGGGGAATTTCCCAGTAGAGTAAATTTCTCTGGAATCATATAAATATATTTCTTCTTTCACGACTAGGGATAATCCTCGTGTGGTTTGTCTCATAGGACAGTAGAGTGTAGGCATGCTTAAGTGGATATGTGATTAATCGGATGCGTGCCAGGATGAGCTCACCTTTTTTGAAGGAGGTCAGTCATGATACCAGCAACCACAACTCGTGTTCAGGAAAATACTGATGAGGGAGTCAATGAGCGCATCCATCAACAGACCAAACGCAATATTGCGTACTTCGCAGAAAAAGGAGGCGATGGAATTGATCGCCGCCTAGAGGAGCTGGATCGGGAATGGGACGTGGAACGGTCACTCGAAGCCAACGCGGCTTCCATTGCCTTACTTGGACTTGGACTAGGCGCGTTCGTTGATCGCCGGTTCTTCGTGCTTCCCGCGCTTGTTACAGGCTTTCTCTTGCAACATGCTGTCCAAGGCTGGTGCCCTCCCCTCCCCATATTGCGTCGATTGGACATTCGGACCGCGAGTGAAATCGACACCGAACGCTATTCGCTCAAGGTCATTCGCGGGGATTTCAACAATCTACCTGAAAAAAAAGGTGAATGGGGAGAAGCTGAAATCGGACGCATTGTGAAGGCCGTCAACCGATAGAACAATTCCCGCAACGGGGGCACGGCGAATCAACTTTATATTCCTTCTACGCTTTCTATCGTTTCCCGCTGTTCAACTCATCTACTGACACAATTTCAGCACAGCATCACAATGATCTGAGGAAACCGTTCTCACGACAACCCTCTAGCCTATTCAGACTCACCCAGGCCCACTCCGGCTCAGGTTTAGGCTGGACTGGGGCGCCTGGCTCCGACTCACGGTCCAGAATTCCTGGGATGGCTCGTTGGAGGTTCACAAGGCTGACGGGTTTGGCGAGAACTGCCCTCATCCCGCACGCCAATGCCTCAGCCTGGTAATCGCCAAGCTCCACCAACAGAATGATCGGGCAGGACGGGTACAGAGATCGGATGGTCTTCACATTTTCGAAACCGCCTCCCGGAAGCCGAAGGTAAGTTGTTCCCCGGCAGATTCCTTGGTGATGAGCATCGAAGCGCCCGCTTGGAGCATAGCCCCCTTGGTGCCTTCCTCTTCATGGGCTGACAGACCCAAGACGATCGCTTCGGGGAAGCGAGACTTGATCTCGGCTGTGGCTTCGACACCGTTCATCTTGGGCCTATTGACGTCGATGAGGACGACACGGGGATGGAGCAATTCCATCGCAGGCTTCGCCAACCACTTCTATGTCCGGGTAGCTTTCTAAAATCCCTCGTAGACCCTGCCGCATCATGGCGTGGTCGTCGACCAACAGGACCGGGATCCGGTTCGTGTCCTATGGATGGTGGTGGAGGTTCGCGGTTCCGTGTTCGACGTTGAGCGGCAGCACCAACCTCGCCGTAACACCCTTGCCGGGAGTTGATTGCAAATTGAACGAGCCGCCGAGGGCGAGCATCCGCTCGCGGATACTGAAGAGGCCAAATTTGGATGACAGTTCTCCGGTAGGCGAATCAGCAGCAGTAGTGGTAGCAGCAAGATCAAAACCAGCGCCATCATCGTGCACGGTTATTTGTAAGCGACCGTTTCGTTCCTCAAGCGCAACCTCGGCCTGCCCAGTTCCGGTATGCTTCCATGAATTGATCAGCAACTCGCGGACGGATTGGAACAACAACAGCACCTGATCTTCCGGCAGCCTCACCTCTTCATCGGGCACCGTCACCGTTACGACGAGGTCGTACTTCTTCATATAATCGCCAAGCCATTTCAAGCCGGCCGCCAAGCCGTGATCGCGCAACACCGGCGGGCTCAGCTCCGCGACCAACGTCCGGGAATAGCTCAGGGCATCCGAGAGCAGGCCGTCCAGTTTGTTGATCATCTGTTCGCAGACCGGTACGCCGACGGCAAACCGCTTGCCCTGCCCGATCGTCAGCTTTCCCAACACCAACGTCTGTTGGAGGTGGTCATGGAGCTCGGTGGCCAGCCGCTTGCGCTCGCGCTGCTCGGCCAGGTTCAGTTCTGTCGCGAGGGCGCGAAGTCGCGCTTCTGAATCGCGAAGCTCTGAGGTACGGGCCGTCACTCGCCGCTCCAGTTCCTCGG
>JBGTMB010000286.1:0-6809 GCA_041743755.1 Nitrospiraceae bacterium | reverse complement strand
CGAACCGCGCGATCCATTCTTCAACCGTTCGTGCGTAGTGTATGCGGAGGTTTTCGATGTCTGTCGGAATGAGTTTCGCTTCGCACATGGTCCGAACGATTTCGTCGAGCGTGGGAATGTATCCACCGGGAAAGATGTATTTCAATGTCCAGGGATCGCCAGGTACCGGTAGCTCTTGTCCGATAGTGTGGAGCAACCCAATGCCGCCGGGATTCAAGATCGACTTCACCTTCTCCATAAATGTCGGGATGAATTGTTTCCCCACATGTTCAAACATGCCGATGGAGACGAATTTGTCGAACGTGCCTTCGATCTTCCGGTAATCCTCAAACACGATCGAAATCTCTTTCGACAGGCCCTGACGTTTCACGAGATCGACCGCATATTCGACTTGCTCTTTGGACAATGTACAGCCGACGCCGCGCACGCCATAATGCTTCGCAGCATAGATCAGCATGCCGCCCCAGCCGCAGCCGATGTCGATGAGCGTTTCTCCTGCCTTCAACTGAAGCTTCCGGCAAATGTGTTCATATTTCTGCTGCTGTGCTTGCTCAAGCGTGTCGTTCTCATAGCGGAAGTACGCACAGGAGTAGGCCATGCTGTCATCAAGCCACAGCTGATAGAAGTCATTCCCGCGATCGTAATGGTGGGCGACGTGTTTTGTCGAACGCGAAAGCGTGTTGAGGGATGCCTGGCGCAAGTGTTTGATGGCGAGTTTGGCTTTCAATCCGATAGGCAGATTGAGGAACGCGTTGTCCGCTCCGAATCGGAGCAGTTGTGTGAAATCGCCCTCGACCTGAATACCTCCTGACATATACTCTTCGCCGAAGCCCAACGACCCGCTTTCGAGCACATGTTCTGCCGCCTGCTTTGTGGTCATGGTGAGAATGAACTGTGGTTCCCCGGCGCCGTACGATTTTTTGACCCCATCCCAAAACTGCACATGAAACGAGACATCCCGTGCATGATTGCTCAACGCTTCGAAGAGTTGCTCGAATGTTTTTCGCATGATCTTCCTCTTCCGAGTGATAGGACGTGCGTTTGAGGGACGGTCTGAACACCCTCAAGAGGCCCTGCCAGGTGCCTGTGATAAGCCCTTTCTCGGGTCCTTGTCAAGATCCTTATGCGGTCGGGGCAAGCGGATTTTGCCACGCATGAGTCAAGAATGCTTTTGCGGGAATTGAGAGGGTTTGTAGGTGAAACGCAAAGGCAGAGATGTCGGTCGGGAGCCATCCCAGGAGTCTCTGCGTTGTCCCCCACACTAGCGAGCATACGATTTTCAATGAACGACATACTGACGGAGGAGTAGGTCGTGGTGAAGATGTGAGACGAACGAAGCTGATCATCTCACGCAGAAGGGGGTTGTTTTTTATCGCGAAATAGCCGACAATGCGCTCCGGTCATTGCTCACGAATACAGCGGTCAACCTATTCAATAACAACACAAAGAGGCGTAACGATGAAATTAAAATATATGTTGTGGCTAGCAGCTGTATTGATAATCCCTGCCAACGTCTGGGCGTACGGCGAAAGTGCCGGGAGCGGCACGGGGATGTGTAAAAAGGTGGGTTTTTCTGAGTTCTCACCAATCAACAATGCAGAGGTCTCGCCACAATCAGCATTCTCATTTTATGCATCCGAGTCAACCTTTCCCAAAAGCATTAAGGTGACGATAAAAGGTCAGTCCATACCACTCACCGTGGTTGAAAAGCAAAGTGGATATAAGGTGTCTGGAAAACTTCCTGACGGCCTCAGAGGGGCCTTCGCAAAAATTAATATTGAAGCGAGAGGCATCGCTCAATGCGAAGTCACCGACGGATGGTTGGTGAAAGTTACGCAATAATTCTGGCAAACGACTGGCGTGACGATTCGATCCTGCGAGAAATGAATTGTCCGAGGGGTTAGGGTTTTCTTTGTCGTATGTGAGGGGGGGGCCGCTGATGCTGGCCTCCCCCATTTTAGTTTTTGGAAGGTCGTTCAAATCGCTTCCCTGCTGAGGTAGCGGGCGTGACCTTCTAGATCCCACCATCAAAAGCCACTCACTAGACCGCTCAGCGTGTTCTTGAACGATTGTGGTCCAATGCAACCAGGGCCGGTTTCACCCGTCGTGGTTGAAACCGGCCCCAGCCTTGTCTCACATACTAGGCGTATTTTAAGCGAACAATGTACTTAATCGCACCGGTGATCCGCTCGTAGCGGATCACCGGTATCGGTCTCTATTACTGAGGAAAGGATTTCGGCTCTGTGGCCTGCTGCCACCCTTCGCCGTTCAGCGTGCGAAGAAACGCCACGAGATCAGACTTTTCTTGGTCCGTCAGTTCAAGCGGGAGGATCAAGGGATCCTGGTGAGGGTTCTTGACGCCACCCTTATTATAGAAATTCACCACTTCTTCAAGCGTTTTAAAACGGCCGTCATGCATATAGGGTGCGCTTCGTGAGATCTCACGCAGGGTTGGAGTTTTAAACGCGCTGAGTTCCTCAGCATTGTTGGTCACCATGTAACGGCCTAGATCGACTTTGTTGTCGTCCCAGCCGATGCCGAGGTTATGAAATTTTTCGTCACTAAAGTTGAACCCGGAGTGGCACTTCGTGCAGCGAGCCTTATCCCGGAACAGGGTGAGGCCTCGTTGAGCGGTTTCTGGAATTGCGCCTGTTTCGCCTCCCTGATCGAACCGGTCTGCAGGGCTGTTACCGGAAAGGACGGTCCGCTGGAAGCTGGCAATGGCCTTACCCACGTTGCCGATCGTGATCTCTTCACCGAAGACGTCCATGAACAGTTTCTGGTAGCCGGGGATCTTCTTCATCTTCCCAACCATGTTAGCGTAGCTGGAAAAGCCGTGCTCGATCGGGTTTGTAAAGGGTCCGATCGATTGGGCTTCTAGCGTATCGGCTCGACCGTCCCAGAATTGCGCACTGCTGAACACCCGGTTGAATGATGCTGGAGCGCTGCGACCACCCTTTTGACCTCGGATGCCTGTGGAGACCGGCATGCCGTCCGTAAATCCCAATTTTGCCATGTGGCAATTCGCGCATGCGATCGTGTTGTCCGCCGACAGCCGCTTGTCAAAAAATAGCGCTCGGCCCAATTCGACCTTCTCTACCGTCATCGGATTATCGGCAGGAATGACGACGGAACTTGCTTCTAGACCGAAAGGAATCTTGAGCTTGTAATCGGTTGCTGTTACAACCCAAGGCGACAGCATCACCACTGAGCTGATCGCCAAGGCGCCGAGAACGCTCTTGCGCAATAGGGATGAACCTCCGAGCGCTGGCTGTCGGAGTTCGGTATTCGGTACGGCTGGCTTCATTGTGGTTCCTTTCGTTTGAGTTGTCATCACGCGTAACCTTTCCTATCGATCGGTGTTCAGTCGGCTCCGGTTGTCATCTGTGAGGGGTTGAAGAATTTGATGCGAAGACCATAGAGGTAGGTTTTCATGGCGCGAATCGTAGCGATCATGCCCCTTCAATTGCAAGTTCTTTTTTTTGTTCCCCTTCGTATATCATCGAGTTTCCAGGGAGCCTTCGGGTATGGATCTGTCGTCATACATTGGTCAGTTTCTTGGTTCAATCTAGATATCCAGCACATCGCCTAATGAGTTTAACATGCTAAAAGTCTGCTGGACAGATAGCCGGCGTGTCGCAACGATACAGAGAGCTGGCGAGATATAAGTCTATTGCGTTACAAGAGATATTATTAATAAATAATTGATTGTAAGCACATATAATAGTTATAGATAGTGACTGTGAAGGTGGAAATATTGGACCTGGCTGACTGATTTGGGCGTCATCTTCCAGAAATGCGCGCCTGTTCAATCAGTGCTGCGAGCTCAGGAGGAATCGGCATGCTCTTGAATGACGTGACGTTTGTGCCGCCTGTATTTCCCTGAGGCACTAGACCGAGAGCCGTGCCTATGGAAGCGCCGACAATGCGCAGCAGTTGACCGAGACTCTCCCGAACATTACGTTGACGAATACCCCAGAGGAACATGTGGCAGTGCACACGAACATGCTCAACCGTGGATGTTTGCCCAAGTATGTGGGCACGCTCCAGGTGTGAGAAGGCGACGTCCGGTTGGCCTCGTGCCTCGGCTTGATAGGCAGCAAGAATCTCACGCTCTACGTATGGACGAATGCGGCGACTGAACTGGCTCACTTGCATCTCCTTGAGACCCAACTAGCGAGAATAGGCGGGCCATGTTTTACAGCCCGACTGTCTACGTTACAGATGGTGCGCACAAAAGCCAAGTGCAACAATTTGGAGAGATCGTGTTGCATGGGAACATCTATACGCAGTTGAGTCTTGAAAAGCGGACGATGATCCACGCACAACTGGAGAGGGGCATCACGCTTGCGGCGATCGCCGTGGGGGTGAATCGATTCGCCATCGGCGCTGTCTCGCGAACTTCGTCGAAACAGCTAGGTTCGCCTGCCCGCGCATCGTGGTCCTAGACGTCCTCCTGTGGCAGGCAGCTACCGTGTGTATACGGCCCAGACGGCACCCAGGCCTGTCGTGCATCGCGCACCGCCTACGGCCCGGACCGCCTTGTGGGACTGGGGTACCCGCTACCTGAAGGCAGATTACTCGTCCGAGCAGATTGAGGGGACACTGGCGCTGGTGCATTCCGACACGCCTTCGCTTCAGGTGTCTCACGAAACCATCTACGGCTTCGCAGCGAGCTTCGTTGCCGGGTGCCAGAAAGCCAGCCATCTGTTTTTCCCGGACGGGTTCGATTTGAGTCCGTGCCACGCGGGGATTCTTGTCCTCAGGCATTGATCCGCCAGCTCAAACCTTCTGCACATTTCTCGCTCGCTCTTCGCTGCTCCGTTTCTGGGTACTTTCGGTTCAAGGTAACAGCTCGCTCCCGGTTTTATTCTGTTCCCGTACTTCCCGGCTGGTTCGTAAAAGTGAGCAATAGTGAACAGTATTCAATTGGGCATATAAGGTACTGTTCCTAACATTTAGTGGCGCTTGCTTAAGCATCTATCATCCGTAGAGCCTCCTTGTCGATGCCGAGAGTCAGGCGTCGACTGCCTTTCCGCCACCCATTGAGACTCGCATTGGCGGCGCTGGGTCAACGGTTGGCCGGAATGACAGTGGCTCAATACCCATCGGTTATGTGTTGAGGGCTCAGATGGCTGCCACTAGAATCCTTGTACTCGAAGCCGACGAGTGTATCGCCAGGGACATTCAACAGAGGTTGGAGAAGTTAGGCTATACCGTCTGCGAGGTGGTCCATTCCGGCGAGACCCTTCTCGCCCGTGTCGAGACCCTTCGTCCCGATCTCGTGATCATGAGTATGTCGGTACAAACTGACCTGGCTCGGCACGAATCCACGCGACACCTCCTTGACCAATTGCGGATTCCCGTTCTGTATTCGACGATGCACGCCGATCCGATCGCACTTCAATCCCTGACACACAAGGAACCGTTCTGCTATGTGCGGACGCCGTTGGATGATCAGGATCTCCACCGTACGATTGCGATGGCCCTCTATCGGCACCAGACGGAAACCAAATTGCAAAAGATGGAGCGGTGGCTCGCGGCGACGCTCAATAGCGTGGGGGATGCCGTGCTGGCCTCAGATATCGAGGGTCGTGTGACCTATCTCAATCCCAGTGCGGAAGTGCTGACGGGTTGGACCTTATCAGAAGCCACAGGCCGCCCTGTGCCAGAGATATTTAAGACGATGCGCGGCGACGCGCATACTCCTGTCGAAAGCCCTGTCATGCGGGTTATTCAGGAAGGAGTCGTCCTGGAGCTGGCCGAGGGCACGCTGCTTCAGCGAAAAGATGGAACCACTCTTCCTATTGACGATAGTGCCGCTCCGATTCGCGACGAAAAGGGCCAAATCATCGGTGTGGTGATCATTTTTCGCGATGTCTCGATACACCGGCGCCTCGAGCAGCAACTGCGTGAGGCGCAGAAGCTCGATGGCGTCGGCCGATTGGCCGGTGGCATTGCGCACGATTTCAACAATCTCCTGACTGTCATTAACGGCAATTGTTCTATGCTCCTCAAGAGCATGGTTTCGGACGATCCGCAAAAGGCCAAGGTCGAGATGATCAAGGAAGCCGGAGATCGCGCCGCAGTGCTGACTCAACAGCTTCTCGCCTTCGGTCGCCGACAGGTACTCGTTCCAAAGATTCTCAACCTCAACGATGTGGTCACGAGCATGGGGCGGCTGCTAGCAGGGCTTATCGGCGAGGATATTGAGTTGCTCACGGTTCTTGAACCCACTGCGGTCTATGTGAAAGTCGACCCCGGACAGATCGAACAGGTGATCATGAATCTTGCGGTCAATTCCAGGGATGCTATGCCCCGCGGAGGCAAGCTGACCATTACGACTGAGAACATTGAAATCCATGGTCAAGAAGCCCGCCCCGATCATGACGGCATAGACAGTCCCTCCGTGATGCTTGCGGTGTCGGACACCGGTGAGGGCATGGACGCAGACATGCAACAGCATATCTATGAACCGTTTTTCACGACCAAGGCAGTCGGGAAAGGCACGGGACTCGGGTTGTCAATGATCTACGGAATCGTCAAGCAGAGTGGCGGCCGTATCGCGTTGTCGAGCGAGATCGGGAACGGCACCACATTTCGTATCTATTTCCCGCGGGTCACGCAGGGTGAGGCTGTGTCAGCGCCTCTGCCAACCCGCACCGAAGCCGTCGGTGGATCGGAAACGGTCCTGGTTGTGGAAGATGAGAATCTCGTCAGGAAATTGGTGCGGACTATTCTGGAGTCGCGTGGGTATTTCGTGCTGGATGCACAGGGTGGCGAGGAAGCCTTCCACGTCTGCCGGAGTT
>JBGTMB010000285.1:0-40444 GCA_041743755.1 Nitrospiraceae bacterium | reverse complement strand
TGGCGTAGGGAGGGATAGGCATCCCGCAGACATTCCCCGAGGGCGTAGAGTGACGCCGCTTCCGTGGTCTTGAGGACAAGGAGGTGCCCGTCGCCTTGTTCTGCGACGAGGGTTTGATGTGCGCGCTTCCCGGTTTGGCGCACACGGACTTTGCCGGTTCGGTCGAGGAGCATGAGCGATTGCGCGACTTCTCGATAGGGAGCGTGCTGCTCGTCAAAGGTGTCAAAGGTCAGGTCCAACACCCTCGCGCGTCGTAATGAACGATCTGCCGCAGGCTCTGCCGCAAACAGTCCCAACCAGGTCGTGTGACGCTTGCTTCCAAGCGAGCGTCCATTTCCATAGAGCAGCCCGAGGTACGCATAATTCTCACGGAAGAGCCCGGCATTGAAGACCAGATCGTGGCCGGTTTGTTCTTGCCATTCTCGAATATCGGGCGGTTCCGTGAGGCCGTCTTGCTGGTAGTGATGCACAGTGAAACGATAGCGGTCGGGATCGATCTCGACCGCGACTAATGGCGCGACATCGGGGCACTGTGTGTGGGGATCCCAGACGGAAATGGATAAACCCTTACCGAGATGATCCCCTGCGAGGGTCTGACCCGTCGTCGTCGGGGGTCCGCTGAGCATGACGAAGATAATACCCAGTAGAGGCAGGGCGATAGAAGGGAGAGACCGGTAGAAGCTGTTGTCTTGTACCATAGTATCTCAGGGCCGAGTATAGAGGGAGCCTATCGGTAGCGTCAAATCAGCCGAAGAGGTAAAGCCTCGACTACGAGGGCGTCTTGCGTGGCACGCGTGCGGGGTAAAAGGCAGGTACACAGCGCAATAAATGATCCGGGCCCCTGCTGCTACTTCCTGTCTGGACGGAACACATGGGTCCTCAACAGCGCCTTCGTCACACGCTTGCAGGAACGTGACCGCGCTGGTCAGAGCCCTCGGGTGGCGGTTCGTTGATCACGCCCCAAAACACACCAAGTTCTTTCACGGCGGTGATGAACTGGTGAAACTCGACCGGTTTCACCACATAGGCGTTAGCACCCAACGCATAGCTTTTGGATAAATCGCACTCCTCGCGTGAGGAGGTGAGCATGACGACAGGAATCGGTTTGAGATTCACGTCGCTCTTAATGGTTTTCAAGACCTCGAGCCCATCAACCTTTGGCATCTTGAGGTCCAGAAATACGACCGCGGGATTACCCTGCTGCCTGGAGGAAAAGATTCCGCGGCAATAGAGATAGTCGAGGACTTCAGCTCCATCGCGGCAGACCACCACTTTGTCGGCGATGTGATGTTCTTCCATGGCGGCCATCGCGAGCTCGGCGTCACGTGGATTATCTTCGGCAAGCAGGATGGGCTTGACAGTGGTCATGAGAGAGACCTCGCGAGCGGGAGTGAAAAGTAGAAGGTGGCTCCTTGGTCCACACCGCCTTCGGCCCAGGTTCGTCCACCATGCCGATGGATGATTCGGCGCACGTTGGCGAGGCCGATGCCGGTGCCTTCAAATTCGTCGTTCCGATGCAGGCGCTGAAATACGCCGAATAACTTGTCCACATACTGCATATCGAATCCTACCCCGTTATCGCGCACGAAGACTTCAACGTCGGCGGGGCCTTGTGTGGCGACACCGATTTCGATCTTGGATTCAGGCCTGGTGGCCGTGAACTTGAGCGCGTTGGAGATCAGATTGACGAATACTTGGCGCAACATAGCCGGATCTCCCGATACGTTAGGTAATGGATGCATTGTCCAGGAGATCGCCCGCCCTTGCAAGTCAAGACGTAAATCGTGAAGGACGGTCTTGATGAGTTGGTCGAGGCTCACCGTTGTGTGGAGCATATCCTGGCGGCCCATGCGGGAAAAGACGAGCAGATCGTCGATCAGCTGCCCCATCTGCTTCGCGGATCCTGAAATCGTTTCTAGATAACGGCGCGCTTTGTCATTGAGCGTGTCACCAGCCGCCTTGGACAACAGGGCTGCGTATCCGTCGATATGCCGGAGCGGGGCTCGCAGGTCGTGCGACACGGAATAGCTGAACGCTTCCAATTCTTTATTGGCGGCCTGGAGTAATTCGCCTCGGCTCCGCAATTCCTTCGCCACGCGGCGTCGCTCTGTGACATCGTGATGGATCAGAACATAGACAGAGGCTAAGAGGACCAGTTGTAAGAACGCGCCAAGGCCAAGCAGCGCGATGGTATTTTGTGTGCTTCCAGCGGATTGTGCCACGCGAGCCTGAAGAGCGCGTTGCTCGACTGTGTCGAGTTCCGTCATGAGGCGACGGATCCCATCGATCTCGTTTTTCCCCGCCCCGGAGAGTGCGAGGTGACGAACGCCCTCATAACCGTGCTTTTTTCGTTGGGCGATGGCCCGTGCCTCTGCGTCCAATTGCCTAGTGATGAGCTGTTCGAGTGTCGCCGCGTGGTCCTGTTGTTGGCCTCCCTCGTTGGTTAGGCCTCTCAGATACCGAAGGTATTCGGGCATTCGTTCGACAACAGTCCGGTAGGATGTGAGGTATGACTCGTCGCCGGTGACGAGATAGCGCCGATGGCTGCTTTCAGCGGCGCCGAGAGTATTTTCGACGGAGCCAAGTAGTTGTACTAACTCGTGGCTTTTAGTATCGAGCTGGCTGTTCTCGATCAAAATGGTGGTGTTGCGGTAGGAAATGGCGCTGATGACCACAATGCCTGCAAAGACGAGCCCAAACCCCACGAGGACTCGCCGCTCGATAGACCAATGGTCGAACCACTCCATGAGCCAGCCTGTCTTGGCAGTCGGCGCAGGACCGCTGTCGTGAACTGGCTCCGATCGAACGGGTGCGAGTGTAGCCGGGCGTTCCTGCGTGACGGATTCCATGGTTCGAATGTGCGGCGCAGCGTGGACGAAGTAACGTTGTAGAAACTGTACCCTCCTCCTGTACACCCTGCAAGAAATACTGCGCATTGGACGCTGAGGCTCCGGAGTCGCAAGAGCGCGTTGTTCGCGTGGGTATGGGGCTATGACGAGCAGGGTCGCAATGGGTGTTAGCCCGCATGATTCATGAAGCTTCTGCTGCACGCGCGGATACACGGCTGTGACGGGCAGTCTCTCCGTTCAGCCCTTCGACATACTGCACGAGTATGCCTCAGGGCTTCACGCCTACGAGTGCCCGTCTCGCGTCGCGTCTGCACGCGTTCGCGGCGAACCTTCATGAATCATTCGGGCTAGCCCCCGAAGGGGATGACGGCAGGGGGGGCGGGAAGGGATGCGGTTGGATCAGCCACATTTGAAAACATCATGACGGCCGAGACAACCCAGTCGGTGACGGGTTGCGGATAGATGCCGATTGCGAGGGTGCCGGCCAGACAGACGTAGACCACCACTTTGATCGGGCCCGATACTTTCAGGGGTGATCGGTCATGGGGTTCGCTGACATACATCTTTTTCACGACGATCAGGTAGTAATACATGGAAATGACGATGTTAATGAGCCCGACCGTGATGAGTACGTAGAGCCCTTCCTTGATGGCCGCGATAAAGATATACAGCTTGCCGATGAAGCCGGCTAGCGGGGGCACCCCAGCCAGAGACAAGAGGAAAATCAGCATTGAAAAGGCGAGAAAGGGCGACCGGCGCCCCAAGCCGCTGTAGTCGTCGATTTCCTCGCTGCCGATGGCCTCACTGACGGCAATGACAATGGCAAACGCGCCGAGATTGGCGAACAGATACGTCAAGAGGTAGAACAGCATCGCATCGCTGCCCATCTTCGTACCGGTCGCGAGACCAATCAGCACATTGCCGATCTGGGCAATACCGGAATAGGCCAAGAGCCGTTTCATGTTCTTTTGGGCGATGGCCACGATGTTGCCATAGGTCATAGACAAGATAGATGCCGCGACCAGCAACAGGGTCCAGATTGGCTTAAATGTCACCAAGGCGACGAGGAACATTCTCAAGAGGATGGCAAAGGCTGCTCCTTTGGGGGCGATCGAGAGAAATGCCGTCACCGGAGTCGGCGAGCCATGATAGGTGTCCGGAATCCACGAGTGAAAAGGCACAGAACCAATTTTGAATCCCAATGCAGCGAAAATCAGTAGGAAGCCAATGGCCAATCCCGGAGAGGCCTGTGCGGTCTTCATATCGGAAAACACCAGTTTGCCGGTTTCCCCATAGACCAAGCTGATGCCATAGGCGAGGAGAGCGGCAGCGAAGATGCCCAGGATGAAAAATTTGATACCCGCTTCATTCGAGCCCATGTCGTCGCGGAGATAGGCCACGAGGACATAGAAACCGAGAGTGGAAAATTCCAGTGCGACGAAAACCGACAGCAGGTCGTTCGCGGAAGCCATGAACATCATTCCCAGTGCCGACATGACAACGAGAAAATAATATTCTCCGCGGAAGAACTTGAATCGATGAATGTAATCGACGGAGACGAGAATGACGAGGATCGTCGATCCGACGATAAACATTTTGAAGAACAGGGCCATCCGGTCGAGGGCGAACATGTTTGCGAAGAGGGTCCCGGTGATGCCGGCGACATCGAACCAGACCAGGCAGCCGAGGGTGGCAACGAGCCCTGCAATGCTGAAATAAGCCAATTGTTCATTGGGCAGCCGAGGAAAGGAGAAATCAACAATCAGGATAAGGCAGAGCCAGACCGTGAGCAGGATCTCCGGTAACAGCAACAGGAGATCGGAGGGGGACATCGTGAACGAAAAGGTCATTCTTTGCCTCGTGAAGCGTGAAGCGTATCGCGTGAAGCGTTATCGGAAACGTCCTGCGGTCGGTTCGGTACACCGCCGGTTTGCGCTTCACGCTTCACGCTTAACATTTCACGATCTTGGGAGGCCACAGGCACAACACGGGTGATCTTCGCAATCAAGGGATCGACACCGGACCGCACCACATTGTAGAGATGCATGGGGAAGAAAAAGAACCCGATGGTCACGGTAATCATGATCAAGAGTGGGAGACGATCAGGTAGGGAGACGGCATCATGCGCGTGACTATACTTCTGGTCCATGGGCCCGTAGAAGAGTCCACGCATCATTTTGAACAAGTAGGCCAGGGTCAAGACGATTCCGACGACGGCCACAATAACTTGCAGCGGATACTTGTTCCAACTACCGACGATGATCATCACTTCGGCGATGAAGTTCACCGTGCCGGGGACGCCGATTGAGGCCATGCATCCCACCACGAAACAGCCGGAGATGAACGGCATGCGATTTGAGAGGCCCCCGAGCGAGGGGATGTCGCGGGTATGCGTCTGATCGTACACCCATCCGGCCATGGCGAAGAGCATGGCCGTGGCCATCGCATGGGCGAACATATACATCACGGCCCCGGTCAAGCTGATGTAGTCCAGAGCGGCCATACCTAAGAAGACATATCCCATGTGGCTGGAACTGGAATACCCGATAACATACTTGGTGTCTTTGGCATAAAACGCCACGAACCCGCCATAGACGATACTGAACATACAGAGCACGGCCGCGATGGGCATAAGCTCCCTGGTCGTCTCGGGGAGAATCTCAAAGGCTACGCGGATGATGGAAAAATGGCCGAGCTTCATCAGGACGCCCGCGTGCAACATGCTCGTGGCGGCTGGCGCGGCTGCGTGGCCGACGGGGGACCAGGAGTGTAACGGCCATAACGGAGCAATCGAAGCAAAGCCGAAGAAGATCAAGATCCAAATAATCTTGTCTAGCGTCGTGCCTAGAACCGGGATATTCATCAGCTTGGCCTGTTCACGCAAAACCAAAATGTCAAAGGTGTTGAGCCCTGAATACTTGTAGATCAGCAAAATTCCCATCAACGCCGCGACGGCAAAGGCCGAGAGAAAGAGCACCAGCTTCATAGCGGCGTATTCTTTACTGTTGGACCCGAAGTTGAAGATAAACCTGACCGAATCCCGCAGCTTGAGACCTTCCGGATCCGTCATCTCATTGTAGGTTTTCGTATGGCTTCCCCACATGCCCAACAAGAGATACATGGGGATGACGGACATTTCATAGAAGAAGAACAGGAAGAAGAGGTCCAAGGACATGAACACGCCGATCGTCGCAGCGGCCAGGATGAGCAGCCAGATATAGAATTCTTTCGTCCGGTCTTTGATGTGCCAGGACACAAAAATTCCTGCGAACAACAAGATGCTCGACGCCAGCACCAGCGGGGTGCCGATCCCATCCACTCCAAGATGGAGCGAGATGCCTAGCTGGCGAGACCATTCAAATTGCTGGACAAATTGGAAGCCTCCCTTCACGTGATCGTACGCGTAAAACAGGTAGAGCGAGGCGAGTAAGGAGACAAAGGCCGACCCTGCCGCAATCCCTCGCACGAGCGTTGTTTGCCGGTTGGAGACGAAGATCAGCGCAATAGCTCCCACAAAGGGGGCAAACAGAATAAAGAGCAGAGTGAGATCACCCATACGAATTAATCCACGCGTATCGGCTGTTTAGATTCAGCCGACGCCACGGTTCCCCCTTCTAGTCGATCCACCAATGCTTGCACTGATCCGTTCATCATTCTCAAGAAAGGCGCAGGATAGAGGCCTATCCAGAGGATCATCACCGACAAGGCCGCCGCAATGAGTATTTCGCGAGGATGCAGATCGCTCATGGATTCCTTGACGGCTTTTCCAAGGGGTCCCAGCATCGATCGCTCGTAGTACCAGAGAAAATAGGCTGCACCGAAGATGACACCGGTGACCGCAATCCCCCCATATAACCAATTGGCCTTGAAGGTCCCCAAGAGGATGAGGAATTCACCGACGAACCCGTTGGTGCCCGGCAAACCGATTGATGCCAGCCCAATGAATAAGAAAAAACTCGCGAGCAAGGGAGTCTGTTTGGCCATACCGCCAAATGAGCTCAGCTGGGTGCTCTGTTGCCGTGAGTAGAGAAAGCCCGCGATAAAGAATAACCCTGCCGTGCTGAATCCCAAATTGATCATGGTGAGCAAGCTGCCTTGCAGGCCCTGATAGTTGAGGGCAAACAGCCCGATCACCACGAATCCAAGATGGCTGATGCTGCTGAACGCGAGAAGCCGGCGAAAGTCTTGCTGGACCAGCGCCATGATGGCCCCGTAGAGAATTGCTGCCAATCCCAGGGCCATGGTGATCGCGACGACAGTCTGACTTTTCGATGCGTCCGGGAGCAATGGAATACTAAACCGGATGAAGCCGAATGTCCCAAGCTTCAACCCTGCCAGCACCACCGCCATGCCGATAGGGCCTTCGAAGAGCGCGTCTGGGAGCCAGGTGTGAAAGGGGAACACCGGGGCCTTGAACGCGAAACCGAGGAACAACAGCCAGAAAATGAGGACTTGCTGGTCGAACGGAATCGGAACTGAGAGCAGCTGCAATAAGTCGAACGAGTAGGTCGGCTCCATATGGCGGAGCATCGCCCATTGGTGATAATTGATGTCCAGGAGGGCGATACCTACCAACATAAAGACGCTGCCGAGCAAGGTATAGAGGACGAATTTCAAGGCAGCGTAATGTCGTTCGGCTCCTCCACCCCAAAGTTTGATCAAAAAATAACTGGGGATCAGCATCAGTTCCCAGAACACAAAAAAGAGGATCAGGTCGATGGAGAGGAAGACCCCCATCGTGGTCGTCTCAAGGGCGAGGAGCGCCATCATATAGAGCTTCACTTGATGGCGGACGGTGTCCCACGAATAGATGATGATCAGGACAGTAAGGAATGCGGTGAGTCCGACGAAAAGGACACTGATGCCATCCACCGCGAGGTGGTAGCTGACCCCGAGGGCGGGAATCCACGGCACGTGTTCGGAAAACTGCATGGCAGCCGATTCGGGAATGAATCGTAAGAGCACGAACACACAGAGGGCCAACTCCAAGAGCGCAACTGTCAACGCGGACGTTCTCACCATGTCCTCATCGTCGAACAGCCACAGGACGACGGCCCCGATGACGGGGAGAAACAGAATACAGGTGAGAATCGGGAACGTTGATGCCAGTTCTTCTAACATGTCAGCGCACTACAGTTGCATGATGAGTTGAACAATGACGGCCAACAGGAAAATTCCTGCCACAATGACCGCGGCATAATGATGGACCATCCCACTCTGCAGCTGCCGCCATTGGCGTGCGGCGAGATGGTTGCCGTAACCGATTGCATTGAGACCCCCGTAAATCACGTACTTTTCCGCCCACGTCGAAGCGGCTGCGACCAAATCGGCCAACTGCGCGACGGCATGAACGAGGCCGTCGATCACGAAGCGGTCGAACCAATCGAGCCAACGCCCCAATGTCTTGGTCGGCTCCACCCATATCAAGTCATAGAGCTCATCGATGTAGTACTTGTTGAGCAGGGTCGTGTAGGCAGCCTTGAATTGCTTCGCCAGGCGATCCGGCGCCGAGAGATTCACGCTATAAAAATAGTGCGCGAGGGCCCAGCCTAACAACGCAATGCCTGTCGCCACCATCATGAGCGTCAGCACGAGTCCGGTACTCACGGCATGCTCTCCTCCGAGACCTGCGACCGGTTCAAGAAATTGATGGAGCCAGCCCTGTTCAGGGGGAAACCCCAGGAACCCACCGAGAATGGACAGCACGCCTAACACCATAAGCGGACCCACCATCACCATCGGGGACTCATGGACATGTTCTTCCGTGTGGTGGTCCATGCGGGATGTGCCATAAAAGGTCAGATACATCAGGCGGAACATGTAGAAGGAGGTCAAAAGCGCGCCGAGAGCCGCCATGCCGTACAGCAGATAGTGGTGATGCGTGAAAGCATGGGCCAGAATTTCATCTTTGCTCCAGAAACCTGCCAGTGGAGGAATGCCTGCAATCGCGATGGTGCCGATGAGAAACAGTCGATGAGTCCAGGGGATCTTCGAACTGAGTCCACCCATCTTTCGAATGTCTTGTTCACCCGAGAGCGCGTGGATGACCGATCCGGCCGTGAGGAACAAGAGGGCCTTGAAGAAGGCATGGGTCATAAGGTGGAAGATGGCGGCCGTATAGGCTCCGATCCCGCACCCGAGAAACATGTACCCGAGTTGACTCACCGTTGAATAGGCCAAGACCCGCTTGATGTCTGTTTGCACCAGCCCGATCGTGGCGGCGAACAATGCGGTGATTCCACCGATGGTGCCAACGATCGCCATGGCCGTCGGCGATGAATCGAAAATGACATGGTTTCGCACGATCATGTAGACCCCGGCCGTTACCATTGTCGCCGCATGGATGAGCGCGCTGACGGGTGTGGGACCTTCCATCGCGTCCGGGAGCCAGGTATAGAGAGGAATCTGGGCTGATTTGCCCACTGCCCCCACGAGGAGGCACAGCGCAATTGCCGTGGCCATCTCCGGCGAGAGCAGGCCGATCTGGGCAAAGACTTTCGTATAGTCGAGCGTCTTGAAATTGACAAAAATGAGGAAGATGGCCAGCAGGAATCCTGCGTCGCCGATGCGGTTCACCACAAAGGCTTTCGAGGCGGCTTTGGCGGCGGAGACCTTGTCGTAGTAGTAGCCGATCAATAGATAGGAACAGAGTCCTACTCCTTCCCACCCGATGAAGAGCACCACATAGTTGTTCCCCATGACGAGAAGCAACATGGAGACCATGAAGAGGTTCATATACGTGAAGAATCGGGTGAATCCGCTTTCTCCGTGCATGTAGCCGACGGAGTAGATGTGAATCAGGAGTCCGACTCCCGTCACGACGAGCAACATGATGCACGTCAGAGGATCCACGAGATAGGCGAGATTGATGGTGAGGTCTCCGCCGAAGATCCATTGATAGGCGATGACTTCATAAGACTTGCCGGTCCGCAGGACGTCGACAAACACAGCGATCGTGCTGAGAAATGACAGTCCCACCGACCCCCAGGCAAGCCGGTGTGCGGTCTCGTGGGAATATCGCCTGCCGAGCAACCCGTTGAGGATCACAGCCAGCAGGGGAAACAGCGGAATGAGCTTGATGAGCAGATCGGTCACGTTACCACTTTAAGAAATTCATCTCGTCCACGTTTGTGGAGATCTTTCCACGGAACACGACGATGATGATGGCGAGCCCAATCGCCGCTTCCCCGGCGGCAATGGCAATGACAAAGAGGGCGACCAGTTGGCCTGCCATGGATTCCAGGTAATGGGAAAAGGCGATGAGGTTAATGTTCGCCGCGTTCAACATGATCTCGACAGACATCAGCACGATGATGAAGTTCCGTCTGATTAACACGCCGAGTAGGCCGGTGATAAAGAGCACGGCACTGACGGCGACATATGCGCTGAGTGGAATCATAGTGACTCGTGCCTTGTGATTCGTGAAGCGTCCGGCGCGCGAACTCTTGTCTTTTCTGCTGTCGCTCGTCCCTTCACGCCTGACCCCTTACACCTTACGTTCTTTGCTGACCTGTTTCGGTGTTTTTGCCAGGACGATCGCCCCGATGACGGCGCCGAGCAGAAACACCCCGACGATTTCGAACTGCAACAGATACTCGCTGAACATTTTGATTCCGACGGCGTGGGTATCCCCGTGCTCGAGTATCGCCTCGGTCGTGGCGTCGCCTTTTGCACCGCCGAAGGGTGAACGGACGAGGAGGGCCAATACGTACAACGATCCAATGGCTGCCGGAACGAGAAAGTACAGGTATGAGGAGTGGAAATATCGGTCGTCGGTCTTCAAGTTCATGAGCATCAGGACGAAGAGGTACAGGACGAGGATTGCGCCGGCGTAGACGATGATCTGTACGGCCCAGAGGAACTCGGCATTGAGGAGGATGAAGAGTCCGGAAACATGGACTAACAGGGCCAGGAGCGCCAGACCGCAATGCACCGGGTGCTTGAGCGAGACGGTCAAGACGCCCGCAGCAATACTGGCCAGTGCGAAATAGGCAAAAAAGACTAAAACCATCGATTGCTTAGCCCAGATGCTTGGGTGGTGGTTGGGTCGGCTTGAGTACCGATTGCGGGAAGTAATACCGATATTCCCGGCTTTCCTCAACGTTTTTTTCCTGATTGTGCGCGTACAGATATTTTTTCGCGTCCTCGAGATGACGCTCGCCGATTTCGTACAGCCTTTTCTTGTCGAACAGCAAGGTGCGTTTGTCGTGGGTCGAGAACTCGTACATCTTCGTCATCGCCAATGCGTTGACTGGACAGGCTTCGACACAGTAGCCGCAAAAGACGCATTTGGTGATGTCGATGTAAAACTCGCTGGCATATCGCTGCAGCGGACGCTCCGGATCTTCCAAGCTGATGACCTTGATGCAGCGGGATGGGCAGGCTGCTTCGCAGAGGTCACAGCCGACACAGCGTTCCTGGTGATCGTCGTAGCGTAAGAGCGCGAGTGCCCCCCGGTGGGTGTCGGGAAGCGTTCGCTGTTCTCGTGGATACTGGAACGTAATGGGTTTGTGGAACATGTGCTTGAACGTCACCTTCATGGCGTCCCAAATCTCGTAGAACAATGCGGCCTGGAGGATTTGCTTTGTCAGTGCGGCAACACGCATAGGCGTTTCCTGTTCTCTCTTATACCTTTTCGATGGTCACGCGGGTTTGTTTGAACGTGGGCACGCCGGTCGTCGGATCGACATGGACCGACATCAAATCCTTCACCGGCGGCTCATTGAAATGTTCCGGGAAGAAGCAGGTCTGTGGGGCGATGGAGTGATCGGATTGCACCGCTAATTGCATCGAGCCTCGGTCCGACGTGAGGCGCACGGTTGTTCCTTCACTCACGGCGAGGCGTTCCATATCTTGGGGATTCATCCTGAGCCGACCGGTATTGGGGGCGATCGTGATCAGTCCGATGGCTTCGGTAGACAGCTTGCCCGAATGATACAAGACTTGCCCCATCAATAACGCGAAGGGTCGATCGTTCTTGGCGTCTGACGAAGCAGACGCTCGATAGCGAGCCGCCACATCGGAGGCGTACCCGTTAGAGAGATAGCGGTCTACCGCCGGCACTACCTTGCGTGGCTGTCCGAGGTTGTAGTATCCGGGCAGCAGTTTCATAATCTCGGCTTGAATATCGTTCGAGGATTCGTATTCCCATTGACAGCCCAGTGCGTTGGCCAGCGCCGTCATAATGTGCCAGTCCGGCAAACTTTCCCCGATCGGATCGATAGCCTCACGGACACGCAGAACTCGACCTTCCAGATTGGTAAAGGTGCCGTCTTTTTCCGCAAAGGTGCAAGCCGGCAGCACGGCATGTGCCATCCGTGCCGTCTCGGTCAGAAACGGATCCTGGACGACAAGTAATTCCAGCCGATCAAGCGCGGCGCGGACTTCCATCGACGCGGGTAATGTCGCGAGCGGATTTTCTCCGATCACATACAGCGCGCGGATCTGGCCAGTCTTACAGCCTTTGAGGATCTCAACAAGATTCGCTCCGGAGCCGGCTGCAGGCAGCGTGACGTCCCAGGCCTTTGCAAAGCGGTCACGAGCCGTCTGATCGTTGAACGAGACCTGCCCAGGAAGAAATTCCGGCGCGGCGCCCATGTCTACAGCACCCTGTTCGTTCGGCTCTTCTGTCACCGTATTCACCCCGCAACCTGGTTGGTCCAACTTGCCGGTGATCCAGGCGAGGTCGATCAGTTTCAAGACATTCTGATATCCATCGGGTCGACGGACGATGCCTTCAGCGCAGAGAATGATGGAACGGGACGCTTCGGCGAAGATGGTCACAGTATCTTTCAGCGATTCGACCGACATGCGGGTCTGGGCCGCCACTTGTTCCAATGAGACGTGGGCCACGGCGGCCTTCAGTGCTTCGAAAGCGTGCGGATGTTTCTTGACGCTGGTTTCGTCGATCAGGTCCAACTCTAGGGCGGCCTTCACAAGTCCGTCGATCACTAGTCCTTCCGTTCCCGGTGCGATCAGGACCGGGTGGGATGCGAGCTTGGCCATGTTCGTGACAGCGGAGTCGATCACCACCACTTGTGCTTTATAGACGCGAATCGCTTCTTTGATGCGCACGGCCGTAAGTGGGTTTGTCTCCGTGAGGTTGGAGCCGATGAGTATCACGGCTTTGGCTTTTGTCAGGTCTTCCCAGTCGTTCGGACTTCGCCCAATCCCCAAGGCGTGTTGAGAGGCATGGACGAAGTTGAGATGGCCGTAGCGTGCGCTGCTGTCGAGATGATTGGTCTGGAACCCTGCACGCATGAGCTTTTGGAAAAGATACAACTCTTCGTTGGTGCAGCGCGCGGTGATCAAACCGGCTATTGCATCGGGTCCGTGCTTACGTCGGATTTCGGAGAACCGATCCACCACCTGGTGCATGGTTTCGAGCCAGGGAGCTTCGACCAGTTGATTGCCTTTGCGAAGGAGCGGCTGCTTCAGGCGTGCGGCGCTATCGATGTACTCGAACCCAAACCGTCCTCGCACACAGATCCCGCCGTGCCCTTTGGCAGTCTCGGCCCGGTCGCCCCATTTGTTCTTCCAAGAGAGAGGCGAGGTCACGCGCACGACTTCCGCGTCTTTGGTCTCAAGGTACATCTGGCAACCGTCGCCGCAGTAGTTACACGTCGTCGTGGTTTTCTTCATCTGCCACGGCTTATATAAGTATTTGGAGAATTTGTTCGTAATGGCGCCGACCGGGCAGACCGCAAGGCAGTCTCCGCAGAACTCGCAGGACAGTGCGAGGTCTCCTTTCGGCACGACTTGATTAAATCCGCCCTTCTTCATGAACTGAAGGGCATCGATCATCAGCACGTCCTTGCAGACATTGATGCATTCCGCGCAAGCAATACAGCGGTTCATATTAAAGTCGAGTACCGGGCTGCGCGTATCTTCCGGGATAAATTTCTGTTTCGCATTCGCCAGGTTCGTGACCCCGTGCCGGAAGGCCATGTCTTGGAGTTCGCAATGGCCATCGGCGTCGCAAACCGGGCAGTCGAGCGGATGGACGGAGAGGTGCTTTTCCACTGCTTTCTTCCGGGCTTGAAAGAGGTCGTCCCCCTCGGTTTTGATGATCATGCCGGCTGCCGCTTTAGCGGTACAGGAGCGGACAGGCGCTTTCTTGCCTTCCTGCATGACTAAACACATCCCGCAGGAACCGAAGGGGTCGAAGGTATAGTGGTAGCACATGGCCGGGATGATCTTGCCGGTGCTTGAGATCACATCGTAGAGCGAGACTCCGCTCTTTGCCGTTACGGACTTCCCATCGATCGAGAGTTCGATCGTGACCGCTTCCACATCAGGATTGGTTGCCGGCTTCAGTCCCATGTTTCTTCCTTAGTAAAACGTAAAACGAAATTGCGCACTACCTTTTACTTTTCAGATCTCACGTTGCACGTCTACCGGTCGCACTCCCCCATCACAATGTCGTAGGTTCCGAAGATCGTGACCGCATCGGAAATCATGTAGCCTCTGGACATATGGTCGAATGCGCCCATGTGAATAAACGAGGGGGCGCGAATTTTCAAGCGGTAGGGTTTTCCGCCGCCCGTGCTGACGATGTAAAACCCCAGCTCCCCCTTGTGCGCTTCGGTCCCGCAATAGATTTCTCCGGGAGGGGCGTCGAAGCCCTGCGAGAAAAGCTTGAATTGCTGGATCATCGATTCCAGGTTCGTAAAGACCCGTTGCTTCGGCGGCAACGTGACGCTGGGCACATCGGCCATAATGGGGCCATCCTGCATCTGCTCCAGGCATTGTCGGATAATTTTTACGCTCTCGTAGAGCTCCAGGACGCGGATCCAGTACCGATCGTAGGTGTCGCCGTTCTTGCCGAGCGGGACACTGAATTCGCATTTCGGATAGGCCGAATAAGACTGGGCTTTACGGAGATCATAGTCGACGCCTGACCCGCGGAGTGTCGGCCCGCTCAGTCCGAAACTCACGGCGTCTTCCGCCGAGATGATGGCCACCCCCTTGGTCCGCCCGATCCAAATTCGGTTTGTCTCCAGGAATACCTGGTACTCGTCGATTTTTGGCGGAAAGTAGTCCAGAAACTGCTTCAGTTTATCAAGCAACGAGGCCGTGAAGTCTCGCTCGACACCACCAATGCGATACCAACTGGTGGTGAGGCGCGCGCCGCAGAGTTCATCGAACCAGTCCATCAGAATTTCCCGATCACGGAAACAATAGAAAAAGACGGTCATCGCGCCGATGTCGAGCGCCTGGGTGCCAAGCCAGAACTGATGGCCGACGATCCGTTGAACCTCTGCCACAATCGTGCGCAGGTACTCTGCACGGTCCGGCACGGTAATATTCATGAGTTTTTCGACCGCGCGACAGTAGGCAAAGTTGTTATACATCGCGCAGACGTAGTCGAGCCGGTCGGTATGGGGGATAAATTGGTGATAGGTGCCGTCTTCCGCAAGTTTCTCCACGCCGCGGTGCAGATAACCCAGGACAGGGGTAGACTTGACGAGGCGTTCCCCTTCCAATTCGAGGATCACTTTCAGCACTCCGTGGGTAGCAGGATGCTGGGGGCCCATATTGAGCAGGAGTTCCTCCGTGCGCAGAGTCGGAAGGTTCTCGCTCTCCGGATGGGCCGGGTCGATCTTATAGACGGTAGTTCGTTGATCTTCGAAGGCCATGGTCTGTCCTACCGAGCCGTTTCGTCCAGGAACTCGAATGTGTCACGCCAGCCCTTGCCACGAAGCGGAAAATCTTTTCGCAAGGGATAGCCTTCGGTATAGTCGTCAGGCAAGAGAATCCGGCGGAGATCCGGATGGTTCCGGAAGCGGATTCCCATCATGTCGTAGACTTCGCGCTCCATGAAGTTCGCGCCTTTCCAGAGGTCCGTCAGAGAATCCACCACGCAGTCCGACTCCGGCACCCTGGTCTTGAGCCTGATTTGATGGCGTTTTCTGATCGAATACAATTCATACACGACTTCAAATCGTTCTTCGTCGTCGGGCCAGTCGACCGAACTCACATGCACGATATAGTCGAAGTCCATAGCCGGGTCGTTGCGAAGGAATTGTGCAACCTCATGGAGCCGATCTCGCATCACGGTGACCGAAAGCTCCCCACGCCACTCAACAGTTCTGACGAGGGCTGCGGAAAAATCATTTTGGAGTCGGCTGGCTAGTTCCTGCAACACCATCGATCGTGACCTATATTTTAAAACTGGACTTGACTTGATCCGGTTGTTTGAGGAACACACGTTTCAGCATGATTCGTTCTTGTAACTTGAGGATGCCGTCGAAGAGCGCTTCCGGTGTTGGAGGGCAACCTGGCACATAGATATCGACCGGCACAAAGCGATCGACACCTTGGACGACGCTATAGCTATCGTAGATATTCCCTGATGTTGCGCACGATCCCATCGCAATGACATATTTCGGTTCGGGCATCTGATCGTATAGCTTTCGGATGACAGGGGCCATTCGTCGGCAGACGGTTCCGGCCACAATCATGAGGTCGGACTGGCGTGGTGAGGCCCGGAAGACCCCCGCGCCGTAACGGTCCATATCGTACCGTGACGAGACGGCGGCAATCATTTCGATTGCGCAGCAGGCCAGGCCAAACGTCATGGGCCACAGCGAACCCTTGCGAGCCCAGTTGACGGCTTTTTCCACCGTCGTGGTGACGATGTCGGATGTGCCATCCTTGTCATGACGACCAAGTTGAATCAGTCCCATTCCAGGGCTCCCTTCCGCCACGCATAGACATAGGCCACCAAAAACAATCCGATGAACACCAGCATTTCAATCAACCCGATCAACGCTATCTTAGTAAAGACCACTGCCCAGGGATAGAGAAAGATGACCTCGATGTCAAAGATCACGAACAGCATCGCAAAAATATAATACCGAACCGGAAAGGGCATCCGAGCATCAGAAAACGGTTCCGATCCACACTCATAAGTCGAGAGCTTCTCCGATTCCGGATATTTCGGATGAACGAGATAACTGATAATCAGCGACCACAAGCCGAACGTCAGCGCGATGATGACAAAAAACAGAATCGGAAAGTATTTGGTCAGATACTCGAGAAGTAACTCGGAACCACTCATGGGGCTGACCTTTCAACGCCTTGATATGTAAGGAAGGCTGGATTTTAGACGTTGGGTTACAGGGATAGCAAGCGTCCAAAAGACCCGTAGTATCGACCCGAAAGTCCTAGGGCCTATCCGACACCACCTTTGGTGACGATGTGTGGACAGTGTTTCAGAAATATAAGGCTCTCGGCTGAAGTAGGCCAGTGGCAGAATAGCAGGATCCACCGTGGACTTCTTGATACTAACTTCACGCTCCATCCATCAGGGGTGAATGTCGGTGCTGTAGCTCCTGGATTTCCATGGGCGTGGCAGAATGCGCCAGATACTCGGGCTTGTGTGCTCTACTCTGGCGGCCTGTCCAACGCTATGTCCGTGCCAATCAGTCAACGAGGCCTCGATGGCAAGCGCTATGGCCCATATTGTTGCCAGAAAGCGGGCGTCAGAAGCGCAAGGTATCTGTTTAGGTAGACTGATTTTGACCAGATCGGTCCAGGCATGCTTGTGTGGCCAAAGGGCGAGGAATTTGCTTACAGCAGCGGAGATGGATTCGGGTCGTCGTAATTACTGGATCATGTGGGTGTAAAAAGAGGGCTTGACCAATCTGGAGTAAGTTTGCGACAAGAAAGACGCAATGCGTGATGAGTGATACGACGATGGACCGAGATCTCAATCAGCGAATGGCGGCCTTAGCGCACTCGGAGATTCGAGCAATGACCCATGCCTGTGTTCAGGCGAAGGGTCTCAACATGGCTCAAGGGGTCTGCGACACGCCGGTTCCACCGGTGGTGCTACGATCCGCCACGCTGGCAATAGATGGCGGGAAGAATATCTATTCGCGATTCGATGGATTGCCCGAACTGCGGCTGGCGATTGCCAAGAAGCTCCTACAGTACAATGGCATCGCGGCTGATCCTGAAACGGATATAACGGTCAGCGCGGGGGCCACCGGGGCTTTTCATTGCGCTTGTCTGGCGCTGCTCAGCCCCGGCGACGAGGTGATCCTTTTCGAGCCATACTATCAGTATCACATCAGTGCCCTATTGGCGGTCGAGGCGGTCCCGGTGACGGTGAAGATGCGGGCTCCCGACTGGACCTTTTCCTCGGACGAGGTCGAGCGGGCGATCACGTCCCGAACCAAGGCGATCATTGTGAATTCGCCCGGCAATCCCTCGGGGAAAGTGTTTAGCCGGCAAGAACTGGAGAGTATTGCCGTGATAGCACAACGACACGATCTGTTCGTGTTCACCGACGAAATCTATGAATACTTTCTGTATGACGGTCGCACACATGTGAGCATGGCGACCCTGCCAGGCATGGCCGACCGCACGATCACAGTCGGCGGGTACTCTAAAACATTTAGTATCACCGGCTGGCGCATCGGCTACAGTGTCGCATCGGCGCGGTGGGCACAGGCGATTGGCGCCATGAACGACTTGCTCTATGTCTGTGCCCCGACGCCGTTACAGGCGGGAGTGGCGGTGGGCATCCAGGAACTTCCTGGTTCGTTCTATCACGAGCTCGCACGCGATTATCAGCGGAAACGCGATCGGTTCTGCCAGGCCTTGGCCCATGCCGGTCTGACGCCTTCGATTCCACAGGGTGCGTACTATGTGCTGGCCGATGCGTCGCGCCTGCCTGGCGTAACGGGAAAAGAGCGGGCGATGTTCCTCCTCGAGACAATCGGCTTGGCCGGCGTACCGGGGGAAGCCTTTTTTGCGGGGACAGACGGGAGGCGGTTCATTCGATTCAGCTATGCGAAAATTGACTCCGATATTGATGACGCATGCCGGCGGCTTGCGAGGCTTGGCTAACAGGCTCGAAGATTGACGCTGAGGTCAACGCTGAACAGGAATGAATCTCATCTTCCGTCAGCCTTGGTTTTGAGCTCAGCCTGATTTGCGCCTGTAGCTCGACGGGCGGGTGAACAGCCGCTATGATTGGAGAAGTAGACACCATGAAGAGCTTCTCACGCTATAGCCGATGATCGGTAGGGAGTGTTATGGAGGGACGTAAGCATACCCGTTTTGCGGTACAACTTCCTGTCTCGTTTAGCGGAGACAGTTTTTCCGAGGAGGGCACGATCTTGAATGTGTCCGCGGAGGGTTGCGCGATCACGTCGGACACCGTCCCTGGCGCCGGAGTCTATCTACAATTGACGATGTATCTCCGTGAGCGAGAGGAGCCGATCCAGATCGATCTGGCCGCGGTCCGATGGGTTTCGGCAGCGAGGTTCGGTGTTGAGTTTATTAAAATTCGTCCTGAGGCGGGTGAACAGTTAAAGAAATTCGTTAAGGCGATGGAATCGACGACCTGAGCAGAGAGGGCCAGGCCGAGATTCGAGCGGCTATTTCATGGCGACGCTTCGAACTTGTTCATAGGTGGTCAGGCCTGCGAGTATTTTCAGAATTCCATCCTGTACAAGTGTTACCATCCCTTCCTTCGTGGCCAGACCCTGCATCTCCGCCGTTTTGGCGTGATTCTGGATCAGGCTTCGCAAATCCTCAGACCCGCATAAGAGTTCGTGTATCGCGACCCGACCCTTGAGGCCGGTCTGGTTGCAGGTCTCACATCCGCGGCCTCGATAAAGCTGAAAATCTTCGCGATAGCCCACTCCGAGTGCTTCCCACGCCTGTTGACCGTATCCATGCGCCAACCGATCGTACTCTTGTACTGTTGGGTGGTACGACTCTTTACAATTAACGCAGATCCGTTTGCAGAGGCGTTTGGCGAGCACTCCTTGCATGGCATCGGCGAAGTTGAAGGGATCGCATCCCAAGTCGAGGAGGCGGACCACCGTCTCGACCGCCCCGTTCGTGTGTAATGTGCTCAAAACTAAGTGCCCAGTCAGCGAGGCCTCGATAGCCACTTCGGCAGTTTCCTTGTCCCGCATCTCACCGATCATGATGATATCCGGGTCGGCTCGTAAGAATGACCGCATAGCGGCGGCAAAGGTAAACCCGATTTTTGGATGAACCTGCACCTGCCGGAGGCCTTCCTGGGTGATCTCGATAGGGTCTTCCGCCGTCCAGATTTTCCGTTCGTCTGTGTTGAGATGACGGAGGAGGGCGTGCAGAGTTGTGGTCTTTCCGGATCCGGTAGGGCCCACGCACAAGATCATGCCGTGCGGTTTCTCCACGATTTCCAACAGCTTCGTGAGCGTGGCTGGAGCAAATTCCATGGCATCGAGAGGGAGGGGTTCCTTCGCTGAGAGCAATCGCATGACCACGTCTTCATTGTTCCCGGCAGTGGGCACGGTCGCCACGCGCAGCTCGATTTCTCTATTCTGGTTCAGCTTGAACCTGATTTTCCCGTCCTGCGGTGTCCGGCGTTCGGAAATATCCAGATTGGACATGATCTTGATACGGGACACCAAGGCTCGGCGATAGATCGCGGGAATCCGCATGTAGGTGGAACAGGTGCCATCCACGCGAAAACGAATGGCCGTTTCCTTGCGATCCGAGTACGGTTCGATATGGATATCGGACGCTTCGTGCCGGTAGGCTTCGACAATGATCTGGTGCGCGAGTCGAACGATCGCAGAATCGTTCTCGTCAATCCCGTCAGAGTCGGTGTCGCCCAACTGCTCCTGGTGCGCGTCGTTGACCAGCTCGCCCAGTGTGTCCGAGATGGATCCGCTGTCGGTGTCTCCGATCGTGGCGTTGAGGAACCGCTCAATGTCACACCGCAGGCCCAAGGCATACCGAATCGTCAGGCCAGGGAAGGCGCGTTGGATGTCATGACCTCTACTGAGATCATGTGGGTTGTCGATGAGGACATCCAGGATGTCACCCTGCTGCTTCAGTGGGAGCCAGTGATGCTTGCGAAGGTAATCGTGACTGAGATTATTGAGGAGTTGGGGGTTTGCCAGGGTCCGTTCGTCGTAGGGAATATAGGGGCAATCGAAAAACGTACTCAATGTCTTGCCGAGCGCCGATTTCGGGACTCGATACTTTTTGATCAGCACACCTTCTAAATCGGTCTGTCCCCCCTGAGACTCCTGAACCGCTTTCACCAGATCCGCCTGACGGATGAAGCCTTCATGGATCAAGGGGTCGTAGGCACGCGGTTCGATGGTTCGGTGGGCCAGGTTCTGCATGGTTCCTATTCGAATAGACGTAGGAGAGAGAAAGCGCCTGTTCTCACTCCTGTCAGTATAGAAGTATTTTGATCGTTCTCAACGAATATCAAAAAAGAGGCGAGATTCTTGAGGACTACGTGGGCATAGGCGCCGGCAATGAGTGTATGGAGGGAATGATGCGCTAAGGAACGGCTTGTTCCCGATCTGATGTTGAGCCGGCACGTCCGGCGTGAGCCTGGAGGGTGGCGTGCAGGTGCTTATCGGCGGCAGCGATGGCTCCCCGAACCCTCGGTGTCGGTTGATTGAAGACAAAGGATTTTCCGTCCGCGTCGGTGACGCCGCCGCCACTTTCTCCGATGAGTAGGACTCCTGCTGCGAGGTCCCATTCATTGAGTGGCTCGATGGTCAAGGCTGCTCGGACTCGGCCGGAAGCGACTAGGGCCAGCGCATTGGCGATGGAATGCATCGGACGGCACCGAGTGGTCTCGGCAAGTGTTGACCATCGGCCGATCCGGAACTCCCACGCATTGACCAGGATAGTGGGCGTGGTGTTATACGCGGGGGATGGAGTGATACGCGTGCCGTTCAAGAATAATCCGCCGCCGCGCACAGCTGTGAAGAGTTCGTCGGTTGAAGGGTTCAGGATGGCGGCGACGACCGGTGTGCCTTGTTCTATCAACGCGACTGAGATGCAAAATTCCGGTATCCGGTTCACGAGGGCCTTCGTGCCGTCGATCGGATCTACAATCCAGACGCGTCGGCTGGTGAGTCGAGCCGGATCGTCGGGAGACTCTTCTGAGAGCCAACCATCGAGTGGAAACGCCCTCTCTTGCATCTCGTGCAGGATGCGGTTGACCTCGTGATCCACGGCGGTGACCGGCGAACGGTCTGATTTCGTCTGCACGTCGAATCCGACCTTGACCAGTTCACGCACCTTTGTGCCGGCCTTCAAGATCGATTCGACTAAGGTTGTGAGTTCTCGTTCCAAGTTGAATGCCTCGTAGCGTAGAAGAGAGAGCGTATCAGATCTCGCCGGATCGGCAAAGCGGAAAGGCGACGTCCGGCGGCCAGTGGCGACGGCCCTCTTGACCATCGCGGAGAACCTGCGTACAAGCAAGGGATACTGCGAGGTTGTCCATCGATGAAGCTCCTCCAAAAACGATCCAGAAAGACAGGCCTCCCTCCCGGCACGCTGGTCCATATCGGCGGAAAAAAACCGGCCAAGGTGACGATCGCAGCCTTCAATTATGCCGGCACTCGCTGCGATGAATTCCTAGATCAGTCACCCAATGCGCTCACGCCACCGACAGATGGGTCCGTTACGTGGGTGGACATCGGGGGCGTCCATAACGTGGAGGTCCTGGAATCGTTGGGAAAGCAGTTCCACCTCCACTCACTGCTCCTTGAAGACATTGCGAACACTGATCAGAGGCCGAAACTCGACGACTATGAAACCTGCTTGTTCCTCGTGCTGAAAATGCTCTCGGTCACCGATCAGCAGGAGATCGTCGTGGAGCAGGTGAGTCTGGTCCTTGGACCGAACTTTGTCCTGTCTTTTCAGGAAAACGGGGCGGATGTCTTTACATCGGTCCGGGATCGTCTACGCGGGGGAAAGGGGCGCTTGCGGCAGTCCGGGGCCGACTACCTGCTCCATGCGTTGGTCGACGCCATTGTCGATCACTATTTCGAAGTGTTGGAGGTGTTAGGCGAAAAAATCGAAGAGCTTCACGATCTGGTGGTCAGCGATCCCAAGCCGGAGACGTTGCACAAAATTCATGCCCTCAAACGGCAGTTGATGTTTCTACGGCGAGCGGTGTGGCCGCTCCGTGAAGCGGCGAATAATCTCTCGCGATCGGAGTGCCCATTCTTGCATGAATCGACGAAAATATTTTTCCGCGATGTCTACGATCATGTGATCCAGATCGTGGATACGATCGAAACGCTTCGCGAAATGGTCTCGGCCGGTCTCGATATCTATCTGTCGAGTATCAGCTATCGGTCGAATTCGGTCATGAAGGTGTTGACGATTATCACGACGATTTTCATGCCGTTGACCTTCATCGTCGGTATCTACGGGATGAACTTTGAGCACATGCCTGAGCTGAAATGGGAATGGGGTTACCCGCTTGTATTGGGGGCGATGTTGGCGATCGCAATTGCCATGCTGGGATTTTTCAAACGAAAGAAGTGGATGTAGGAGTCTGTCCGAGGCATGCCATTCTACTGCGGCAAATGATCTGCATGCATCTGCGTCGTTCTCAGCTCGAAAAAATCCTCAACGTATTCCAGCGAATACGCTTCCGGTATTTTCGAACCTGCGGCCTCGGATTTACCAGCAGTTCCTTTGCCTCGCAACGAATGGTGACCCGGACAGACTCCTGGCCCGCATGACTCATGAGGGAGAGATGATGAGACGGCGGGTTCTCACCGTCACGAGAGGCGCGCTGACGCTTATCGGCCTCCTCTTGGCAGGATATGGCAGTACAGAGGCGACAGCAGGCGAACAAGGAAAACCAGCAGATCTTCCGGGCGTCACTCAGAATCGAGACCACGCACTGCCGGCGGCACAACGGTTCGTCATTCTGCCGGCTTTCGCGAACGATGCGGTGTTAGACACAAAAACCGGCTTGGTTTGGGAAAAGTCTCCGCAGACGACAAGCGCCAGATGGAGTGTCGCTCGACGCACATGCGCTGAGAAAAGTGTCGGAGGTCAGAAAGATTGGCGGTTGCCGTCCCTGGAAGAGCTGGCCAGTCTGGTTGATTATTCTGTCGCTCCTCCGAGTCTGGCTCTTCCGCCTGGCCATCCGTTTCTGTCTATTCAATCGGCCGTCTATTGGTCGTCGACGAGACCTGGCGAGGATCCCAAGGGCTCATGGGGCGTGCACTTCGGTTTGGGTGGCGGTGCGACCTTTATCAATTGGGCTCACAGCGTCCAAGCTTGGTGTGTTCATGACGGCATGAATAGGGATCAGCGTTGAGGTTTTAGCAGTTCAAACGAGGTGGACGATTACGGCTTGAGTAGTCAGAAGGGCAAGCGGGTTACTCAGCGACCTCGACACGATCGACGAAGTATGGGGTCTCTCCGAAGCACGTGGTGGGGATGTAGCGATATTCTTTGTAGTGCAAGACCAACCGTTTTCCCACGATCTGCGTGAGTTGTGACGCCACTTTCGGATCCGAGACCGAAAAGCTCCACAGGACTGGGGCGACGCCGGGTACTGTTGTCATGGCCAGTTCCCCTTCGTGTGTCTTGCAGACCCAGCCCTTGTTGGAAAATTTCTGAATATAGCCGGCTCTGTTTCCATCGGAGTAGCTGTAGTTGAAGGCGATGAGGAGATAGGCCGCGCCGATGAAGAACAAGACCAGTACAATCACCTTGATCATTACGCGCTCCCTCGGTTCTCGCGAAGATCCGTGAATAGCCAGGGAGCCTCGGCCTTTCGTCGAGTTTCGTAGGCCGCGATGGTGGTTTCGTATTGCAAGGTCAAGCCGATGGCGTCGAGACCACGATACAAACAATCTTTTCTGAACGGATCGATCTCGAAGTAGGAACGTGTGCCATCCGGGGTGGTCACTGACTGGTTTCCGAGGTCCACCGTCAGTTGGTATCCGGGCTTCGTCAAGACGTCGTTCATCATGGCCAGGACCTCGTCGGCTTTCAGCACCACCGGCAACATGCCGTTTTGGAAGCAGTTATTGTAGAAGATGTCGGCAAAGCTCGGTGCAATGATGCAGCGAAATCCTTGGTCAAGCAACGCCCAGGGAGCGTGCTCACGCGATGATCCGCATCCGAAGTTGTCACGCGTCAGGAGAATCGTTGCGCCTTGGAAGCGCGGTTGATTTAAAAAAAACGCCGGGTCCTGAGACCCATCCTTCTGCTTGCGCCAATCGTAGAACAGTCCTTCGCGGAGTCCGGTTCGCTTGATCGTCTTCAGAAATTGCTTCGGGATGATTTGATCGGTATCGACATTGACCCGGTCCAACGGCGCGACCAGACCGGTCATGGTGGTAAAGGGTTGCATAGGTCCTCTATCTCCAGGTTCGTATATCGACGAAGTGTCCCTCGATGGCGGCTGCGACTGCCATGGCCGGCGACACGAGATGGGTCCGGCCGCCGGCCCCCTGGCGCCCTTCGAAGTTTCGATTGCTGGTCGAGGCGCAGCGCTCTCCGGGCTGAAGCATGTCGGCATTCATCGCCAGGCACATACTGCAGCCGGCTTCCCGCCATTCAAATCCGGCTTCTTTGAACAATTGGTCGAGCCCTTCCTCTTCGGCCTGCTGCTTGACGAGACCGGAACCGGGCACGACCATCGCGTGAACGGTCTTCGCGACATGTTTTCCCTTTGCTAAGCTTGCGGCCAGGCGAAGATCCTCGATCCGTGCATTCGTGCAAGAGCCGATGAAGACCTTGTCGATCGTGATCTCGGTGATCGGCATGTTCGCGGTGAGGCCCATGTATGCCAGCGCCTGCTCGGTCGCCTTGCGGGTGTTCTCATCGGCCATCGTGTGCGGGTCCGGGACCTTCCCGTTTACGCCGATGACCATGCCGGGGCTGGTACCCCAGCTCACTTGCGGAGCGATATCTTCCGCCCTCAACGCGACCGTCGCATCGTAGCCGGCGTTCATGTCGGTTGTCAGCTGCTGCCAGGCTCGCGCGGCCTGCTCAAACAGCTCGCCCGTTGGCGCCAGCGGTCGTCCCTTGATGTAGGCGATGGTCTTCTCGTCTGGTGCGACCATGCCGGCGCGGGCTCCGGCCTCGATCGACATATTGCAGAGCGTCATGCGGCCCTCCATGCTGAGGGCGCGTATGGCCGAGCCCGTGTACTCGATGACATAACCGGTACCGCCGGCTGTCCCGATCTTTCCGATGATGGCCAGAATCACATCCTTTGCAGAACAGAGATTCGGCAAAACCCCGTCGACGCGGATCTCCATGGTCTTGGGTCGCTTCTGTACCAAGCACTGGGTGGCCAAGACATGCTCCACTTCACTCGTGCCGATGCCGAAGGCTAATGCGCCAAACGCTCCATGTGTCGAGGTGTGCGAATCTCCGCACACGATGGTTGTCCCTGGCAGAGTGAAACCTTGTTCTGGTCCGATGACGTGCACGACGCCTTGGCGGATGTCGCTCATGCCAAAGAGGGTAATACCGAAGTCTCGACAATTCTCCTCCAGCGTCCGAATCTGTATCGCACTGAGGGGATCGGCGATGCCCAGTGTCCGATCGGTGGTCGGGACGTTGTGGTCCGGTACCGCCAACGTGGCGCTGGGACGTCGAGGACGACGGCCCGAGAGCTTGAGTCCTTCAAAGGCCTGCGGCGACGTGACTTCGTGGACGAGCTGGCGATCGATATAGAGCAGGGTGGTCCCATCAGGTTCTGAGCGGACGACGTGGGATTCCCAGATTTTGTCGAAGAGGGTCTGAGCGGCCATGGCGATTCCTCAATGATCGGTGTCTCTCGGGGGGTACTTCCGAGAGGAAACACATTATACAGAGTCCCCCTATGGTCTGTACAAGAGTCCTTACCATATTCTTGTGTTGACCGAACGGACGTGGTACATCGCGTGGTCGGTGAGTTCGAGGCCCTGTCCCAGCGATTGCCACGGAGGATTGTGCCGTGACTTCTCAGATATGGAATAATCCTGCCATCGTCGAATGGTCGCAACTGCTTCTCAGCAGTTTTCATCACTGGACGAAGCGTGAATTGCTTGAGCGAGTAGGAAATCCAGACTATCAGGCCCATGCGCTCTTCCATTCCCCTTTTGTCGTCGTGTCTCATGGGGTGGAAGAGGACCCGCTCCTCAATTACGGGAATCAAGTCGCATTGGGGCTATGGGAGCTGACCTGGGATAAGCTTGTCAAGACACCGTCCCAGCTGACGGCTGAGCCGATCAATCGAGCCGAACGGGAATGGATGTTGGAGCAAGCTAGAACCAACGGCTATCTCGATACCTACAGAGGTGTGAGAATTACTTCAACAGGACGCCGCTTTCTCGTCGAGAATGCTCTGATCTGGAATGTCGTGGATGCAAAGGGCCAGAGAGTCGGGCAAGCTGCCACCTTTTCACAATGGACCTGGTTGACCTAGCAGGATGCTGACAAAGTCCGTCATCGGAGCTCTTTCGGCGCTCAGAGGCTCGGAAGTACTGGAGGGTATTTTCCGTTCGCCAAGATCCATTCTAGGGGCGAACGGCCACACAAAGTGCGGGTGGTACCTCCTCGCCTCTTCGCTCGCTGCGGGCTTGCTGACAGGCTTTTGAGCATCCTGAGAAGTGTGTTCCTGTTGTCCAAGAGGGACACACCATTTAAAGTCAGGCGTGCTCACAGATTTTTTCAGGAGCCTGCCACGGTCTGTCGAGGCGTCGGTAATCCCGTGGTCGTTCGGAGACGGAAGACCGCAAGATAAATCGGGGTTGATTATGTCCGGAGATCGAGAGGGCTTCGGTGGACGATGGCACGGAGAATGTCGCTGGTTGTCAGAATGCCGATCGGGTGACGGAGGTTGTCGATGATCGGAATCGCACTGACCTGTTCATCGAGCATGGCGTGGGCGATCTCTCGGATCTCAGTCATCGGAGTGGCGGACAAGACCTGACTGCTCATGATACCTGCGAGCTTGTGTCCGGCGATGGGTTCCGTCGAATTGACGGATTCCAACTGATGTGAGTAGGGCAGCAGGTCGTCGTTTGAAATCATTCCGACCAGCGCGCCGTGGACCGACGTCACGGGGAGATGGTGAATCCCCTTGCGTTGCATCACGGTCCATGCGTCGAGCAGCGTACTGTCGGACGGCAAACATGTGACGGGAGAGGTCATGATATCCTGTGCGAGGAGAGCCGGTTTCGGTGCAGGATCCTGCCGCACCTGTTGCTGGTACGCCTGTTGAGCGAGGCGTGTTGCGGGGTCAGCCGTTTGGTGTTCCTCACCCTTTGAGCGATCATCTCGACCAGCCTCCATAACCTGAGCGGCAGGTAGGCGTGGAGACACCGCTGGGACAGGATGCATTTCGGTGATGCCATTGACTGCGTGGATAATCGGCATGACGGACCTCGTACCGTCTCTATCGGAGGATAGCGGTAAGTACTTAAGCTCGGACGGCTTGGACTGAACGACCGCCGGGGAAAGGTGGGGAATGAGGATCGGGAACGAGATGAAGGGCCTTGGTGGGGGCTAAGGGACAGCAAGGAGCTGAAACCGAGGGCAAGAATGACCATCGACGATTACGGGTTCGAGAAACATCGCCGTTGGTCTGATCCACAGCCCGTGAGCGCCATAGAGCGCCCGATAGACCACATACTCTTCCTCCGTTTCTGAATGCCGGGCCACTCCCAGCACCTCATATTCTTGCCCTTTATAGTGCCGATAGCGACCAGGTTGTACCATCGTGTATCCTTCCTCTCCTGACGTCATACTATAAAGGGAACGCACGATGAAATCACAGAGTCAGGCTGTTCTACGGAAGGCGCATGACGTCGTTGTCATAGGCGGTGGGTCTGCCGGTTATGCCGCGGCGCGGACTGCGCGCGATGCCGGTGCCGACGTGGCCATTGTGGATCAGGGCCCGCTCGGGGGTCTCTGTATCCTGCGTGGCTGCATGCCGACAAAGGCGATCCTACGTTCTGCCGAGGTCGCGGCCCTTCTCAGACGGGCGAAAGAGTTTGGGCTCTATCCGGTTTCGGTCCATGCCGATCTGTCGGCGATCGTGGATCGTAAGGATCGGTTGGTTCGCGAGTTTGCGGAGTATCGGATTCAGCAGCTTCAGGATCCGAGTCTCACGCTCTATCAATCGCAAGCCGCTTTCCGTTCGCCCCACGAAATCGCCGTCGGAGACACCATCCTGTCGGCCGACTCGTTCATGATTGCCACCGGGTCGAGGCCCAGTGAGGTTCCGATTCCCGGCTTGGCCCAAGCTGGATATTTCACCAGCGACACGATCCTGGATCTCCGCACTCAACCGGGCTCGTTGATCGTGCTGGGTGGTGGGGCGGTTGCCCTAGAAATCGGGCAATTCTTCGCTCGACTGGGGACGAAAGTCACGATTCTTCAACGAGGACGCACACTCCTGTCTGCGATGGATGAAGATGTCGGGCGTGCGCTCGAAGCTGCCTTGATTGACGAGGGCATCGAAATCGTGACGGGCACGCAGTTACTGCGTGTCACGCGCGACACAGCAGGGAAGACGGTATGGGCAATGAAAGACGGACGTGAGCGATGCTATGTCGGCCAGGAGATTCTTCAGGCCTTAGGTCGGCGGCCGAACATCGAAGGGCTTCGGCTCGATCTGGCGGACGTGAGGGTCGACGGCGAACGGATTGTGGTCGACGGCGCTATGCGTACATCGCAGCCACATATTTATGCCGTGGGCGATGTGAACGATGTCACGCCCATTGTGCATCTTGCCATCCAGCAGGGCGAAGTTGCCTCGTACAACGCCACGCAAGTAGATCAACCTGCTAAAACGATCGATCATCGCCTCGATACGGAAGTGGTCTTTACCGATCCACAGGTTGCGGTGTTGGGGCTGAATGAAGTGCGCGCAAAAGCCGACAAGATTCCTTATCTTGCAGCCTCCTATCCGTTTGCCGACCACGGAAAAGCGTTGTGTCTAGGTGCGACACAGGGGTTTGTGAAGTTGCTCGCGGCGCCTCAGACCGGTGAGATTCTTGGCGCGCAGATCGTCGGCCCAGAGGCAGGTGAATTGATTCACGAATTGATCGCGGTCATGTATTACCGTGGGACGGCAGCCGATCTGTTACGCATGCCGCACTATCATCCCACGTTGGCGGAAATTGTGACCTATCCAGCAGAATCCATTGTCGAACGATTGGGCACATAAGGGAGGGACTTCTTACGCGTGCGCTCAGCTATCCCCTCTCGTGCCTCGAGGCTGTCGGTTGGTTCATGCATCGCGACTCTGGAAGAGACCGGACGAATCTTCTCAATGACCTGTTGAACCGGCTGCGTCTTCCAGTGTAGCGTACCCCTACGATGGCCATGCGCGATGATCCGGCGTCTCATCACTTGCGGACGAAGGGGATGATCGCGCGATTTGTGGGGATCGTGTCGATCGCGCTCGGGTTCGTCGTAGGGATGTATGGACTGGAAGACACGGGAGCGCAGTGGATGAAAACGGCGCTGGGCTTGCTGGTCACCGGCATGTTGGCCCAAGGGTACGCGCTCTATTGTTCTGTGAAGCGAATGCAAGAGACCAAAGACCCGCCTAAATCATGAGACGGGTAGATCAATATATGCTGACGGTTGGGGTATTCATCCTCTCAGGGGTGATGCTCGCTTGCGGGGGGCCGTGGCGCGACGGTTATTTTAAACGTGGTGTGGATCGGCTCACACAAGATGAGGTGGAGGAGAAGCTCGGGCCGCCCCATACGGCGAAGAAGCCGGCTCTCGGAGGGGATACGGTCTGGACCTATCGTGTTCCGATCAGTGACAAAGAATTGGCTTCGATGGGCTTTTCCCACATTACCGACAAGGCGCAGCAGGCCGCCTCATCAATAGTAGATGGCCCCAAGGCCATGTTGTATTGCTACCGCTATACCTTGGTTTTCAACGAAGAGAAGATCCTCAAGCAGTGGAAACGCGAAGAATGTGTGCCGGGAACCCACGATACGCTTAACGCCAATTAACATGAGCCTGTTACCGCATCTCAAATAATCGAACGCTCCAACAAGAAATTCGTACGGAGGCTACTCTCAACATCCTGAGTGTGAGGCGCCCTCGCCCAATACGGGATCAAGAAATATTTTGCAAGAGTCACAGTTTAATGGTCTGATGCGGTAATCCATGTCAGCCTGGTTACCGCACATCGACAGTTCGGCTCTACTCGACGGGTTTTCCTCGCTGCTCCTGCTGTTCTTCCTCTTCATCGTGCGGATGGTGATCGTCCGGGCAATCTCGAAAAATCCTACCCTCTCGATGGAAGCGAAACGTCGATGGGTGGTCTCTGTCCGCAATAGCATGGTGTTCATCCTGCTTGTGGGGCTGCTCGTTATCTGGGCGCATGAACTTCAAGCCTTTGCCGTCTCCCTCGTAGCGGTCGCAGCCGCGCTTGTGCTGGCGACGAAAGAGCTCATTCTCTGTTGGAGTGGAGCCGCGCTACGGGTGGGGGGGAAGGTCTACTCGGTGGGCGATCGCATTCAGATCGCCGGTCATCGCGGTGTCGTCTTGGACCACGACATCTTTGCGACCAAGCTTCTTGAGATCGGACCGGGCCAGGCATCGCATCTCTATACCGGCCGCACGACCGTGTTTCCGAATAGCTTGCTGTTTATGAATCCCTTGGTCAAAGAGAATCCTGACCAGGAATATGGGCTCTATATTCTTCCGATCCCCCTCAAGGAGACTGAAGATTGGCGAAATGCTGAACGGTACCTGCTTGATGCAGCAAAGGCAGAATGTGCCTCGTTTATGGGTGAAGCCAGCCGACAGATGAAGTTGTTAGAACAGACCAATTTGCTCGAAGCTCCATCGCCTGAGCCCCGCATTACCATCCAAGTCATCGAAGGGGGGCATATTCAGTTGGTGCTACGATTTCCGGCGCCCGATCGTGGTCGTTCACGGATCGAACAAGCCATTCTCCGACGGTATCTCACTGCGGTTGCGTCACCGGTTAACAAATAGGACGCTCCATTCTGAGGAGTATGCGCAAACCGTGGCCCTCACCCCCCTAACCTAGTCAAGTTGAAACGTGTCCTCCTCATGCGGTGTTGTGATGACTTACGCTCTTGTGCAGGAATCGGCGTTTTACTTGCACATTCCCATAAAAAATAATACTGGTTAGCATGAAGTTTGATATTTCCCCTTTGTGCCGTGTCCCCTTTGTGCCGTGCCTGACAAGTCAGCAAATGACGGAGTCATAAGAGGAGCAGCATGCTAAGTGATTACACTGATGACAACATCATGAGGCAAGGCAAAAAGATTCCGACTGCAGCAGTTGGAATGTTGTGTCTGATCACGCTCACCACCGGCGCCTGTGTCACGCGGGGCACCTACGATAGTGCCACCGCTGACCTGGGAGCGACAAAAGCCGAACTCTACAGCATCCGAACAGAAGTGCAGGGGCTCACCCAGCAATTTAATGTCCTCCAAGAACGCCAAAGCGACCTCGCAAAACAAAGGGAGGTCGTCGTCTCGGCGCTCCAGCAAGCGAAAAAAAAGATAAACGCTGAGCGTGCCCTCTCGCACACACGGGTGACCACACTCAATCGCTCAATCCAGCAACTGACCGCTCAGCAGAAGAGCCTACGCTACGGACTGAAGCGTGCAACCAAAGAGCAGGTCACTCTGCAGTCGACCGTCGACAACTATACGTCACAACTGCGATCGAGAGAAGAACTCCAAGCATCAACAATCACTCAATCTGCCGCAGTCACCAACGAACCTGTTAAAACAGCCGTTGCTCCTTCAGCACAAACTCCGGTTTCAAACGAGCCTGCTCAGAAGCCGACCGTGATGACAGCGGCAGCACCCGTCAATCAGCCCGTGGTTACTCCGAAGCCTCCGGCCCGCATTCAGCCGCCAGAACCAGTCGAAGAGGATTGGTTGACCTTTTTCAAGAATTGGTTTGCGTCACTCTGGCAATCGGTCCTTTTCTAGCGAAGAGTCTGTCCGACATTGACCGTTCTATTGCAGGGAACGATCCGCGACTCTCTGCATCGTTCTCTGCCATAAAAATCCTCAACGTCTTCCAGTCGCATGAATAAGACAGTCGCGCCGCTGGTGCGACAATGGCTTTTGGACCCGCATCTGATCATCCTGAGCCAGTCAAGATTGCCGCGGAGGGTGAGTGTTCCCTTCGCATAGCTGTTCGTGAACAGTGGGGCAAGCGCGAGTTAGAGCGGTAATTGCGCGGCGCTCTCCTCGAATGTGTCATCCTCGATCTGACAGCGGTTGTTCGTACAACAAGACAGACCGAATAGACCAGCCAGCCCGGAGTCGGCGTTCCCGTCAGTCGCGCTCTTCTCGCCCCCTTCGTCCCTTGATTCACCGCCGAACTCTTGAGAACATAACAGCACGCACCATGACGTACCTCGCGCCAGAAGAGATGAGATGGGTAGTGCGGCATCACCTGTGGACGTGGTGTGCCGCCGGACTGCTCATCCTCCTCGCTGGCTGCTCGAGTCTTTCGTTCTATCGCTATGCCGACTGGATCATTCTCTGGCAAGTCGATCACTATTTCGATCTCACCGCAGATCAGCGCCACGACGTGGCCGAGCGACTCACGCCGTTGCTGGCGCGGCACCGTCACGAAGCCATTCCTCAGTACGAAGCCTTCCTCGTTCAGGTCCGGCAACGATTCGAACGAGGGCTCACCAGCCAGGATATCGACTGGGCCTATGCGACCTTCGATCGCTTTCGCGCCGACCTCTTCGACCGGGTCGTTGCCGACGGCGGGGCCTTGCTCTCCTCCGTCGATTCTCGCCAAGTGCGCATCCTTGAAGCAGCCTTGCAGAAAGACCACGAGAAAGCCGCGCGCCTTGTGCAAGATCCCGCGCCGGAGCGGCTCAAGAAGCGGGCCGATGCCACCCTCGGCTGGCTCGAAGATTGGCTAGGGTCTCTGTCCAAAGACCAAGAGGCTCAGATTCGCGAATGGAGCCTCGCGCTTCCCGACAGCCAACAGGCCTGGGTCGCGTACCAACAACAGCGACAGCAGGAACTCCTTGCACTCCTTCATCAGTCCCGCACGCCCGAGCGCATCGCCGGGGAGCTACGCACCATGTTCGTCTATCAAGACCACACCGCTCCCCAAGCCTATCAAGACGCCGTCCGCCAGATGCGCGCTGCCATCAAAACTATGGCTCTCGCCATCGATCAGCAAGTCACCGCCGACCAGCGCCGCCACGCCGTGACCAAGCTCCAGCGCTTCATCGATCAGCTCCACGACCTGCAAGTCAAGTAGCGTTCCCTGTCTTTCGTCGTTCCTGCCATCCGCTATAAGCTCTTTGGCTTCCACGGACTATCCGTTCGTCGCGTTCACCGCAAGACAACAGTGTTTGTAGAGCTTACCGCTGCTGCAAGGACAGGGTTCGTTGCGACCGACAGTCTGGCCGCGCCCGGGCATCGAGGAGAATAGCGATTCCGTGTCCTGGTGAAAGAGTTTTCGCAGCATCGCGTACAGGGTCGGGTCTCGACGTTTCAAGAGTTCGGGCGACGTGAAGAAATACTCGGCCAGCACCGCGAAGAATTCATGTTCATTCGTGTAGGCATAGGGATTGATGTGATCGCCATGGTGCGGTGGACGCGCCAGTTCCCGTGCCACATACCCCACCCATTGTCGAACCACCCTCCAGGGTACCTCGGGCGGGAGCCCATACTCGCTTGCTTCCTTCTCGAACAAGTGCGCAAACTCATGGACCCCCACATTGTGATGGCCCGATTCATCGGCGAATCCCGCGAGGAGCGCCGGCTTGGAGAGAATCATCACCCCGCTCAAATGATTGAGCCCCACCATGCCTAGAATATGTTCGTCGGACCCGCCCGTGCTTTGATAAGCATCGTCGAACGAGTCCGGATAAATCCGCACCTCACGGAGCCGGCGGTATTCCCAGTCATGGAACCCGAAGATAGGGATCGCCGCACTCGCTGCCACCAGCACCCGAATCGTCGCGTCCACTTCCGTGCGAATGCCAGTGATCCGCACCTCGTCCAGAAAGATCTGCACCAGTTGCCGGAACCGCGCCTTCCCCGCATCGTCAAGGGCCAAGAAGAATGCGACCTGCTCGCGAAGAATCTGCTCCCAACGGTCTGGGAACGGCTGCCGCATCACTGTCACCCGCCGGTGACATCGTCGCCGTACCCACCAGTACGTGAACGGACTCAGTCCCAAGAGGATCCACAGAAGAGGGAAGGCCCAGCCCAATAACGCCGTAGCCCAGGCGACCAGGCCAGACGCAATGAGCGCCTGTCTAAGATTCCGACGTTTTGCCTCAGGCGTCACGAGCATCGCCCATGCCTCTCTGATGAAGCTGTTGCCAGATCTAAGATTCTACTCTCGACAAGCCTCTGCATGTCGCGATTGTTCATCTGGTTCATGGAGTCTGTCCGCTCTCCACACCAGACGAACCAGATAGGCCATCCCAACTTTTCCCGTCGCCTTCTTCCCCACAGACCAGAAGACCAGAAAGACTTACTCAGTCCGTTTCCCACATCTCATAGTGGGCCAGACAACTCAGAACCCAGAACTCATCACTCAGAACTTCCCCAAACCGGCGGAGTGATTTCTCTAGGGGAAAGGGGTATTCTTCGCCCCATGCCCACCCCCGAAGATCAAGCGCGCGAGCACATCGACCAGGCACTTGAGCAGGCTGGCTGGAGGGTTCAGGACTACAAGAGCGCAAATCTTAGGGCAGGGAGGGGCGTGGTCCTTACAAACTTTCGACCTGACATTGAAGGCAAGGAGATCCAGCCTTTCTCCACGGGCAAGCAAGAGTCGATGCGCAACATTGGGCAGGAGAATATTCGCCAGATAGCTTCTGCACTTCCAAGCCTTGAAGAGCAGCGTGCTATCGTGGCCGAAGTCGAACGCCGCCTTTCTGTCATCGAGGAACTTGAAACCGCTGTTCAAGCTAACCTCACCCGCGCCGATCGCCTTCGGCAAGCAATTCTTCAACAAGCATTCTTTGGTAGGCTATTTTGCTCGGAAATAAGTGATCTGTGCGATTTTGATAGCGGTGTAACAATAAACATTTCTTCTCTTGAGGATTGCTCAGAATGAAGCTCGTATCATTTTCTGTAACTAATTATCGAAGCATTAAGGCAGCCTATAGGTTGCCAATTGGTCAATCTACCGTTCTCATAGGCCCCAACAACGAAGGAAAGTCAAATATCTTCCGCGCCCTTGTAGCGGCTCTGGGCGTGTTAAGTAATCTTAGTAGGATTCGAATCATGCGGGGGAGGTTACGATCTGCCTATATGAGTAATGCATATGATTGGAAGAAGGACTTCCCAATCACACTGCAAGAAAAGAATCCGAACGGAGAGTCGATCTTCAATCTTGAGTTTGAACTGACAGATAACGAGATCGATGAATTCACTGCCGAGGTTAAGAGTGCGCTGAATGGAACGCTGCCAATTCAGTTAACGTTGGGTCAAAAAGAACCAGGTTTTCGAGTTCTAAAGAAGGGACCTGGAGCGGCTGCTCTGACTCGGAAAGCTGAAGACATAGCTCGGTTTGTTGCAAGGCGCATTGACATTAATCATATTCCAGCTGTTCGGACTGCATCCTCAGCGCATCAAGTGGTGAATGAAATCGTCGAGAAGGAACTATCTGCCGTTGAAGAGAACGAAGCCTTCCAGAAAGCCCTTGCAGAGGTGGCAAAAGCTCAGGCTCCTGTTCTCGATCAAATTTCCAAGAGCCTTGAAGAAACTCTTCGGGAGTTCTTGCCCAACGTAAAGAAAGTACGAGTTACGATTTCACAAGAGGATAGATATCGTGCCCTCCGAAGGTCGTGCGAGATTGTAGTTGATGATGGTACGCCTACTCTTCTTGCGCATAAGGGCGATGGTGTACAGAGCCTTGCTGCTCTCAGTCTTATGCGACATTCGTCAGAGGCCGGAGCTTCTGGCCGAAACCTCATCCTAGCCATCGAAGAGCCTGAGTCTCATTTGCATCCCAGTGCCATCCATCAGCTAAGAACGGTGCTGTCTGAGATCGCAAATAAGAATCAAGTGATCATGACCACACATTGTCCACTTTTCGTTAATAGGGCCAGTATTAAGTCTAATATTTTGGTGCACAAAAACAAGGCGGCTCCTGCTAAGAATGTTAAACAAATTCGAGATATTTTGGGTGTGCGTGCCGCCGACAATTTGCAGCACGCTGAACTTGTTCTTTTGGTGGAAGGGGACGAAGACAGACGTGCACTTGAGCCTTTGTTGAAGCATTACTCTACGGATCTAGATTCAGCAATAACTCAGGGAGCTTTAGGATTTGACTCTCTCATGGGCGGGTCTAATCTCTCCTACAAGCTATCTCAAGTGCGGGAAGCAATGTGCTCCGCTCACTGCCTCTTGGACAATGATAAGTGTGGCGCAGAGTCGGTAAAGAATGCAGAGCTTAATGGGTTGCTTACAGGGGCGGATTCTACGTTTACCATTTGTGCAGGCATGAAGGAGTCTGAAATTGAGGACTGGTACGATGAGGCGCTTTACGCTCCTATGCTACAGCACAAGTATGGTGTTTCAACTGCATCGCCAAAATTCAAGGGGACTGCAAAGTGGACAGACCGATTGCGTGAGACGTTCCGGCACCAGGGGAAGCAATGGAGCGATCAGGTCGAGGCAAAAGTAAAAGCTGATGTTGCCGAGTTAGTACAAGCTAACCCTGCTGGTGCCCTTAATCCCCACAAACGTTCTTCTTTTGATGCCCTGATAGGCGCTCTCACGAACAAAATTAAAACCATCACCATTAGCAAGAAGTGAAATCCGGGCATGTCTGATACCTCATCCCAAATCGTTCAAAATCTCTAGAACTACTGCAACGTCCTCCGCGACGACGGGATGTGCTATGGCGACTACCTTTCGGCTAATCTCAGGACAGGCCCTTCGATGGCGCTCAGGACAGGCGTCGAGGAGTTGGCGAAGAGCCGCACATTGGAACGGAAGGCACTGAAATAGAGCGGATGAACGATTAGTATGAAGTTTCCGAATGCCGAGCGGGCAGTTGTAGATGTGCGCAAGCTCCGCCACTACTGTCTCAATATTGAACATCCTCGTGGCCAGCATAAAGCTCGTGTCTTTAGGAGCGCGTTGGGGTGGACAGCGGAGCAGGCAGAAGATGTGCAGCGCAGGCTCTTGGAGGCAGTCCTGAGGGAAGATGCCAGTTTTCTCGGTGCAGATGACTATGGACAGCGGTATGCGTTAGACTTTCCTGTACAAGGCTTGGGTGGGGTGGCGACTGTGCGGAGCTTGTGGATCATCCGTTACGGTGAGGACTTCCCAAGATTCGCCTCGTGTTATGTTCTTTAGCATGGAGCATCCATTATGAACAAAGAGATTCGTGTGCTCGATGTGGTGGCTCTGACCGAAGATGTCCCTGATCGCAGCTTGCTGCGAGGACAAGTGGGGACTGTGGTGGAATCGCTTGGTCCGGGTGTGTTTGAGGTGGAGTTTGTGGACAATGACGGCCGAACCTACGCCATGCTTCCGCTAAAATCCAGCCAACTGCTCGTACTGCACTATCAGCCTGCGTGACGAAAACTTGGGATTGAATGCGGGTATGCATGACCGGTGTAGGCTCATTATGAAATGTATCCATTGCAAAGACCGGATGGTTCGAGAGGACCTTAGAAGCAAAGTCCTACAACTTTCTCCACAGACTTTAGCAGGTAAGCGACTTCCTCACTCAGGCCGCGCGCAATGAGCCCTTCAGTCATCGTTCAAAAATTCTGGAACTACTGCAACGTCCTCCGTGATTACGGAATGAGCTGCGGCGATTACCCTTCGGCGAAGCTCCCTTTCGACAGAGCTCAGGGCCAGCAGAACAGGCCCTTCGGGAGCGTTCAGAGCAGGGTCGGGAAATAGAGGAGAGGAAAATAGTATTGGAATGGTTTTTCCGTATCTCTTGTTGCTGTTTTCGGTGGGGGCGAGACGTTATAAAACTTCCAGGCTCGTTTTCCTGGAACTATGCCAATTGAAAAACAACTCCTATGCTGGAGCGAAGGGCAAAGCGACCGGTCTACTGAGGCTAACCGGACTGCAGGCTGATTAACATTCCACGGCTCACGTGAGCATGACATAAAACGTCATCAACACGAGACCGACGAGGGCGGTTAACACGACCCACTTGTACGATTTCTTGACTTCAGCCTCCATGTCCCATCTAGTCTTAACAAATAGATCCATAAGGCACCTCCTAATCTAGGGTGCGGGATAAGGGGCTCCCTCAAAATTCAGTACACCACAAGTTGCGTTCTCGATGTAGTACGCCAGCATAATCCTTGACGTTATAATATCAGTTCTTCATTAAGTGTAGCTCGACCGGACGTTCGTTTTCATCCATCACCGCCATGTGGTCTAGAGCGGTATCGTCGGCATACTCGATCTCGCTTGTCTCCTTGTAGCCACTGATAGATGGTGCTGATAACCGACCCTGTTTCTTTCAGAAACCAGGAGTAAATGTTCCTGCCACGCGCGCATACGTTCACTCCTTAGAAATGGCACCCGTGTTGGTCTTACTGCTGCCGTCGAGGAGGTTGCAGATGATTTTCCCAAGCTCGCTTGTTCACTTTTTAAGGATGGGGGTTGACAGCTCCTCCGCTGCGCGTGTGCAACGAGGGCCTTCCCAGGACGTGCGTTGCACGAGTACATCGGGAGTCCGGAACATTTGATGGGGCGTTGCTGTCTGGCCGGAAGGCGGCTGCTGCCGTGATGGCTGACTATGCAGCAAGAGGTACCGGGATCATGGCGTGACTCTGCCCGTCATGCTCTCGCCCATTCCCTTCTTTGCTCTAGCAGGATGCTGAAAAAGTCCGCCAGCAGGGGAAGAATGACCCGGCAAGCCCTCTGTGCTCGCGCAACGCGCGGTCTCGGAAGACCCTCGTTGGACGCGCGCAATGGAGGACTCATCCGGGCCATCCTGGGGAAACATCAACGAGCAAGCTCGGAAGTGCTATCGTTACTCGCTCGTTGCGGCCTTGCTGGACGGCCTTTTTGAGCATCCTGCGCGCGGTTCACCTGTTGCCCTTAAATGTGCGGACCATTGAATTTCTACCGGCCACACAGCTTTTCCGCAGACTCCTGGGTCTAAGAGTCAGCAGGGCGTCATTCGACATGCTGGGCGTTTGTAGTAGAGGGTGCGAGAATTATGCGTGGCCGGTCTTGCGGGCGCGGTCGGCGATCTTTTTTCTGAGGCGGGCTTTTTCGAGACTGATCTCAGCGTCTTTGACCTCGGACGGCAGGCCGCCGGCCTTGAGTTGTTCCTCAGCTTTCTCAACGGCAGCTTGGGCGCGGCCTACGTCGATATCTTCGGCCTTTTCTGCGATCTCGGCCATGATCGTCACTTTGGTGGGTGTGACTTCCGCATAGCCCCAGAGGATCGCCATGTGGTTGGTCACGTCACCGACGCGATAGCGCAGCTCACCGATGCGTAACATAGAAAGGAAATGACAGTGTCCCGGCAACACACCGAACTCACCCTCTGAGCCTGGGGCAATAACCTCATCCACCTGCTGGCTCAAGAGCAACTTCTCCGGCGTCACCACTTCTAATAAGAACGTTCCTGCCATAATTCCTCGTGAGGCGTGAAATGTGAGGCGTCAGGCGAAGGATTCAATCTTGAAACCCCTTACCCCTCACGCCTTACCCCTGACGCTCTTTTAGACTTTCACTCCCATCTTTTCCGCCTTCGCAATCACTTCCTCAATGGGGCCGACCATGTAGAACGCCTGTTCTGGGAGATGGTCGTACTTGCCGTCGAGAATTTCCTTGAAGCTTCGCACCGTGTCTTTGAGCTTCAC
>JBGTMB010000284.1:0-14357 GCA_041743755.1 Nitrospiraceae bacterium | reverse complement strand
TAAGCTTGGCCAAGAGGGCGTCGTAGTAGGGCGGCACCGTGTAGTCCTTATACACCGCTCCGTCAATGCGGACCCCGATCCCGCCAGGCGAGAGATAGGCTGTAATGGTGCCGGTGCAAGGCCTGAAGTTGTTCTTCGGGTCTTCGGCGTCGATACGGCATTGGATGGAGTGGCCTTGGAGCGTGACTGCCTGCTGTGTGATGTCGAGAGGCATGCCGGCTGCAATGGCGATCTGGTTGCGCACAATATCGATCGCGGTGATCTGCTCGGTCACCGTATGCTCGACTTGGAGGCGGGGGTTCATCTCCATGAAGTAATAGCGGTTGTCCTGATCGAGGAGGAACTCGACGGTTCCGGCATTGTCATAATCGACCGCTTTGGCGATGGCGATGGCTGCTTCACCCATCTCGGCACGAAGAGATGGCGTAAGAATCAAGGATGGGGCGATCTCGATGAGCTTTTGATGCCGGCGCTGAATCGAGCAATCGCGCTCGCCCAGGTGAATGATGTGGCCATGCCGGTCGGCGAGGATCTGGAACTCAATATGATGCGGTCGTTCGATATACTTTTCAATAAAGATGCTTCCGTCGCCGAAGGAAGCCTGAGCCTCCCGTGACGCCACCGCCATGTTCTCGCGAAGTTCGGCTTCCGATCGCACCACCCGGAGACCGCGCCCTCCCCCCCCGGCGCTGGCTTTAATGATGACGGGGTATCCGGTTTTTTGGGCGAAGGATAGCGCGTCCTTGAAGTCGGTGATGCCGCCTTCGGTACCTGGAACAATTGGGATGCCGACTCGTTTGGCCAGTTCGCGGGCTTTCACCTTACTGCCCATCAAGTCGATGGCTTGAGGCGATGGGCCGATGAAGGTAATGCCGGAGGTGTGGCACAGCTGTGCAAATTCTGAGTTTTCTGAGAGAAATCCATAGCCTGGGTGGATCGCGTCGGCGCCAATCCGTAGTGCAAGGTTGACGATCTGTTGGCTGTCCAGAAAGCCTTTAATCGGCCCAGGGCCAACCATGTAGGCTTCGTCAGCTTTCTTGACGTAGATCCCGGTGGAGTCGGATTCGGAGTAGATGGCGACAGTGGCGATATTTAATTCGCGGCAGGCGCGGATAATCCGCATGGCAATTTCACCGCGGTTTGCCACCAGAATTTTTTTGAACATACCAGTCCCACGTTCCCTAAATCGTTCAAAACTCTGCGAGAGTTATCGGGCGAAAATGACCGCGTACGCTAGCATAGGATCAGGAGTCTTGTCGAGGGAAGCAGGGGCAGAACACGTTCGATCTGGGAGAGTTGACTGGAGAGAAAACCTGAGAAAGCCAGGATGCCTTTCTCTCGTGGGTGAGTCCTACTTAGACTTAATCAAAACAGGTTTTGACTGGGCGCTACCGCCACCTGCGACAATGATCACGAAGGACATCCCTGCTTTCGCATCCGGCACGGTTGCTTCAATTGCTGAATCGCTCATGAAAGTGAAATTCACAGGTGTGCTTGAGGCTGCACTGAACGTGACAGTATGAAAACACTCCTTTGTGCCGAAATGCTCGCCGGTAATGACGACTTTATCGCCTGGTTTGGCTTCGTCCGGCTCGACTTTGGCGATCCGTGGGCGCTTGTTCCGGTCACAGACGGGGTCCCGTTCGACTTTCTCTGCGTCGGATCCTTTGATCGATTCAGTATCGTAGAGGGTGAATCCGGCGCCGTCCACTATCGCGCCCGGGTCCTCTGCGAAGGAGGGGATGCTGGGTAACACCGTGAGTCCGATAACTCCCAACAACAAGAACCAAGATGATCGCCGCGTCTTCATGGGGCCTCCTTCAATCGCTGCAATACATGATTATTTGTCTTTGATCGGTATATACGTCTCAGCAATGAGCTGTTGACCCGCTGGAGACAAGGCAAACTGGGTGAATGCCTCAACCAGGGGATGTGAATCATTTTTGGACAAGAGAAGAACCGGCCGTCGGAGCGGGTAGCGGCCGTCTTTGACGGTGGGACCCTCCGGTTCAATCTTGTCGATAGGCAAGAGTCTCACAGGGACGCCAGCTGAGACCACAGATAATCCTTGGCCCAGGGACAAGTAGGTGATTGCAGACAGAGGGGGAAGTGTACCTACGACGGTCTTCACGACCTGGTCATCGAACCCAATCACCTTGGCGGAGCCGGCGATCTTGCCGGTGATACCGAGTTGTGATTCAAACGTATCGCGAATATTCTGGTTGCGAGGCCTGTCGATGAGCAAGATTTTCGTCTCGGGTCCACCGACTTCTGACCACAGGGTGATCTTGCCAGAGAAAATCTCGGCCACTTGTTGCTTCGTGATATCCTTCGTGAAATTGGACAGATGGACAAGAATGCCAATTCCATCCCATGCGATGGGCGTCGAGGACAGATCTGGTGCTTCAGTTCCGGTGACGGCGATCTGAGCCTGGCCCGATATCACCATTTCAGCTGGTTTCGAGTTGGAATCCCACACGATATCGAGATAGGCGCTCGGGTTGGCTTTTTCAAAGGCCCGAGCGAGGGGTTCGATGATTGTCAGTTCGGGCCCATTGCCGGCGATGGTCAGGCTTCCCGCGACGCCTGCAAGGGCATCGAGGGCTGCTCCACAGCTGAGCAGAAAACTGAGACTTAGCGAGAGCATGAGTCTCGCGATCATACGATCTCCCGAGGCATGGGTGGATGTTAGGGTGAGGCCGACATAGTCTCAGGATGCTCACAAAGTCGAAAGAGCGGCTTTTTCAGCATCCTGTTAATGCTCCGTTGCGCCGCCGGTCGAGGGATCGGAAGAGGGAGCGGTATCGGGGGCGGCGCGTTTACCCATGATTGGAGGCAGTTTGGCGAACTTGTCCATTCGCTCGTCTAACATACTGTAGGCTTTCATTTCGGCAAACCCGGGTTTGCGGGTTCCCTTGACCTGTGTCGTGCATGCAGACAGTAGCCGTGTGGCGTTCTGGGTTTGGCAGTGAGGGCACACGGTGTCTTCCACCCTGGCATGAACGGTTTGTGTGGCATCGAAGTGTTTTTCGCATTGCCCACAACGATATTCGTAGATCGGCATGTGTCGTGTCCTTATGACGCGTGACGAAAACCCCATTGCGCGAGAGCGCGTACTTGACCGACCATTGAGCTTTACCTTATTCTACACATCTCATTCATAGGACTTCTAGTGGCTTGGAGGAGGATTTCGATGTCTCTGTTGATTCGGAAATACAAGAGTGTCAGTGGAATGATGCAGGAAGAACGGATTGATGATCCGGATCGGATCGAACGATATATGAAGCTGTTCGACAAGGACGACATTAAGAAGCTTGAGACGGGTGTCAAGGTCTTCATCGAGAAGGATGAGTGGCAACTCCTGCCCTAAGCCGCATCGACCCCTCTCAATCGGCGAAGAGACTTCATCCTAATAGATTGATGCAGAGTCCGATCGCGAGTCGTGGTGGGTATGGTTGTGTTCAGCCATGCCATCGCGAGAGAATGGCTGTGCCTGGTCTGTCCGTGGGGGCTGTGTCTGTGAGCTATTGGATTCACATCGCGCGTTCAATCGACCGGGTTACCCTCCATAAGGATCGCTGCTCAGAAGTGCCGTCGACATCGATCGGTTCCTCAAGCGATTTCTGGGAAGGCGGGTGGTTCGATTACCCGGATAAGACGCGAGCGTTAGCGGCGATGGAGCAGGCCGGAACGACGGAACAGCGTCGTTGCTCGCTGTGCAAGGCATAACGACGAAGTTCTGAGTTCTGGGTGCTGAGTTGAGGACGGCTCGGTTGCTCCGACTTCGCCAGAACACTCAGGACTCATCACTCAAAACGCAGCACTACTTCCATCCATGCCACGACTCGCGCTCCTGCTGACAACGTTCATCTGGGGGGCGACGTTCCCTGCTACAAAAGCGGTGTTGGAGCAGATTCCTCCACTGTCGTTTCTGTTTCTCAGATTTTTCCTGGGGGCATTGCTGGTCGGGGGTGGGTTTTTATTATGGAGACTTCGCTTGCATCGAGAGCCGGCGCTCTTGAAGGCAAGTACGATCGCGACGTGCTGGCTCTTCCTTGGCTATCTCCTCCAAACGGTTGGACTCAACTATACGACCGCATCAAATTCCGCTTTCATTACGGCGCTGTATGTCATCATTGTGCCGATAATTCTGCGTCGGTTTGACCGACGCGTGTGGCTGGCAACAGGAATTGCGACCGTAGGTCTCTGGTTGTTGGTGAAGCCCAGTGGATCCGGGAATCTTGGCGATGTGTTGACACTCGGCTGTGCAGCGGCGTTTGCCGCGCATATTGCTTGTCTGGAGCGGTTTACACGTGAGGTCGATGCACCTTCATTATTTGCTTGGCAAATGATAGCCATGGTCTGTCTGTTGCTTCCCACATTGTTGGTTGAACAGGCTCCGGCGCAAGCCTTTGCGCCGACGGCGTTGTTGTTGGTTGGGCTTGGAGTGACTGGAGGTCTTGCCACCGGGGCCTTTGCGATTCAAATGTGGGTACAGCGGATTGTTCCCGCGCAACAGGTGGCATTGATCTTTTCGTCAGAACCAGCCTACGCGGCGGGGCTTTCCTGGTACTTTCTTGGCGAGACATTGGACACGCAGGGGTGGATTGGAGGTGGGCTCATTTTGCTGGCAGTGTTGGTAGGTGCCTTTGGGAACGGTCCACAATCGTCATTGCCTCCGGTCGGTAAGGCCCAGCCTGCGTAAACCAGAGGTAGTGGCTTATTTTTCGCGTAGTACCTGCTAGCCCGGCTTCATATGGGATTGTCGATGAGTAATCATAAACAACGAGGATGGACTCGTTAGAGGGAGTTCGATGGCACAAAAATTTGCGAATGGACGTTGGGTGCAGGAAGGGTTTCTTGATAATCGCGTTGATGGGACAATCGTGGGACGGATTGTGTTTGCCGTGGTCGGTCCTGTGGATGTGTATTTACGGGGAAACTTCAAGCCCGATATCGCGGGGCAGGTCATACAGTTTCGGAATCCCCGGTTTGAAGACGAAGATCTTGCTGGGCAGGTGATTGGCGACATGGAGAATCCCCAGATCGGGGATGTCAACTTGATTTCGTTCGACCCTCACCCAAACCTCGCGCCTCATCCGTATATCGAGTGGTTCTCAACGAAGAAGAATCACTATCGCATTGAACTAGAACCCGCAGATGCTTGGATTGTTCCCATGTTGGAGAGTGGAGAGATCGATCGGGTGAGTCGGGCAATCCGAGAGGTGCTTGCTGTGAGGGTGACTGACCGGCCGACCCGTGAGGCCACGGAGTGGGTATAGTGTAGGGGTGAAATCGTCAATCGGTGTCCATGGACTAAACGCCTAAGGTACGAGACGTGCGAGAAGGTGTGATTCGAAGTGCGGAGTTTGAAGCGCTGAATACCTCGAACAGTTGAGGTTGAACGTTCTTCCGTGGCGCTCGTTCTACTGTCTTGGGCGGGTTAGTGGTGGGGGCTAGCTAAGCATGATGGTTGCAATTTCGGTATGGTCGGTATGATCTGCCGACTGCATTCCCGTCAAACGCCGGGTTCGTTGTTGGAACCAGATATCGCCAGGAGGCAACCGAAGGGGAGACGCGAGCAGCGGGTCAAACTTCTTCCAAGCTGCTGGGGGGAGGGACTCGGGGGTACCTGAGGGGGCTTGTTCTAGCCCGAGGATAAGAGCGACCGATGCCGCTTCTACCGCCTCAGAAGAGAGAAGGGCTGAGGGCCGGCGTTCTCCAACCAATTGAATTTGTACGTGCGATAGGCCTCCCTCCATCATTCCTAGCCGAACGGCAGCGCCACGCGAGAGATCCAGGATTCGGTTGTTAATGTAGGGGCCACGGTCGGTGATTCGTACATGGAGATACTTCCCGTTTGCTAAATTCACGACTCGGACTACACTCCCAAGCGGAAGCGTCCGATGGGCTGCCGTCAATGCCTCCATGTCGAACAGCTCGCCGTTGGCCGCTTGCTTGCCATGAAACGATTCGCCATACCAGGAGGCTACCCCACGCTCTTCAATCCCCACATCCAATTGAGAGACCCCTTTGGGAACCCACGAACAGGCGCTCAGAAACATCCCTAGGCTGAGACCCATCGCCCAGAACAGTTGCCGACTGCTTTCATGCATTCGAATGGCCATCTGGTGCTACCTTTTGTTCCTGGTTGAATCGTCTGGCACGCAAGAACATGGTCTGTGTGCCCTCACCATACGGTTCAGTCCAAAGTCCTACAATACCGAATGGGTAGCCCTGCCCCATACTTTAGGCTGAACAAAAAAGGAACGACTAACAAGGAGCTCTACGTCAATGAACCGAGAATCTTGGCTGGCCTACCCACCTAGCAGGGTCATATATAGAAGAAAGTACGTGTGTCAGTCAACCCATGAGTCGTATGAACACAGACGCCTTGATGGGGCAGGTGTGAAACCGGCCTGTTACTTGCCGCCTCGAAGACAACCCTTGAGTTTCGGCTCAGTAGTCTCTCTACATGGAGGGTATGGCCGTCATAGCCTGAGTTGAATGGGCTACTGGGTCTGAATAATTTGAGCAAAGACTCCGTCCCGCTGTTTGATATAGGTCAGCCATACCCGTTCCCCTATACGGATGGCCTGCAGTGCGATTCGTTTCCCTTTTCGTATAATCTTCGTTTGGGAGGTGACCTTCGCCCCCACAGTCATGTCGTCATGTGTCGTCAGCGGTGTCTTGACGACAATCATATGGGGTGTTTGGGTGATGTTTACTGCAATCACTTGGCCATGAACCCGATAGGTCCGTCCACTGGCAGCCGCATTGCCTGACGGTATGCAGAACAGTAGCACCATCAATGCAGCGATGGTGAATAGTGCTCCGTTCGTTCGACCCATCGTGTCCATCAATAGATTTCTTCTGGCAGGCCTGTCTGCGCGCGTGAGAACTCTAGCAGGATAGAGAAAACGTGTAAAGCGAGAGACGGCTGGAGGTCGATCGATATTGACTGACCTAATCCGACTGAGTAAGATGCCGCCTGTTGCCTGTGAGGGAACAACGATCAACCCGACGGCAGCACTCCCCAACGCAAGCGATCCACTCACCACATATGATTGAAGTCCAACAGATCACGAAGCGGTATGGACAACATACCGCCCTCGATCGCATTAGTTTCTCGGTTGCCAAGGGCGAGGTATTGGCGTTCCTGGGCCCGAATGGGGCTGGTAAAACCACCACCATGCGTATTTTGACTTGCTTTATGCCGGCCACTGAAGGCATTGCACGGGTGGCGGGGTTTGATTGTGCCGATCAGCCGATGGAGGTCAAACGCCGGATCGGCTACTTGCCGGAAACTCCGCCGGTGTATCAGGAATTGACGGTGACAGAGTATCTTCGGTTCGTCGGCCGCCTCCGCGGTCTGAGTGGCAATATCCTTACGTCCTCCATGCAGCGTGAAATAGAACGGCTGGGGCTTGGCCCGGTGCAACACCGACTCATCGGAAATCTGTCTCGTGGATATCGCCAGCGCGTCGGCCTGGCGCAAGCGCTGTTGCACGACCCGCAAGTGTTAATCCTGGATGAGCCGACTGTGGGGCTGGACCCGAAACAGATTATTGAGATTCGAGAATTGATTAAGAACCTCGCTGGATCCCATTCCGTCATTCTCAGCACCCACATCCTTCCCGAAGCGACTGCGGTGTGCCAGCGTGTCGTCATTATCAGCGCTGGGAGGATTGTGGCCGAAGATACGCCTGAACAACTCTCCGCGCGTCTGCGCCAGTCCGAAAAAATCTCGCTGACGCTCAAATCTCCCACCGTAGACACCGAGAGTCGATTGAAGGCGGTGCAGGGTGTCCAGAACGTATTCGCGGGCGGCGAGTCTGGGACGTTTCTTTTGGAATGCGAGCTTGGTCGGGATGTGCGGGAAGAGATCGCTCGCCTGGCGGTCACAAGTGGGTGGGGTCTACTTGAACTGAAAGCAATTTCCATGACGTTAGAAGACGTCTTTCTTCAGCTGACTCGACATGAGGAAGGCCTCGTACAGGATCCAGTGCATACTTTAGTGGAGTCGACAGGGCAACGAGCATGACACCAGTTCAGGCTATCATTGCAAAAGAGCTGCGTTCGTATTTCGTGTCGCCTGTGGTGTATGCCGTGGGAGCCGTATTTCTGCTGATCGTGGGACTGCTCGCCTATCTCTATGTGGTCTTTGCCGGAGCCCAGGCGATTCAGCTGATGCAGGTGCAAGGAAGCGCCCAGATCAATCTCAACGACTTGGTTTTCCGTAATCTGTTTGCCAGCACACGATTTATTCTCCTGATTGTTCTGCCGATTCTGACGATGCGCCTCTTCGCTGAAGAGCGCAAACTGCGCACCTTCGAATTTTTGCTGACCTCTCCGGTCGGCATCAACGAGATCGTCGCAGGGAAGTTCATGAGCGTCTTTCTTCTGTTTCTGGGGTTACTCGGGCTGACCGGGCTGGTACCGCTCGTGCTCGCCCTCTTCTGTGATTTCGATTGGTATCCCGTGCTGACTGGTTACCTGGGACTCGTCTTGCTGGGCGCCCTCTTTCTCTCTGTCGGCGTGCTGGCATCGGCACTGACAGAAAACCAGATCGTTGCGGCGTTTGTGAGCATTGGCCTCTTACTGGTGTTGTGGCTCCTCTCTGGCTTGGGCTCGCTGCTCGGGGATACAGCCATCGGACAAGCCGTCACGTATCTCTCGTTCATGGACCACTACGACCATCTAGTGCGCGGGCTGGTCGATACAAAAGACCTCGTGTATTTTTTTAGCAGTCTTGCCTTGATGCTCTTTTTAGCACACCGAGTCGTGGACTCGGCACGGTGGAAATGACCCTCAAGACGCTTCCCCTTGGCGTGATCGGGCTGGCTCTGGCTGCGGCCGGAGCGGTTGCCTATAGTCTCGTTCCGGAGAAACTTTGGCTGACTGGCCTGTTGGAAGGGGCGGCCCTCCTCTGTTTCCTCATCTCTGTTATCGCCCATTTCAGTGGGCTGAAAGCCTTCTCCGCTCGCCGGTCTACCTGGGCGGGGGCCAACAGTCTGTTGATGATCCTTCTGTTCGTCGGCATTCTCGGGATTGTTAATTTTCTGGCCGCCCGACACTCTATTCGTTGGGATCTGTCGGAGAACCAGAACTTCACCCTCGCTCCGCAGACACATCGCCTATTGCGGAGTCTTCCACGTGACGTGACCGTGACCGTCTTCACCAGAGAAAAGGACCCCGGCTACCAGTCATACAAAGAACGGCTCGATAGTTATCGGCAAGCCAGCTCGAAGATTTCCGTGGAGTTCGTCGACCCGGAACGGCAGCCGAAAATCGCCCAGCAATACGGCATTACACGAACCGATACCGCCGTGTTCGAAAGCGCCGGGCAAAGTGTTCGGGTCAACGCGCCTTCGGAAGCGGAACTGACCGGGGCGCTGCTCCGTGTGTCTCAAGATGGTAAGAAGCGTGTGCTCTTTCTCGAAGGGCACGGAGAACCGAGTCTTGACGATCGGGAGCGAACCGGGCTGTCTGCTGCCAGAGAGATTTTGTTCAAGCAGGGGTATGACGTTGGCACCCTCAGCTTGCTCAAGGAGCCAGTTGTGCCGGATCGTACGGCCATCCTTGTTGTAGCCGGACCCCGCCGACCGGTGACGGCCGAGGAACAGGAACGGATTCACACCTATGTAGAAAAGGGCGGCCATCTCTTGCTGCTCATCGATCCGGATACGCAGGCCGACCTCAATCCCCTGCTTAAGCGGTGGGGGTTGGGAGTCGGCCCTGGAGCCTTGGTCGATCTCCAGGACCGATTAGCGCAAGGCGATTTAACGTCCCTTCTGGTCCGCACGTTCACTGAGCATGAAATTACGCAGGATCTCTCGGCCGCTGTGCTGTTTCCCCTCGCGCGGCATATCACCTTCGATGAGCAAGCCGGTAGCGCATGGGACTTTGTGCCGCTCGCCAGAACATCGCCGAACAGTTGGGCAGAAACTGATCTGAAAGGCCGCGTCGTCAACCTCGATGAAAAAGAAGACATCAAAGGCCCTCTACCGATGGCCGTGGCCATTGCACCTAAGGTTGCACCGGAGGAAGGTAAGCCTCGTCCGGCCGTTGTCGTCATAGGCAATTCCACGTTCGCAACCAATGCCTTTGTGAATTTTCCAGGGAACAGCGACTTTTTCCTCCATTCGGCCGGGTGGCTGGCTGAAGAACGAAATATTCTGGCGATCGTCCCAAGGGACTCCGCGCTTCGACCGTTTACCCCCAACCCGTTACAGGAAAGAGCGCTGCTCTATCTACAAGTGATCCTTCTGCCGGCAGCCATGGTGTTCTCCGGCTTCATAGTGTGGCGCAGACGCCGGCGACTCTAGATCGATGCGCTACTGGCCTACAATTGTTTTAGCGTTCGTCCTGGCCGGACTCGGCCTGTATCTCTATGTCATCGAGCTTCCGCAGAAAGAATCGCATGAGCGACAAGATATCATCGAGAAGAAAGTTCTGTTATTCGAGCAGGACAGTTTAACTGGACTTTCTATCAAGACCAGTCAACAGGAACTCGTGTTCGCTCGGGCTTCTGAGAAGGGGTGGGTAATGACCGCGCCTCTCAGCACCGAGGCCGATCAGCGGGAGGTGCAAAGTTTGATCCGAGCCTTAGTCACAGGCACTGTGGCGCGCACCGTTGAGGACCACTCGACCAACCTGGCCCCCTTTGGACTGGAGAGTCCCGTGACCACGATTACCGTCGTAGCCGGCGCCGCGCGGGAAACTTTCTCCATAGGGGATAGTGGTCCGTTGACGTCCACCCTATATGTCCTGCGTGAGTCGGATCATAAAGTCCTGCTCACTAATCTGGCCCCCAAAGATTTTGTCAACAAAACATTGATGACCTTTCGTCGAAAAGACCTCTTGTCCTTCTCACAGAGCAACGTCGAGCGTATTCGCCTCACGTATCCAACCACCGAGATTGTGCTGTATCAAGGACAAGAAAAACCCAAAAGTAAATGGAAGATCCGCTACCCGATTGAGGCAGCAGCCGATCAAACAGAGGTGCGAGCTCTTCTGTTCAGGCTTGAAGACCTGAAGGCGCTGGGCATCATCGACCCGGGGCCCGAACGCGACGCGCTGGCTAAAATGTTCATGGCTCCGAAAGTGAAAGTGACTATTCACACGGCCGATGGTGATCAGACCGTCAAGCTATACCAACCCGACCCGGCCAGCGGCGAAGCCTTTGCGGAAACAAGTTCCACTGGCCCTCTCTATCGCGTCAATCCTACCACGATCAGAGATTTGATTAAGGAGCTTTTTGTATTCCAAGACAAACGGCTACTTGGCATCGACTTTACCGACATCGCAATGCTGTCCGTCAAAACCTCAGTCGAGCACTATGTGTTGATCAACGAACAGAACGAATGGGCCTTGGAGGATCAGTCGACTGAAAGATTGGACCAACAGGCCGTCGACTTGTTTGTCAGCCGCGTTGCCAATGTCCCAGCCGAGGAGCGTGTAATCAAACAGGCTGGACCATTGGCCCCCTACGGTCTTGTTACGCCTGCAGCAGAGTTTATCGCCACGGGAAGAGACGGAAAGATTGCCGGGAAACTCTCGATCGGGAGTCATGCCAATGGACTGGCCTATGCCATGGGGCAACGGATCCCAGGCATTTTCCAGATTCGCGCCGACCTGCTTTCACAGATCCCTGGGAAAAAGGATCTCTTGGCTGCGCAAGCGGAGAAGACACCTGCGGGACATTAGCCAGAACCAGGTAGTACTTGGCGGCCGGCTCGTTTCTTTTCATCGGCGGATCGGGGCCTTCTGTTGAAGAAGGCGGAGACGGCTGGTATTCTGTTTCCACAGCATGTTGCAACCCGGCCCCCTGAGACGACGAATCTTCGGCTTGGAGAATGAGTACGGTCTCATTTTTTCTCCGAATGGACGCGTCTATCTGCCGATGGAGAAAGTGCTGGGGTATATTTTTGAAGGCCTCATTCCAAACAGTTGGCCCTCTAATGCGTTCCTCGTCAACGGCGCCCGGTTTTATCAAGATACCGGCTGTCATCCTGAGTATTCGACCCCCGAGTGTGACAACATTCTCGAACTCGTCATTCACGACAAAGCTGGCGAACGGCTACTGGAGGCCTGTCTGCCTGCGGCTGAAGAACGATTGCGCGAAGAAGGCTTGTCCGGGGAGATTTACATTTTTAAGAACAATACGGATTCACTCGGCAACACATACGGATGCCATGAAAACTTCCTCATGCGCCGCGATGTTGATTTCTGGAAGGTCACGGAGCAACTCATTCCTTTCTTTGTTACGCGGCAGGTCTATAGCGGAGCGGGGAAGGTGCTGAAAGTTTCTGGAAAATCGCAGTACTTCATCTCGCAACGTGCGCAACATATTCACGAGAAGACGTCCTCTTCGACCACCTCCTCGCGCAGCATTATCAACACCAGAGACGAACCGCATTCCGATGCGGAGCGATACCGCCGGCTCCATATCATTGTCGGGGATTCCAATATGTCGGAGTTTGTGACCTATTTGAAGGTCGGCACGGCAACGTTGGTTCTGTCCATGATCGAGGAGGGGTACGCTGTCCAAGGGATGGAGTTCGAGGATCCAGTCAAAGCGATTCGGGAGGTGTCACGCGATCCCACCCTGAAGCGCAAGATCAAGCTGGACGATGGTCGTCAGCTGACCGCAGTCGAAGTTCAGCGGGTCTATCTGGACCGAGCGCAGGCCTATTTAGCCCAACAAGAGCACGATCCGATCCTCGACGACATCTGGCAACGATGGGCCATGGTGCTGGACAAGCTGGAAGAGGATCCGATGCAGCTCGTGCGCGAAATCGATTGGGTGACCAAGCGCCATTTAATCCAATCCTATATCGACAAAAAGGGCTGTGGCTGGGACGATCCACGAGTATTCCTGCTCGATCTTCAATTTCATGACGTCAAACGGACGCGTGGGTTGTACTATCTGATGGAGTCCCGTGGGCTGATCGAACGGATCGTGGAGGAGGATGCGGTGCAACGGGCCATGTCGACGCCGCCGCAGACGACGAGGGCGAAGGTCCGCGGCGACTTTATCCGGTTTGCCCGCGCGAAGAATCGTTCCTATACGGTCGACTGGACCTATTTGAAACTTAATGGCTACTGGGAAGAAACGATTCTCTGCATGGATCCTTTCAGCGCGGTGAATCGGCGTGTGGATGAGTTGCTCTCACAGGTATCGGGACTACGGTTTTATCGATGATGATGGCGGAGCGCTCACAGTCGTCAGCGCGGATCTCACGGCTGGACCGAATGCTGATTATGGCCGTTGTGTTGTTGTCCAGCATCTTTCCCGTCGAGTTATTTTCCAACACGACTCCTGTGCCGAAGGGCCATGATGGGCAATACAGCGGCAAGCAGGGCCAAGTCCTGGTCGTCAAGGTGAAGGGCGAAGACCAGGCGACAGAGGTGAATGGGACATTTCTGAAACGGACGATTCCATTCTTCCGGGAGTTCAGGCCTGGGGAGCCGGACGGCTATATCGGTCTGCTCGGGATCGACATGCAGGATGAACCGGGGAGCTATGATCTTGCCGTTGAAGTGAAGCAGGGGGAACAGGCAAAGCAGCTGAGCTTCAATGTCTTGGTCACGAAAGAGAACTTTACCGTCGAGCATCTGACGCTGCCGAAAGACAAGGTCGATCTGGACGAGAAGGGCGCGGCACGGTGGAAAGCCGAGCAGGAGCAAGTCAAGCAGGCGCTCGCAGAGAACTCACGCCTGAAACTCTGGCGCAGCAACTTTGTAGAGCCGGTCAATGGCAAGCGCACCGGCATCTTCGGCAGCGTGCGGATCATGAATGGCAAGCCGCGTAACCCGCACAATGGAGAGGATATCGGCGCGCCGATGGGGACCGATGTCGCGGCGACGAATGATGGAATCATCCGCATCACCGTCGATCATATTTTCTCCGGAAAAGGCGTCTTCATCGACCACGGCCTGGGGTTCTATACGATGTATTTCCATCTGTCGGAGATTCTGGTTAAAGACGGAGACTTGGTCACAGCGGGGCAGATCGTCGGCAAGGTGGGAGCGACTGGCCGTGCCACCGGGCCGCATCTTCATTGGGGTGTCAAACTCAATGGCGCCCGCGTGAATCCCTATTCGTTGCTCGACCTACCGTTCAAGAAAGGTGTCACGCCTCCTACGACTGCAACGATTCCCACTCCTGAAACCACGCCGACTCCATAAGCCGTTCCAGTCAAGGAGTAGATGAGCAGGGCTGGTGGATCCTGCCCGCTCACGCGCTCCGGCTCGACCGCACTAGCCCGCATGATTCATGGCAGTTCGTCGCGAAATCGCGCAGTCGCCAAGCGAGACAGGCGCGCGGAGCCGCGAGGGAGGGAGGCATACTT
>JBGTMB010000283.1:0-22978 GCA_041743755.1 Nitrospiraceae bacterium | reverse complement strand
CGCTCGTTCAATGAGTACCGGATCGATATTAAACGTATCCGGCTGAATATCGACAAACACTGGCTTCGCACCCAGCCGTGAAATCACGCTCGCTGTAGCAAAAAACGTGAACGGAATCGTGATGACCTCATCGCCGGCCTTCACGCCTATTGCCATGAGGGAAAGCAGCAGCGCATCGCTCCCGGAGGCGCAGCCGATCGCATAGCGGCTGCCGATATATTGCGCCGCCGCTTCCTCGAAGGCCACGACGCGAGGTCCGAGCACGAACCCCTGCTCGTCGCACACAGCCTCGATGGCCGACATCACTTCAGGTTTAATGACACGATATTGGGCTTTGAGGTCCAAAAGGGGAACGTTCACAACAGCTCCTTGGGCTATGGGTGTGACGCTGACCAGACTGAACGAGGAGCCTTTCCACCTCGCCGGTCATCTACAAACCTATCATACAGAGATTCGTACTGTTTAACCATTTCCTCCAGGTGAAATTCTTTCGGGAGCGCCTCCACAGACTGTGAACGTCCCTGGGGTTGGCCATCTCGACTCTTCAACACTCGAATCACGTGTGCTGCCAAACCGGCGATATCTCCCGCGTTGCTTAGCCACCCATGGCGGCCCGGGACAATCGCTTCCTCAATCCCTCCAACCCTCGTGGCCACAACCGGCAGGCCAATGGCTCGCGCTTCCAAGAGCACACGCGGCAACCCTTCCCAATGCGACGTGAGCAAAAACGCATCGAATATTTTCATGACGGTCGGGATATCGCGTCTCCATCCGGCAAGATGCAATCGCGTATGTAGCCCCTTCGCTTCAATCAAGGACTCAATCCTTGGGCGCAGATCTCCATCCCCAATCAGCACGAACCGGGCATGGGGTACCGCATCACACACCTGTTTCGCCACGGCCACGAAATCCTCCGGCGCTTTTTGCGGCTTTAAGCAGGCAACCGTTCCCACCAAGTACTCAGCAGGCCCCGCCCCAAATTCTGCGCGCAACGCATCACGCGTGGGCTCATCGATCGCGGCTTGAAACGGATGCGGATCAATGCCGGGCCTGACGACCGACACCTGCGTCCGGTCAAAGAGTCCCCACGTGATCCCTTTCTCGACGTCGGCCTGAGCGACCGCAATCCAATGGGTTGTGATCCATCCTGTTATACGTTCAAGCAAAATCAAGACTCGGCGCAGCCAAGCAGGCTGCGCCGGCGTGATCCCGTACCCATGGATGGTATGAAGAATCACGGGCACTCCCGCACACCATGCCGCCCATCGACCGAGAATACCGGCCTTCGAACTATGTGTATGGACAATCGTCGGGCGCAGACGCCGAAACAGGCGAACGAGTTCAACGAATGCCGCGAGATCGGTTAGGACATGAACGTGACGGGCGAGCGAGGACAGGACGTGAACATCGACACCGGGGAGAGTTTTCGCTTCATCCGTGAGAAGGCCCCCAGGACCCGTGACAAGGAAGGGACGGAACTTGTTCCGGTCAAGATGCGACACCGCATATAGCGCAACTTCCTGCGCGCCACCCAACTCCAGCTTGGTGATGACATGACAAACAGTCTCCACACTACGTTCCTCAAGCTGAGGCTTGATACCCGTATTGGGTTCTCAGACGCTCCGCGACCTGTTTCCCTTGCCCGATGGCATCTTCCATCGACGTATGTTCCCAGCGCCCATAGCGACCAACCGAGTAAATTCCCCGGCGCTCAAGCTCAGTGAGGATAGCCGGTATCGCCTGCGCACGATGATGATCGAAATAGACATAGGCATACTGAAGATCTTTCACATCCGAGACCACCAGCTCATCGTCAGGGCGAAGGATGTCGGCCTGCTCCAGACCGGAACGCACTCGATCGATCAACTGCTCTGCAGACTGGTGCTCAGTCGGCTTGTGCGACATCTCCACATACATCGAGCTGCAGCCAGGACGCCCCAGTGAAGGAGAAAAGTTCATGGGGAATCCGGCGCGGTAGAAGGGATACGCGGCTTCAGGGAAATAAATCCAATGTTTGTCCGATACCCGCTCGCGGCCGATCCCCAAATTGATATTATAGACCGAGACCCAACGTAACGCGGCCGCAGCGTCTTTCAATGGAGCAGGGAAATCAAGACAGCGGTGAATCAGTTCAGGGATTGGGATCGTCGAGATCAACGACTCATATCGCGCTTCTTTGGTACTACCGTTTGTGTGATCATGAAAGATCGCGCGTCGGCGCTTGGTGTCGACTTCTACAAGTTCCGCACTATGGGTAATACCCGTGATCCCTGGCACAAACGACTCTGGAAGCACGTTGATGCCACCCTGCGCAGGATAGAGAAACGACGGGTTATAGCCAAAGGCTTTGTCTTTGATACCTAAGGCGCCGTTGACCACATCCTTCAGCTCGGGTTTCGGCACGAGCCACGACACCCAGTCCGACGTCAGTTCATCCAGCGAGACTTGCCACAGTTTTTCGTTGAACGGCAGCATAAAATGTTTGGCCATTCCTTCGCCGAGATTGTCGAGAATCCACTCTTTGAACGATCGATCTTGGGGCGGAGGGCCGGCGTGCTGATTCGTGAGCGTGGCGATAAACCCCATTAAACACTCTCGCACCACCTCCGGCGGGAGCCCGAATGTATTGACCTGAAAAGGATACTCCGTATAGGTCCTGTGAGAATAGATGAACGATTGCCGGGCATGCTTCTGAAGCTTTCCAGCCAAAAGCGTTTCCACTAAAGCCTTGATTTCCGCTTGGCGAAAATGGAGCAGATGTCCGGTGTAATCGAAGGTAAAGCCGTCCTTTTTGTAGGAGCGGCATAAGCCACCGACCTCCTGCTCTCGCTCAAAGAGACGATAGGGAAGTCCGGAGAGATGATAGGCGGCACTGAGGCCTGCTAAACCGGCGCCGACGATGAGAATCATGCGGCTTTCGCTCCTCCACTGTCTGATGATGAGACATCAACCTGCCCAGGCCGACGGGTATCGACCTTTTTCAATAGCATGGTCAAGAGTAAGAGTGCGCCAGCTGTCCCCACACAGAGCACCCACCCCACTTCCAGGCTGACTGACAGCATCATAAGGCCGATTACTCCCACGACTGCCGTAGCCACATAGCTCGTTATCACGATCTGCGGGACTGACATCCCCCAATGACGCAGTCGAATCGCGGCGTGATCCGGGCTCCCCCAAAAGATGGGAAGTCCACGCCTATAGCGAACGTACATCACAAACAGGGTGTCAAATATTGGAATCCCTACAATAAACACGGGGGTGAGGAGCGAAAGAGGATGGTCACTGGGATATTGCTCAATCATGGTCATCGCTCCCAGCAACAGCCCGATGAACATGGCTCCTGTATCTCCCATGTAAATCCGTGCTGGATGCCAGTTGTACTTGAGAAATCCCAGCAGGCTTCCGAGCAACGCAACAAGCATCACGGCAATAGTTTGGTCGCCTTGCAGCAAGGCCACGACAAGCAGACAACTCGCGCTGACTGCCCCCACGCCGGCCGAGAGACCGTCCATGATATCGAGCAGATTGAATGCATTGATCAATCCCACCATCCAGAACACCGTCAGCGTGAGGTCCACCCACTCTGGCAGCGCCGCAATCTCAATCCTGATTCCACTCTTGATCAATACGAAGACGGCAAGGAGTTGGCCTACTAATTTCGTTGCGGGGGTCAACACACCAAAATCATCGATCAGGCCAAGCATCACCACGATGGTTCCGCCCAAGACAATCCCGAGAACGTCGTGGCGGAATTCAAAGGTAAAAACCAGGCTTATGAGAAAGGCGAGATAAATTGCCAGTCCGCCGAAATAAGGCACCGGCTCCTGCTGATGCTTCAGGCGCCCATCCGGCGCATCCACGATGCCATACTTCAGCGCCGCCTGCCTGGCAATGGGCACTCCGTGCAGCGACAGCAACAACGCAATAACGCCAGTAATAATAAGTAAATACGTGCCCCCCAGGTCAAACACCTCCATAAAACCTCATTGACGAAGAAGCGTAACGCGCCTCGCCTAAGCGAATAACATAGGTATCTAGCTTTCAAGATAGCCTAGAATGTCGCGTGCTCCTATTGTTTTCGTTCTTGTATCCGACCCTGGGAAGCGTCCCTTTTCGGGTTCGCTAACGAGAAGACGATACGGCTCTTGAGGCGGGATTTCGCTGCAGTAGGTCCCTTCTTCCCTCGTCGAACTGGAACCCCTTGTACAACTCCAGTAATCGGGAGCCCCAGACTGACAGCGCATATTGCGACTCAACGGTTTTTCTTGCGGCCTCTCCCATTCCGGCCCTCAACGAACTATCACGGCACAACCGATTCAGCTGCGCGTACCACTGTTCCAATGTCACGGCAAGATAACCATTGACCCCATCCGAAACGATGTCGCGATTCACGCCCAAGGGTGTTGCCACGGACGCCAATCCTACTGCCATGTATTGCAGCAGTTTTAACCCACACTTGCCCCGTGCCCATTCGTTGTCAGGCAAAGGCATGACACCGATTTCACACGCTCTCAAATCATCAACTTCCGTCTCATAACTCCACGGCCGAAACAAAACATTCACACCATCAAGAGTCGGTGGTTGCGAAGAAATAACCAAAAGACGCAGATTGAACTCGTTTTGCAACCGGAGAAAAACTGGCCTTAGCCATTCCAGATAGGAGGCGTTGTAGGCCAATCCAATCCAACCGATGGTCAGGAGGCCGTCTGTCATTCCCAGCGTGGGAAAAGGCGAAGTGGAGCGGGGCGAGAATCGATCGGTGTCAACCACGGTTGGAACAACATGCACATTGGGCGAATGAGGCGCCGCATAAGCGGCGAGCGTCGGGTTTCCGACAATGACCCCAGTCGAAAGACGGAGCAGCACCGGAATCTTTTCCGCGTGCCCAGGAGTGAGGTAAATCGCGTCGTCGAATTCGATCACGAACTTCTGCCATCGCGCGAGTATCCGCTCGGCAAGGGGCGGCAGGTATGGAAAGAGTTGGCCTTCAATCACAACCAAATCCGCCTTGCCGCTTGCGAAAAGATCGAAACATCGCCTGATAAACCGAGCCATCACATACAGCCAGATCGCAATCCGTCGCCACACCGAAGGTCGCCATGTGAGTAGCCGAAAATAGAAGAGTCCAAACAGCGGTCGAATCGTAACAGACACTCCCCCGGCCTCAAGATAGGGAACAAACTGGTAGATTCTATACCGGCTACTGGGACCGATCTCCGATGTTTTCGAAAAATAGGTGATCTGCATAGGCTTCTATGGAAACCGAGCCTTATCGACAAAGACCCGTCTTGGCGTCTCAGGCACCGGCTTCTGAATGCTCCGCATATTCTCCCTATCTGACTATCTTTGCTGCATCATTATGCGATCTACCTCCCGCCGCAATCATCCAAACCGCACATGTTCTTGCCTGGCAGCAATACGTGCAAAAAAAGATCGATGCCATTCTACGAGCACGATCATAGCGAACAGAAACCGCTCATTCCGACATCCGTTCGTAATTTCCTGCTGCAACAACCGCTGGAGGGCGTCGGTATCGCACTCGCTGATTCTCGATAGATCCAGGTAACGGTGTAGATCTCCAGCCTGACGAAACCACTGTCCAACCCATTGAGCCATTGGAAGGACAAACCCCTGTTTGGCCCGTCCTGCGATTCCGGGAGGCAAGAGCGACTCAGCTACTACCCGCAACGCCACCTTGCCCTGCCCAGCGATCACCTTGCGGTGCGCAGGAAGCCTAATAGCAATTTCAGCCAACGCAGGAGCAAGAAAAGGAGCTCGCCCCTCGAGGCTATGGGCCATAGCCATGCGATCCAGCTTGACCAGTAAATCGTCAGGGAGCCACGTGAGCAAGTCGGCAACCGTCGCCCTTTGAATGCTATCACCAGTGTGAGCAAGTGTCGCAAAAAGATTCTGACACCAGTCCTCGTCGTCCTTGTTCACCAGCCCGATCAGGCTCTGTCTGGTCGCAGCATCCAGCACCAGAGGGAATCCCGAGGGAGCCACTGGAGCTGCATTGCGAGAAAGACTGGTTTCTCCCCCCTGCGCAGGAGTACCTCGGGCCCATCCGAGCAGACGATCGGTCCATCGCTGGCGGTCAAGATACCGGCGGTAATAGTCGTACCCGCCGAACAGTTCGTCGGCCCCTTCTCCCGACAACACAACGGTCACATGCTTTCTGGCTTCCCGGCATAGCCAATAGGTCGGCAACAGCGCTTGATCCCCAATCGGGTCATCGAGAGATTCGATTACGGCTGGTAGGAGTTCGAGAAATGATCGTTCATTGAACGTAAAGTGATGATGGGTTGACCCAATATGGCGTGCAACGGTCTTGGCATGCAGGCTTTCGTCACAACGAGAATCCTCAAAGCCCATCGAGAACGTGTTAATCCCGGGATGATGCTTCGCGGCAAGCGTGGCAATAAGGGAGCTGTCGATCCCACCTGAGAGGAACACACCCACGGGTACGTCGGCGACCAATCGACTCACCACCGCGGATTCAAGCTGCTCTCGAAGCGAAGCGGCGTCAACGTCTGCTAGGGGGGTCAGCGAGAGAGAGTAGTATCGGCTTGTCTGCACTTTCATCGTCTTGAGACACATTCGCAGACGTTCACCGGGAAGCAGGCGATGGATGCCCTTCAGCATCGTGCGGCGCCCCGGCACATAGTGAAGAGCCAAGTAATGATCGACACTCCGAATATCGATTCCGATATCGACCCAGTCAAGGAGCGCCAAAGCCGTCATGTTGGAACTATAGGCGAACCGCTCGCCGCTCATGCTGTAATAGAGAGGTTTTTCTCCAAACCGGTCCCGTGCCAGGTGAAGTTCCTGGTTCGCACGGTCCAATAGAGCGATCGCAAACATACCGTCTACTCGTTGTAATAATCCCTCAATACCCCACTGTTCGTAGCCATGTGCCAGGACTTCGGTGTCGCTATGCGTGCGAAAGGGTATCCCTTCAAGTTCCAGTTCTCCACGAAGCTGTGCATGGTTGTAGATCTCTCCGTTTTGAAATGCGACGACGGTGCCGGCGCCATTCGTCAGCGGCTGACTTCCTCCTTCGACATCGATCACCGCAAGCCGTTTCATTCCCATGAAAATCTTGCCGTCAACAAAATGGCCTTGGCCGTCTGGTCCACGGCTTTGCATGGTCTCCAGCAATTGATCGAGGAGCTGGCGGGCTCTGCGACCGACTCTCTGGTCGATGACACCAACAATTCCGCACATAATCCGTCCTTTAAAGCGCTTTCCTAGGTTAGATGCGCCGGCAATAAGAGCCTGCGCTCACTATAGAGGTGTCGGAGATTATAGGAGGCCAACATCCTGAAGACGTCATCGCGTACCTCCGTCCATTCGTCCGGAGAAACTAAAAGGGGCATCGGCTCCCTACGCGGCCAGCTGAAGGCAGGGTCATTTTTCTGCACCCTACAGGGGAAATATCTATCCCGGAGTCGGTAAAATACTCGTTCGTACTGTCGATACACGACGAACGCTACCAGAAACGTCGCAAGATGAAAAAATAAGAACATCCCGACACCTAGGGCTCCCTCATTCCTCACTACTTGATTCATGATCAACAGAATAGGCAGGTTCACCAGATACGCCGAATATGAAACCTTGGCGATCAAGGCAGCGACCGACTCAAGCCCCGAGGGAAGCCGTAGGTCGATCCCTACGATCACAAGCCCGGCGCAGCCGAATGACGTCAATGTAAACAATAGGGTCTTGGCAAAGTATGAAGAATCCAATGCACTAAGAGGCATGAGCGAGACGTAGGCAGCACAGAACAAAAGTCCCGCCACGAGGACAAGTGGTACTGTCTTGTCTCTGAGGACACGCCACCGAGTCCGATCTAACCAACCCAACAGAACCCCAACCATCAACCCATCAAACCGAAGGGCCGCGATCTTGCGAATTCCTTCATCCCACGAAATAACCTCAGAGGCCATGATCCCCCGAGCAAAAAGCGAAACCCCGATGACAAAGAGTGCCGTGCCAACAATCGCCGCCCTATTACTGATCCGTAGCGCCCATGCCACAGTCAGAAAGCACAACGGAAATCCCTGATAAAACAACTCTTCGATAGCGAGGCTCCAGGCTTCCGGGAAGAATTCAGGATGCGGCGTCATAGCATTCTGAACAAACAGCCCATACTTCCATAGCTCGCTCAGGCCTGACGGCCTAATCATCATATAGGCGAGTGTAACGTTAACGACCAAGAATAACCCGTAGTTCGGCAAGGTCCTGATCATTCGCCGCATATAAAATGTCTGGAGCCATTTCGGCAAGTCTTCGTCGGCGTAACGCATCAGCATTTGGCCGATCAAAAACCCGCTCAGCACAAAGAACAGCTCTACGCCGATGAATCCGGTGAACTTGAATAGCTGAACCGTGTTGGGAAACAGCGGCTCGAGATATTCGATGCCATGACCCAGCACTACCAGCAAGATGGCCGAGGACCGACAGACGTCGAGCCTGGGATTGCGAGTTGAATCCCGTTTAGTTGCTGCAGTCATTCCAGTTCATTCATTGTCGGTCGCATCATCGGCCGGCCTACGACCCTTTGCTTGGCAGATCAGAAACACAAAATCGGATGGGAGTACGCCGTTCGAGACAAGCAGATCTTCGGCGACCAAAATCAGTCTGACGATAGAGTCAAAATCTTTCCGCTGCTGGTTCGCCAGTTGCGACTGAAGCAGCGGATGCAGTTGATGCAGGATCGTGCCATTGTAGAATCGTTCATAGACGACAGCAAAATGCTGCTTGACGAGGGCGTACACTTCTTCAGACCGCACAGCCTCCGAAGGGTCGCTCTTCAGCATGCCCTCGATCGTGGGCCGTTCAAACGTTTCCCGGTAACCATTTTTCAGATACTGAGGGTCAAGAGCATTCAGGAGCTTGTTCGCCACCTCGATCTGTCGGTCAGTCCATTGGAATCGATTGGGGCCGATAAATTCCACCATGACGAAATAACCGTCCGGCGAGAGCACGCGTTGTAAATTCGCCAGCACATCTTCAAGATTCGTCGTGTGGTGCAATGCTCCCGTTGAAAAAATCAGATCGAATTGGCCGTCAAGGTGAAGATTATTCACATCCTTCACTTCAAATCGATACCGGTCCATTGAAGCCCCGGCCTCATGAAATCGCGCGATGGCCTGTCGGATCGCGCCCTCGGAGATGTCAAAACCGGTTACGACCTGAATCTTACCGGACTTGTACAATTGGATCTCGTGCGCACCATCCCCACAACACACGCTCAACGACCGGGCAAACGTCTGCTCTTTCAGGAAATCGTTCAGGAGCCATGTCAACCAATGAGTGGGGCCACCGGTCATCAGACGATAGGTGGACTCTTCGACGATCTTATTATTGAGCCAATATGAGTTATCGCTTCTCATTGCTTCGAACTGCTTATTCCAATATTCCGAAACACGAGACTGTCCGGATCCAGTCTGCTGATGTAATTCGCCTGCTGCACTCCGCCCTTGATCGATCCGGCTATGGAGTTGAGCAAGACGGGATACCACGCGCCGCATCGGTCTTTTTACAGCACTTTTCAGCTTACTACCCCAATATTCGGCTAATGACATGTTTCCTTCTTGCAGGAATTGCGGCCGATCCCGGCATCTGCTGATTGCGACTGGGCTCTCATCATATTTTTCCCGTCTTCACAAGAAATTTCACGCGCGTGTTCGGCCCCATACCGACAACACACAGGGCGCTTTAATGAGGCCGCCTCCCTTCGAAGTAAAAGCCAGCAGCCAGCGTTTTTCTTCCCACTTCCCCCAGTGATCGATCAAGCTCTTCTGCCCCTTGCTGACACTGCGTGTGCCATGCCTTAACCTGCTTCCGCCACTTCCGAGACGAGAGAAATGGTAGGATCGCTTCGAACTGCATCATCAAACCCGCTGACGGAAACTGATAACTCTTGACCCCGCTCCGTATTTCCTCAAACGGAGCCATGACTTGGCGCAATCCATGTTGCGTCATGTTGAAAAAGTGCCACGGGTCGCCGTGAAGCGGCTGCATGAAGGCCGTATCGACATGGATGATTCCACCAGGTCGAAGAATTCGGAACAATTCTTTCGCAGTGTGATGAGGATCTGGGAGGTGTTCGAATACTGCCTGGCTGACCACAGCGCTGAATGAATGATCGCGAAATGGAAGGCGGAGACGAGTACAAACGACATCCGTCCATTGATACTGAACTGCATCCATGTATACAACGTTTGGGCGCAGCAATTCTTGAGGAGTATGACCGGCCCCAAAATCCAGAATGAGGTTATCCTGGTTGCGATCAAGAATTTCCAGGACTTCCGAGGAATACGGATGCGTAGAAGTTCGTTCGGTAAGTCGAAGACAGGGGGTTCCTCCTTCACACAGAAAATGCGGAGCCTCGCCTCGGAGAGGTACGCGCGTTCCGCACTTGACGCAAGCCATTTCCTGGCCTGTCCTGCTGAGTGGTGAATGGCACTCCGAACACACGACCAAATCAAAAATCTCGAACGATCGAGGACGCATCGTTTGGAGGTTGAACGGTTCAATCCTATAAGTCCGTTTAAATAGTTCTCCTTCCTGATACGACTCATCGACGATTGCGACATCGATCTCTCTATTCCGATCGTCGTTGCCATACAAGAGATCACCTTGAAATCCACTGATGATGGCTTGAGGGTCGCCTGGATAGGCAGCACAAACATCTGGACGAAGACTTCCCCACTCCAATGCCGCCTCTAATTTCCCATTGCACCGAACTCTCAAGTGAGGCCGATCGCCATGCGTGGGAATGTACCATCCTGAAAATCGAGTGACAGTCTCCAACACATTCTCTGTGGGGGTCTCAAGATTAAACTTCATCCTCATGCGCGAATGCCTCCTGCAAGCCAAGCTTCTTCAAGTACACCCCCGTAGGCCTGTACCATCTCATCAAAATCATTACGAAGGTTCAGGACATCTGCACTCCTCGCAGCCATGCGCACTCGCAGCTCTTGGTCAACAATCAACGATTCCAATTTTTCAGACAACTCATGGGAGTTGCCTGGCGTGTAAAACAATGCGTTGGCTCCCTCCCATACCTGCTCTCGAATGCCGAATACCGGCGTCGTCACAATGGGCAATCCGTAAGCCATCGCTTCCAGAATGACGCGCGGGTAGCTCTCGACCCTCGATGTACACACGAATACATCAGCCGCGCGATAGTAGGGCGCGGTCTGCTGCGTCTCGGGAACAACGTCGATGCGCTTGCGCAGACTGTCCGGCAAACGATTCACCAGATCGTGTAACTGCTGACTGTACTCACCAGGTCTGTCGCCCACGATCACGCACCGCACCTGTTGTTGTGTCGTCTCGCTTAATTCTTTAAAAGCCAGCACAAGGTCCTGCTGTCCTTTTCGAGAGCATACCGTCCCCAACAGCAGAACCACGACTTCGCGATCCAATGCCTTGACGAATGAACGTGCAGCTGGTCTAGTCCAGCTGCGGAGTTGTGTTTCAATCTTGCGTTGATCGAGCCCGTTGTGAATCACCGTGAAGTTGTGCCGAGTGTTCAGCGGCAGATAGGCATCTCGGCTTGCGTCCGACACGAAAACCACCCGGTAGGGATAACGAAAACAACGTAGGGCCCGCTCGGTTACCTCATCCGGCAAGTAGTCGAAGTAGGTCTCCCATGGCTCGCTTTCTCGCGGGTTCCAGACCGACGGTAGCCCGATATGTGCCGCCGCATCCACAGCATAGAAACTCTGTAACGTATTCCCGTACACGACTTCAGCGCCCCACTGAAGGCAGCGGTGTGAGAACTCGCGGATCGCCTCCTCATACTCTGCAAGGTTCGTCACCCCCCACAAGGGATGCCTGTCGACGATGACGGGGATCTCGCTGCCTTCATACAGCCGACGGAGCGGGCCATCTTCGGGGCTGAATACCGTAGGCCTGATGATCTTTCGTTTCATCAACTCAAGTGTCAGCTCATACTGACTGTAGGGAGCGCCCTCCAAGTTGAGATTGTACGCAGTCATTAACACCGGAATTTGCCGGGCTCGTTCATGGGTCAGACGTCGAGGAATGACCTGAAACGAATCTCCCTCAAGTGTTAGATGTGGGCTATACCAAGGATCCCGACGATGCCGATACGCGGTCCGGAAGGCTGCGAGCTCCGCTGGGTCGTCTCGAAACCCACGCGAATAGCCTTCATAATGAATCAGTTCCGCGTCGGGACAATAGACACAACGATAGCGGCGATCGACCAGCCGATAGCAGTAGTCGACATCGTTGTACGCCACCGCATAGTCGGCTTCGTTGAAGCCGCTTAAATCGAGAAACAGTTTGCGAGGTGTGAGAAGACATGCCGCAGTGACTGCGGAATAATTGCGTGACACCGAGAGGTAACTGAGATACCCATGTCCATCAGCTGGGGCAAGCTTGAACGCAGGCGCAGCGAGTCCATGATGCAGGCCATGGATAACCCCTGCATGCTGAATGCGACCGTCAGGAAATACCAGCTTAGCCCCTACGGCTCCAACCCCCTCGATTTGTCCGTATCCCACCATTTGGCTGAGCCAACAGGCCGATTGCACTTCGGTGTCGTTGTTGAGAAAAAGCAGATAATCAGAATGGATCTCCCTCACCGCCCGGTTGTTGATGGCCGCGAAGTTGAATCTACCTGAAGGATTAGGCAAACGGAGCACTCGGTGTGGAAGTGACCCGAGGTAGGCGAGTGTTTCCGAATCATCGCTCTCGTTATCGATAATCACGACTTCGTAGTTGCGGTAAGTCGTCCTCTTTATCGATTCAAGACACCGTCGCAGAAGGGGCGCCTGATTCTTGGTTGGAATAACGATCGTGACCGAGGGACCATTATCGGGAAACCGAAGACGGTACATCCCCAGATGATCACGAACCGCAAAGTCCGGCCGATAGACGACCGCCTCGATCCCTCGTCTCATGCACGCTTCTTCGACAGCGCGCTGGCCTGCTTCGAAGCTCTTCGGTTTGGCTATTCCGCTTGAAGCGGTCGAGCCCGGCAATGCCCTCCAGTGATACAAGACTTTCGGGACATGCCCAACCTGCTCGGCCTGTTCAGTTGCCCTCAAAGCCAAATCATAGTCCTGTGACCCTTCTGAGCCCTTGCGCGCCCCCCCGATAGCCTCGAATAATGTTCTTTTGACGACGAAGAGGTGACTCAAATACATGTAAGACAAGAGGAGTTCAGGGGACCAGTCAGGCTTGAACTGTGGAGCATACCGATTTCCGGCGGCGTCGATCTTGTCATCATCCGAATAGAGTATGTCTGTCTGTGGACAACGGGACAGGTATAACACCACCTCCCCTAGCGCATCGGGAGACAGTTCATCATCATGGTCAAGAAACAAGAGAAACTCTCCCGTCGCCAGCTCAGCGGCAGCATTCGTGGCCAGACTGATATTCACGCTCTGGTCCATGCGCGTGAGCTTGACTCGACTGTCGGTTGCGAGCCATTCTTGTAACAATTCCCGCACTCGCTGATCCGAGCTGCCGTCGTCTGCAATGCACAGCTCCCAATTCTGGTAGACCTGACCTCTGACGGAAACGAACGCCTTCTCCAGAAACTCCACGGGCGGATCGTGGACCGGCATGAGAATCGAAAGCTTTGGCCCCTGCTCGGTAAGCAGATCGAGCTGTTCGATGAGCACAGCCTGCGAACGATTGGACCAACTATTGGCCTGAAGCCAAGCCTGGTAGGGATCGATCGGTATCTCCAATCGTTTCGTCCGTCGTGTTCTCCCGCTGGAAGCGACTGTGAACTTGCATACCGCTTTCTGCACCAATTGCGCGATCTCAGGAAGGCGAGGGTATCGGCCATGGCGTTTCTTCCAAGACACTCCTTCGATCAGCGCAAACCAGAAAAACCATATAGACCGGACAGCACGATTATTCATTGATGCTCCCAACTACCTCTCAGCCTAGTCGGCGTACGGTTTGAGCACACTCAGCGGCCGTCTATCTGGATCTTGGTGAGGGACTTGATAAAGGTCCCGGTTGAGCGAAATGGACGAGTGAGCTTCCATGAGCGAGAATTGAGTATCAGCCTAATCGCTTCGTGCAAACCGGCCACCTCTTCCTGCAACCCCACAATCCGTCGTTGAGCATAATCGTATCGGTACTGAAGCTCTTTCAAGGCTGGATCAGATTCCCCAAGTTGTTCCAAGATTCCAGATGATAAAGCGGGGAGGGTAGAATCCGACGAGACTGCAACCCAATACAACGGGCGAAACAAGCCTGGGGCAGACTGGATAGACGACTGTCCATCGCGGTAGTAATGGCGAGCTTTGCCAGAAGCCCCCTGAATCAACATCGTGGAGGCATAGAGAGCCCTCTGCCCCAACAACAAATGATTCGCAAAATACTTCCCGATCAACGCCTGAAATTCCTCCGCATACAGTTCCTTCACATGGAACGCGTTCTCGTGCGCGGCGTGTACGGTATACTCCGCTTTATCCGGGCTCGACATGACCAAGACCCCTCCCGGGCGAAGGACACGTTTGATTTCGCACAGCATCTTCTCATGCTCGGAATGATGTTCGATCGTCTCGAAACTGACGACCAGGTCCACGCTCGCATCAGTGAGCGGGATCGCGGCGCAACTACCGACGCGGAACTCCAAGTTAGGCTTTCGATATTTTGCCACGGCATGGGCCACCGCATCCGCAGAAATGTCCACACCAATCACGCACCCACCTGCGTCGGCTAAGAGCGACGAGCCATACCCTTCCCCACAGGCAATATCCAGAACGGCTTTCCCCTGGGCCAGTTCCCGTGCTATGGCATAGCGATGCAGATGTTCCAGCGCGATCGTTCCCTGCATATCAGGGAGAAATCGCTCCCCATTTGCTTCAAGCATCGGAATGTCGTTCTCGTCGAGATTCATGGCTCTCTTTAACTCAGTATTGCTTTCAACGCTTACGGTGCCGTTGCAACCATAGCGACCCCCGACGGGTAGGCGAAGGCCACCATCTGGCAGTCCCGAAACCCAGCTTCAAGGACTCGGCACCAGATATCGGCGCCGAATTCAGAATGGACCATCAGAGATGGATCGGTACATCCTTGGCTTCCGTGCATGCTGATCGGCAAACCGCTTCTTGTCTTCGTCAACCTCGCCATGACGATCGGTACAGTGAAACAACAGGCTCCTCCAGGACGGAGAATACGCCGGCACTCCCGCAACGCCTGGCATGGATCAGGCACATGTTCCAACGTATCCGAGTGCACCACCAGATCGAACGAAGCATCTTTGAACGACAACGCCATCATGTCGTACTCCGGATACCGCACGATTCGGTGGCCCGGCATCTGACTCAAGACACCGGTGAGCGAGCCCGCTTCATTTACTTCAAGCACGTTACGATGCATGGCGCCCTTCCCCTGCACCCAATCAGCTAATGTGGCAAGCGATTGTGCATGACGGAGGATTCCCGCAGCCAGGGCAATTGATCTTACATTCGATCCGCACCCGGTGCATCGCGTGCCTTGTTGCACATTGATATAGCTCACCTCGTCATCGGAGAGACCCCACTCAGCGATCAGCCCATCCCAAAGGACGTCCTGATGCTGAAATCTTGTCCCACCGCACACGCTACATGGCAAGAGAATTACTTGTGGCTTCATCTTGGTATTCTTGGTCGACATCCCGGGAAATGCATGCTTGAAATACTTCGACTCCCATATATCCAAAGCAGTGTTCCGTAGGCATGCTCTCGAAAACTACGGCATCATGTACCCAATGGTGCTGAATATGCTCTTGCTGGGTCCCCTCAGCCAGAGCAACACTCAGCGAGTAGCTTCCTTTTCTGAGCTGCGGCATGACAAACTCAAACTCAGCCACAAATCGCGTTCCGGGCGGGAGCATGATCACGCTCTCAAGACTTGTTCTGCCAGTGTTGTGGCCAAACAACACTTGCCCGAATCGGTCACGCACCAGAAAGCCCACAAGAGGGTTCGCCAACGATACGGACGTCTTGCACCAGACTCGCAGGCAAATCCGCTGCTGTTTCGTGACACAAGAAACAGAACGCCCCTTGCCATCACGAAGCACCGCTTTCTCAATCACTGCCTTAAGGTCACCAAACGTACGGGTTCCTGCTAGGCCGTCCCACCCAGGCCCTCCAAGGGCAAGGGCTGATCCGTCGCTCGCCTTATCGCGGGACGTGTCCCGGGAGGATTCATCGTGCAGGGCTACACGCTTCTGTCCTTCATGCGACTCATGGAGATGCTGGAGATAGCGATCACACACCATTTTTGCCTCACCAAGGCCGAACACCCTCCCCTGATCGAGCAACAAGGCTTTCCGACAGAGACTGAGCACCGCTGTAGAGTCATGACTTACAAATACGACCGTGCCCCGCTCCATGAATTCCCTCAGAAATCGCATACACTTCTGGACGAAGAAGGCATCGCCCACCGCCAGCGCTTCATCGATCAAGAGAATGTCCGCCTGAACATGTGCGATCACGGCAAACGCGAGCCTGACATGCATCCCACTCGAATACGTTTTCACTGCCTGGTCAATATAGGACCCGATGTCGGCAAAGGATAAGATGGCATCAACCCGATCTTCGGTCTCCTGTTTTGAAAGACCAAAGAGAGACGCATTCAGAAAGATATTTTCCCGTCCAGTGAACTCGGGGTGAAAACCCGCTCCAAGTTCCAGTAACGCGGCGACCCGCCCGTCGATCTCCACTGTGCCGCTTGTCGGATGCAAGACACCGCTCATGACTTGGAGTAACGTAGACTTTCCCGAGCCATTCCGACCGATGACACCGAGCGTCTCACCTTTTCTGACTTCAAACGATACGCCATCCAAAGCCACATGTTCGCGATAGTAGTCAGTCTGAGACCACCCGAAGCGCCGTTGCAGAGGAGGCACCACCCACTGTTTAACCCGATCACTAGGCCTATTAAAGAGGCGATACGTTTTCCTTAAATCCCTCAGCCGGATGGCGAAATCAGATGACATCGGCAAATGCCTTCCGAGTCCGTTGAAACCACATAAGTCCAATCCATGCCACACAATAGCCGACAATAGTGTAGACAACGAGACCCCACCACGAAGGCAATATTCCCAAGATCAGAATATTCTGCGATTGCTCGACCAGAAACGTCAGCGGATTGAGATCCAGCAACCAGCGATACCGTTCAGGCATCGCCGAAGCCGGATAGAACACCGGAGACAGAAATAGGAGGATCGTAGTCACTGGCCCCATTGCCTGGCCAATATCGCGCACAAACACACCTACAGAGGACAGAATCCACGAGAGCCCCACCACACCAAGCACGAGGGGCATGAGCAAAACGGGGAAAAATATTGTTGTCCAATTCAACCGTTGGTAGATAAGGGCGTATAACACCACGAGCACCGACACACTCACCAACGCATGAAACACTGCTGCGCACAAAGACATCCACGGAAGCACCTCAAGCGGGAAAACAACCTTCTTCACATAGTTGCTGTTGTTGAGAATGAGGTAGGGTGCACGATGAAACGATTCGGCAAGAATAGAATAGATGATCAGCCCTGAAAAGAGCAGCATGCCAAATTCCACAGGGGCATTCACACGCAAACCAAGTCTCGCACCAAACACGCCATTAAACACCACCGTATACACAGCAAGCATGATCAGAGGGTGTATGAACACCCACATAACTCCAGCTATAGACCCTCGATAACGACTGATCACTTCGCGTTTGGCAAGCAGCCAAATAAGATTCCGATGCTTGATAAGGCTACTCAACACCATCAAAGGAGACACGACACTATCTTGTCCGAGCATTCCGCCACTCATGGTTATTAAACTCACACTGTACGGATCAAATGGTGTTACAGAGCCAGATGCCTGCTATGCGCCGTTTGTCAAAAATCTCGCCGGACAAATACTAGACAAGCCCCCATGATAATCACCGCGGCATATACCAATCCGTACAGCGTTGCGAGCATCAAGTAGTCGAACCCCACGGGAATTCCCACTGCCGCTTGGCCTTTGATGTTGAGCATTTCGAGGTTGGGGAACGCATAGTACACGCATGTCGCGACGACTTTGACGGTTTCACTTTCACTTTTCCCTGCAAGCCCTTTTAGATCGACCGTCAGATGCCCAATCACATAGAATCCAAGCGTCAGAATCGCGCTCAACGTCGACGAGCTGAACGTGGAAAAAAATAACGCGATCGCCGTTACGACCAGGAGCTCGACAAATATGAGCTGCACCGCCTGAAAAAGTGAAATGGTCATCGGCACACGGTAGAACCAGACCGTCAGGAGAAAGATGGCCATCATGATCATGATGTTGATGAACAGAGTCAGCGTGAGACCAGTATACTTACCAAGAATGAACGACGCCCGACTGATCGGCCTGGCCATGATCGTATACACCGTCCGGCGTTCGATCTCTTTGTTGACCAAGCTGATCCCCACAAAAATGGCGATGACCACTCCAATTAGGTTTATCGCGCCCAGACCCATGTCTGCGATCATCTTGTGATGCTCTGTAATCGTGAGATCGGCAAGCATCACCGAAAGCCCGATCAAGAGCCCTGCAAAGAGCAAGAGGTTATATAAAATCTTGTCTCTCAAACTTTCCCGAAAGGTATTGAACGCAATAACCCCAATCGCCGTCATGGTTTCACACCCTTTCCGTGAGCAACTCGGCAGGCGTTTCCCGCATCCTTGCCTCTTCCTGGAAAAACAGATCTTCCAATGAGGCTTTATGAGGAGTGACGGACACCAGCCGCCCTCCTCTTTGCCTGATCTCCGCCACTGTCTCGTCCAACAACTCCGTGTTCGGCAACACAATCAGGCATTGCCGACCCTGCTGAATAACACGTGCTGCGTTTGTCTGTATCACTGAACTGTTCTCCACATTGATTTCGTGACATACGATTTCAACCGATTGTGTGTGCTCTTGATTTACCAGATCCTCCACTCGACCGCTGGCCAGCAACCGCCCCTTCATGACGATACCAACACGATCACAAATCATTTCGACATCGGGGAGAATGTGTGTACTGAAAAACACCGTCTTCCCTCGATCACGCAGACCGAGAATCAGATCCCGCACTTGCTTCCGCCCGACAGGATCCAGCCCCGTCATGGGCTCATCAAGGATGACAAGTTGGGGGTCGTGGATCAGCGCCTGGGCGAGCCCGATACGTTGCAACATCCCTTTCGAAAACTTGCGGAGTTGGCGGGTTCTCGCTTCAACAAGCCCCACAAGCTCCAGAAGCGCGGTGATGCGAGGAGCAATGCCTGCGCGATCCAGCCCTGCAAGTTGCCCATAGAACCCCAGAAACTCCTCTGCCGTGAGATAATCGTAAAAATAAGGCGACTCAGGAAGAAAGCCGACCCTGCGGCGGGTTTCAACGTCGCCAGCCGGCTTCCCCAGTAATGTTGCGGTTCCGCTTGTCGCCCGCACAAGACCTAGAAGAATTTTTAAGGTTGTGGTTTTCCCCGCTCCATTCGGACCAAGAAATCCAAAGATCTCTCCTCGACCGACAGTCAAAGACAGCCCCGACAATGCGACGAACGACGGACGCCCCGGCCAACCTGAAGGATAGGCCTTGCTCAGTTTTTCGATCACGATGTCGTTCACAGCTCTCCTCCTAATTACTTCGTACCGCCCAGGCCAGGTCAGAGAAACCTGGTAGCGCCTCACCTAGAGGGTTTACCCAGCTACGCGACAGGCCACCTTCTTATCGATCTGAAGCCGCTCACGTCTAGAGGACACACTAACCGACCCATTCATAGGATCGAGTTGATACTCACCACCCAATAGATCTACAGGCAGTTGGCGAACAATCCCGCGTAGCAGAAGATCATCAAGTTTTGAGGGGAACTGCTGATACTGAGCGTGGTACAAGCGAACACCTTCCTCAAGCATTCGGATATCCTGCTCCTGCGAAACCTCCTTGGTCCTGAGTACAAGAGCTTCGCGAACACGCTCGTCCTGAACACTGCGGGCAAATCGTTCCAAGAACTCCAATGCCGCTGCGGGATCACCACTCTCCACCGTCATGCGGGCGGCCAGCCTTGGTAGGTAGGCCGGAGAGCCGGGCACCTGAGCGGCGCGCCGAAAATATTGCCCTCCTGCAACCGGATCACACCGTTCGTAGTACGAGATATAGCCGGCCAAGAAGGGAAGCTGCCATACGTCGGGGTTGTTACGCATGCCCTTATCGAGAATCGCGATTCCTTCCCTGTGGTGACCGACCAATACCCCGAGTAAAACACCTGTCGCCTGATACGGAGGCACGAACTGCGGATCTAGATCAGTAAGCACATCAACCGCATGGTAGGTCCAACTATAGCCCTCTTGCGTATCTCGGACTGCCCCAATATGCTGCACCGCTTGCAGCCAGATGAGATCTGCAACAAGTTGCCGGTATCCGACCACTGCTAATCGTAAATATTCTCCCTGTGGGAGATAGCCTAATTGTTCCGCTCTGGAAGATGCATTCCGTTGTTGTTCAAGAACGGACAACAGCCCGGCTGCTCCGACAAACAAAGTAAGCCCGACTGCTGCCATAATCGACAGATGCTTCAAAGGAACAGCCCCCATCTGCCATTCATCTCGCTATCCCTTTTTATCAATTGCTACCCTGATGGGCTCAACATCCACATCTAGAAATAGTTGCTCGAGCGCATTCTTCTGCCAATGTTGGTACCTAGCCTGACGTTCTTGAATTTCGCGCAGTTGATTCTTGACCTCCTCGATCCGGTTCTCCTCAAGCGCCAACTGAGCCATGAACATCCGAGCAGGAAGAAAATTGGGCTCTAATCTCTCCACTTCTTTCGCTTGACGTTCCGCGTTACCCTTCTCCCCGAGTAACCAATGGAGCTTGACTTGTTCATATCGGTAGAGTGCAGAGAACGGCGCGAGACTAATCGCTCTACTGTAGCCTTCCAGCGCCAGCTTTACTCGGGCAACTCGTTGCTCCTCCAAAATGGAAGAAGCCCGCGGCACCCTCGTTGCGAACGCATGCAGCTGGCCCATAAGCGCCGGAATCCGACTATCCAACGGGTTGAGACTCATCGCTTCGGCATACTCCGCATGAGCAACTCTGAACGCTTCCTCATTGCCACTCCGCTCAAACACTCTTGCATGCAGTGAAGCCAGAGCATGGTGATACACCGATTTTCCAGGATCCAATGCGGCGGCCTGTCGAAATCCTTTCACCGCCTCCTCCGTCTCTCCTCCGGCAGCATGACGAGAGGCTACCTCAAACAATCTCCATGCAACGTCCAACCGAACCACTTCCGCGGTCAGGACAAGAAGAATTGCAGTAGCAATGGTCCCCCACAGAATCCGTGAATGTACGGGCACTTCCCGTGCAGTCCGAGAATCTCCGCCTACCAGCCGACTAGCTGAAACCGTCAATCCAACGCATAGAATCAGCAGTATTGCAATGGCCGGTTCTCGCAAATTCGAATCAATTGTTGCATGGCTCAAAATTGCCAAACCGCCCCCGTTCAAACCAACCAAAATGCCTCGTTGCCATCGTGATAGGCGCCGATGCAACAACTTCATCGCTTCGCGCCCAATCACAATCACTCCTGCCCCGAATACCACGATCGAAACAACGCCCATTTCAACGCCCATCTGAAGATATTCGTTGTGCGGAGTCTGTGCCGTCTTTCCATATCGAGTGATTTCGCCTTCCACAGGAAACGCATAGCGAGGGTAAATATACTGGTAGAGTCCTAGCCCAACCCCGAAAGGGTAATCGAGCATCTGCTGAACTGCACTCTGCCATATCTGCCAACGCGCATAGGTTTCAGGATTTTGGTTATGCTCCGCGATCGCCCGATCACGAATCGGGTTCGGAACCACAAGGATGAGGATGATGAGCAACGCTCCACATGCTGCTGCTACTCTCCACCCTAGTCTCACAATCACGATAAACAGTGTGGCCACGAGAAGGGCAAGAAGACCCCCACGGGACTCAGTCAGCAGGATGGCTATGAGAATAACGACCAGTACCCCAAGCGCCCCCAATATCCCAACCGCATGGTTCTTCGATGAGAACATCAGCGTAAAGCTTTGCCCTCGACGATGTATCAGGCCGCTCAAAAGCATGGACCAGGCAACTACCAAGTACCCAGCCAGAAAATTAGGATTAAAAAATGACCCGCTGGGCCTTGGCACATGCCACAAGAGCCTTTGTGCGATCGTCCATGCAGCCTCTCCCAGTCCGACGAGAACGACCACCGACACCAACGTATATATATGGTCCCATCCAGTTGCAAAATAGACAAGTAAATACAAGAAGGCTACATAGCTTCCGAGGACCAGAACCCATTGCACACCAGGATGTTGATAGGGAGAGAGTAGCGTGGCAAGAATAGCCAGACTAACAAAGATCATCGCCGCGAACCCGATCGGAAGGATAGGAACCTCCAAACGTCCAGCTCGGATCCCATGGATGAGATAGAACCCCAGTAATGAGAGGATCAAGAGGCGAATGATCATCACTGCAAGGTGAGTTGTCCCGCCTTCTAGCAGAGGAGCAAAAATGAGCAGCGCACTAATATGAATCATCGATGGCGACGTGAGTGTTCGCATGAAAGCCTTTGAATGTAATACGTCTAGAGCGTACCTTTATTCTTGTACCAGAGGGATACAAGTCGAGAAAGAGAATTTGGTTTATTGCCTGACTAGATCGTAGGGAGAGGAACCGAATGAAGCTATCAAGAAAGATTTGACTTGATCAGCGATGCTGAGAAAAACCAGCGAGGGAGGAGCCCTTTGGCCCCTCCCTCGCCCTGTTGACAAATCCTTCTCAGCTTTTAGGTGTTCACGTCGTCGGGCACCGGAGCAGTAAGTCCACCTTTAATATCATTCACCGACCATCCGTCAATCGTCGGGTCGCTGTCAATGCTTGCCACGGCTGAGGCTGTAAAGCCCACAGCACCGACAGCCGTGCTCGCATTGGACGGTATCGCAGGGCTGGCATCAGT
>JBGTMB010000282.1:0-61107 GCA_041743755.1 Nitrospiraceae bacterium | reverse complement strand
AAATGGTATTGGCTTCTGCCATTGGCATCTCCTTACAATCGATCGAAAATATTCTTGTCGATAAATTCCCTGAAGACGATGCCAGATGGGAGAAATTCGCGAGGTATTTTCGGATGGGTGTGGAGATCCTCCGGACCGGTGAGTCGGCACACGCAATAACGATCCTTAATCTATCCGATCGCACACATCATTCCACTGCTGGTCGCATTCGGAGGATTCCATTGTTGAACTGGCATCAAATGGGCCAGATGGTCAAAAGCAAGCATCCTTCCGGTGTCAATCATGCCGAAGCGACGGTTGAGACGACGGACGTATCGGGGAAACGCACCGTCGGATTGAAAGTCAAAGACGACTCGATGGAGCCCCTGTTCAGCGAGGGGGAGGTCTTTTTTGTAAATCCCGACAGCAAGTGGAAGTCTGGAGACTATGTCATCGCCCATCGTCTCGGCGGGCGCCAAGACACCATTCTCCTCAGACAAGTCAAACCTATCGGGAGCCAATACATGCTTCATCCCCTGAACCGGAAGTATGATGACTTGCCAGTGAGGAAACTGGACCAGGTGTGGGGAAAGGTCGTCCGGTTGAGAAAGAATCTCTGAGAATGTCTGAGTGTGTACTCAATAGCAGTCCCGATAGGTAATATAATGAGATGAAACGACCTGTATCGACTCGGGGTCTAGCAGCGTGTTGGCTTCCATAGGCTGGGTGCGACTTCCTTCATCCTACAACATCAGATCGCCCGAACGTCATGCCTCATCGAGCGGAATGTTTTTCTTATGGGATAGGTTAGTTCTCTTAAGGACTCCCCGCGCTGTGTTCTAGACAGACCTGTCTTCTGATGTCCGGGCTTGAGTATTCCGTTCCAGAATTTATCTTGTCATGACGAAGGGCCACTCGGCGGATCATATTCTTGCCTTTGCTACGACACAACAAGCTGATCTGATCGTGCGCATCTCTCTATGAAAGACTGGGTTCACGTGCATGCTGCGGGGAAGCATGTTGAGCGAGATGGCCCGATTCACCCAATACTTGGAGTTGGTTACGAGGCGGATGCGTCGTTAGAGGAGAAACAGATGATCTGGCTTGAAGGGCTCGTGCCATGGGCAATCTTTCTGCTCAGCGCGGCGGTGATTGTCTATGCCGGGACGAAACTGTCCCGTTATGGCGATCAGATCGCCACACTCACCGGCCTGGGTGGGTTGTGGATCGGCGTTGTCCTCATGGCGGGAGCGACGTCGCTCCCTGAGATCTTCACCGATGTCAGCGCTGCGTTGTTGGACGCGCCGGATCTCGCCGCCGGCGATCTCTTCGGCAGCAACATGGCCAATATGCTGATCCTGGGCATCATCGACCTGATGCATCGACAGAAACGGGTCTGGCAGCAGGCCGCGTTCGAGCATGCCTTGAGTGCCGGTTTAGCGATCTTTCTCACCGGACTAGCCGCCTTTTTCGTACTCTATGGATCGGATGTCAAGCATGGCGGGGTCGGGATCGGGAGTACGTTGTTGCTGATCCTCTACATCCTCGGCATGCGGTTGGTATTCAGGCAAGAAAAGAGCAAGTGGCGGCAACGGGAGCAGGAGAAAGTCGTGGAGCGGCAGACGGTGGAGGAGCCCAAACAACCGAGTACGCGCGAGGAGCTCCGGCGAGCTTCTATTGGATTTGCCGTCGCGGCGCTGGCGCTGCTCGTGGCAGCACCGTTTCTGGCGGGCTCGGCAAACGCGATTGCCGAGCAATCCGGGATTTCCGCGACATTCATCGGTACCTCACTCGTGGGCATCGCCACGTCGCTGCCGGAATTCGTGACGGCCATCGCGGCGGTCCGGCTCGGCGCGTTTGACCTCGCGGTCGGGAATCTCTTCGGGAGCAACGCCTTTAACATGGCAGCATTCTTTTTTGTCGATACGGCCTATCTCAGGGGGCCTCTCTTTAACGCCATCTCCGACACGCATGCCATGACGGCGTTGTTGAGCATCCTCCTCATGAGTACGGCACTGATGGGCATTATTTATCGCGTCGAAAAACGATATCTGCTGATCGAACCGGATAGTCTCGCGATCATCCTGGGCTACTGCCTCGGACTCTGGTTGCTCTTTCAGTGAGTGAATCCGTTCCTTCATTTCTAGTCTTCGCGCATGTTCGAGCGATCCCTCTCGATCAAGGACTTCTACTCTCAGGAGCCGAGTGCATATCATCGGACTCCTTCGCAGTTGAATCTATTCGAATAACGTTGGGACACTACTGAGAAACTATGATATTAAATCTGCAGGAATAACGGGAAAGGCCGAAAGGAATGGGTGTGGCCCACGCTTCTTTATATCGCCGATATGTTCCAGCGCAATTGTTCCGCACGAGACGTGTGAAAGGGGTTAGACGTTGAGCTTTACGGATCACTGGACAGGCTACATCGCATTGGCGGTGTTTCTGGCCGCGTATGTGTTGGTGATTGTCGAAGAAAATATTGATCTGCGGAAGTCAAAACCCGTCATGGTCGCGGCAGGCGCGATCTGGATCCTGACGGCTATCGCGTATGCCTCTCAACACCAATCCCATGCCCTTGCTGAACTCCTGCGCCATAATCTGCTGGAATACGCCGAATTGCTGCTGTTCCTTCTCTCCGCGATGACATTCATCAATACCATGGTAGAGCGAAACGTCTTTACGGCGTTGCAGACCAGTCTCGTGTCATTCGGATTATCCTTGCACGCGGTGTTTTGGCTGACCGGTATGTTGGCCTTTTTCATATCCCCAGTCGCGGACAATCTGACGACGGCGCTGGTGATGGGGGCTGTGGTACTGGCTATGGGGGCCGGCAACAGACGATTCATCAGTGCGGCCTGCATTAATGTGGTGGTTGCGGCCAACGCGGGTGGCGCGTTTAGTCCATTCGGCGACATCACGACCCTCATGGTCTGGCAAAAAGGCGTGGTACACTTTGGCGATTTTTTCGCCCTATTCATTCCCGCCCTCATTAACTGGCTCGTTCCGGCGGCACTAATCTCTATCACAATTCCGCGCGAGAAGCCGTCAGCCAGCGCAGAACCCGTACAGGTCAAGTATGGCGGCTATGTCATTGTGCTGCTGTTTATCCTCACCATAGCCGGAACCGTGCTCATGCATCATGTGCTTGAACTGCCTCCGTTTCTTGGCATGATGACGGGGTTGGGGGTCCTGAAATCCTATGGGTATTTTCTCCGGCGCAAGGAGCTCGACGAATGGAAGGAAGTCCCTGCGTTTGATGGCACCGTAAGCCTCAACGCAGTGCTGAAGCCTTCGGTCAAGCCATTCGATGTATTCATCAGCATGAAGCGGGTGGAATGGGATACGCTGATGTTCTTTTACGGCATCCTGCTCTGCGTCGGAGGGCTCGGCGCGCTGGGCTATCTGGCCACACTCTCCAATCTTCTCTATGGGAATTTGGGGGCGACGACCGCGAATATCCTCGTCGGGATTCTTTCAGCGGTAATCGACAACATCCCCGTCATGTTTGCGGTGTTGAGTATGAACCCGGACATGAGCCTCGGCCAATGGCTGTTGGTGACATTGACAGCCGGTGTGGGCGGATCGTTGTTGTCCATCGGGTCGGCCGCGGGTGTGGCCCTTATGGGCCAGGCCCGGGGGATCTATACCTTCTCGGCACACCTGAAATGGATCTGGGCGATTGCCTTGGGCTATGCCGCCAGTATCGCCGTGCATCTTATGATGAACAGCGAGCTCTTCAGTCGATAGCCCCAAGAAGGTTGGTAAGGGCAGGCTGGTCAAAACAATCAACGCACACCTCACGAGCCACTGTGGTCGACCGGAACGCATACCCTGGCGATTTCGTGACGAACCGTTATGGATCAAGTGGAAAACGGTTTTTCTTGTAACCCACGCTGCGAGCAGGGTACTATAGTCAGGAGTGACTTCGCTGCATTTCAACTGCCAGGGGAGCCGCGTACACATTTCAAGAGCGTATTGACAATCTCGTCATCCTCGTATTTACTTAAAGGCGCTGTGGCAACTATCCGTTCATTTTTCTCGATTCTCGTCTTCATGCTGCTTCTCTGCACCCTATTCCCGGCCGGGCAGATCGGCTGGTCTTTCAATAGCCTGTGCGATTCGACCGGCGATACTGGGCGTGCGCAAGCCTGCGATTTCAGCGACGGCTGGGAAGCAGCAGATTTCGAAGACGATTCGCCGCAGGAGGCGAATGAAGGCCGCGTCACTTTCCACATGGGTGGGTCAGATTGTGAATCAATCCGCTCACATGCCTCGATAGACGAGATCCCTCCGTCCACTCTGTTCGTCTCCCAGCTGTTACATCCTCCGACCGCACACAGTTAGCGAAACGTCGAAGGTGAGTGTCGCCTACGATTTCGACTGGATAACCTCATCGTGATTCCGAAGGAGGCAGCACATGCTGGCTCGGTTTTTGACTTTTTCAGTACTGATGGCTGTATTAGTGGCGGGGGCAAGCGGGACGCCGGGGCCGACTTTTGCCCAGACGAAAGAGCAAACATCCACGTTCACGCTCGACCGCATCATCGACTTGGCGCTGGAACGGAACCCGGCGATCCTGGGCGCAAAAAGCGTGATTGAACAGAATGAGGGTATGAGGACCCAAGCCGGCGCCTATCCCAACCCCACGATCGGAGGTCAGACGGGGAGCGGCACGCTTCGAGATCCCAGCGTCGGGCCACGTGTGACCGAGTACGGCATGACGTTGCATCAGACGGTGGAATGGCCTGGCATGCGTGCGGCCCGTCAGGATGCGGCAGAGGCCGGTCTGGCCGGCGCGACGGTAGGCCTCGATGAAGCCAAGCTCAACCTCATTTCGGACGTGAAGGGGATGTTTTACGAACTGCTGCTGGCGGAACGAACGGTAGAGCTTCTTCAGCAGAATTTGGAGATCGTTCAGGAAGTGGCGCGCATTGTCAGAGCCCGCGTCCGATCCGGCGAAGGTCCTCAATTCGAATCGGTGAAGGCGGATGTGGAGGTGCTTAAAGCCAAGCAAGAGATGACAAAAGCCAAAAATGTGGTGCGTGTGAAACTTGTCGGATTGAACACATTGACGGCGGGGGCTTTGGGAATTCGGTACCAGGTCCAAGGGGATTTCCGATCGCTCCGGGATCGTTTGGATCCAGAGCAGATGGCGTCGAGGGATCTGTCGCAACATCCCATTCTCCAACGCCAGGGAAAACTGGTGGAGCAGGCTGAATTCACCGTCACCAGGGAGCGGCAGTCCCGTGTGCCGAACGTGACCCTGTTTGGTGGGTACGCCAGAGAAACTGGCCGTGAGGGGATGGTGGGGGGCGTGAGTGTGCCGACGCCCCTGTGGTATCGCCAGCAGGGGCACATTGCGACGGCGCTTGGTACCCAACGAAAAGAAGAGGCCGAGCTGCTTCGCGCCCGGAACGACCTCATGCGCGCCATCAATCAACATGCTCGGGAGGCAGAAACGGCGCAAGATCAGATCCTTGTCTATGAGGAAGGGCTCTTAAAACAAGCGCAAGAGGCGCTGCGCATTGCCCAATTGAGCTTCCGCCAGGGCGCGTCCAGCCTGTTGGATGTTCTCGACGCCCAACGGGTCCAGCGCCAGATCACCGTGGATTACAACCAGGCGCGTTTCGAACTTTCCCTGGCGCTCACGCGGTTTGAGCGAGCCCTGGGTGGCCCACTCTAATTGTAAAAAGGGACAGATGAGAAGCATGGTCATTTCTTCTGGCTGGTGTACAACGCGATGCGAGCACCATGCGCGCCCGCGAATCGGTCTGAGCGCAACTGTTCGGATCTTCTTCGGCATGCTGCTGTTGGCCTCCTCCACGGCTTGTGACCGTGCGCCGGCCCCGGCGCAGGAGAACGCACCAAAACATGCGTCGAACGAGGCGCGTCTTGTTCGGTTTCCGCTGGATGAAGTCACCCGGTCTGGTGTGACGGTCGAGCCGGTCGGACGAACGGCGTTCCGCACCTACCGTACCTTTCCCGGCGTCGTACGGCCGAACGAAAATGCGTTGGCGAATATTACGACTCTGGTGCGCGGGCGGGTGGCCGAGGTGCATGCCGATTTGGGGCAGATGGTCAAACCCAATCAGCTCTTGGCGGTGCTTCATAGCGGTGATCTCGGGCTCGCCCAGTCTGCCTATCTCAAGGCCCGAGCGCGGCGACACGTTGCGGAGCAGGCCTATCAGCGGGCGCAGTTTCTTTTCCAAGAGAAAGTCATCGGCCAGGCGGAGGCGCAACGCCGAGAAGGAGAGATGATCAGTATCCGCGCCGAGGCGCAGGAGGCGCTCGAAGGGCTTAGGCTGTTAGGCATGGATGACAAGCAGATCAAATCTCTGGAACGGACCCAAACGATCCGCTCGCAGGTTCCCATTGTGGCGCCCTTTGCCGGCCGGGTGATCGCACGTGACCTCACCAAAGGCGAGCTGGTTGAAACCACCAATAAACTGTTCACGGTGGCCGATCTCTCGACGGTCTGGGTGGTGGCCAATGTATCGGAAAAAGATGTTTCCTATGTGCAGCACGCGACCACCGTTCCGAATCAGCCGGTCGAAGTCCATGTGACGGCATATCCCGACGAAGTGTTCCAGGGGACCGTTGCGTATGTCGGCGACGTCCTCGATACGGCGACGAGGACTATGCAGGTGCGCCTCACCTTGACGAATCCCTCCGGTCGCCTGAAGCCTGAAATGTTCGCAACGATTCGCGTCTCGTCAGAACCGGCCGCAGATGTCCTGGTCGTTCCCGAAGCCGCGATTCAGCACGATCGGGATCGCAGCTTTGTGTTTGTCCAACAGGAGCCCGGCGTCTTTGAAGCCAGGACGGTCAGATTGGGCGAGAAGAATGGGACCTTCGCCGAGGTTCTCGAAGGGCTTCGGGAAGGGGAAGTGGTCGTCAGGGAAGGCGCCTTTACCTTGAAATCTGAATTGTTAAAGCCCAAAGACTGAGCATGGTTGATACACTTATTGAATTTTCTCTACGTCGCCCCCTACTGATCCTTACGTTCGCCGGTCTGCTGACCCTTCTGGGGTTCTATGCCTTCCGCACGATTCCGATCGACGCGTTTCCCGATGTGACGAGCGTGCTCGTGCAAGTCGTCACCAAAGCGCCCGGCCTGTCCCCTGAAGAAGTCGAGCGGCTGGTGACCTTTCCTATAGAACAACAGGTCACCGGGGTTCCCCATATGACGGAACTACGCTCGCTCACGAAAGTGGGATTGTCGCTGATTACGGTGGTATTCGACGATCAGATGGATATCAACCTCGCCCGCCAAGTCGTGCTCGAACGGTTGATCGAAGTGCAGGAGAACCTGCCGCCAGGATCTGAGCCGATGATGACACCGAACAGCACCGGGCTGGGAGAGGTGTATCAGTACTATCTGGAAGGCCCTTCGCATGCCGGGCTGGACAAGGCCGCAGTCGAACGCGAATTGATCGAGCAGCGAACCGCGCTGGACTGGGTCATCCGGCCGTTGATCAAGGGTGTCCCTGGCGTCATCGAGGTCAACTCGCAAGGCGGGTATGTCAAACAGTACCAGGTGCTTGTCGAGCCTGAACTCTTGCGGAAATACGCGCTTTCGCTGGACGAAGTATTTGCCTCCGTAGCGAACAACAACGCGAACGCCGCAGGCAACATACTTGAGACCTACGCTGAAAAATACATTGTCCGCGGCGCGGGACTGATTAAGAAACTCAGCGATATCGAAGATATCGTCGTCAAGGAAGCGGGCGGCACTCCCGTGCACATCCATGACATCGCCCAGGTACAGATCGGTCATGCCATTCGCCATGGCGCGGTCGTCTTGAACGGTGAGCGCGAGGTAGCTGCAGCGATCGTGCTCATGCTGCGCGGCGCAAACGCCCGCGACGTCGTGGAGGGCATCAAGCTCAAGATTGCTGAGATACAGGACAAGCGTCTGCTGCCGGCAGGATGGCGGATCGTTCCCTTTTACGATCGTATCGAATTGATCTCCGCTGCGTTGAAGACCGTCTATAAGGCGCTGGGAGAAGGCATACTCCTTGTGGTGGTCGTACTATTCATCTTCCTGGGCGATACCAGGAGCGCGTTGATCGTGGCGGCAACGCTCACGGTCACACCGCTCGTGACGTTTTTCGTGATGGATCGATTCGATCTTACGGCCAATCTAATGTCCTTGGGCGGCCTGGCCATCGCCATAGGCATGATGGTCGACGCCTCCGTGGTGGTGGTGGAAAACATCCATCGGCATCTGTCGGATCCCCGCCATCAGGGCCTGCCTAAACAGGCCCTCATTCTCAATGCTGCTCGGGAAGTCGCCCGCCCCGTGGTCTTCGGTATCATCATCATCATCATCGTCTTTATGCCCATCCTTTCTTTCCAAGGCATGGAAGGCAAGATGTTCAAACCGATGGCCTATACCATCATGATCGCCCTGATGGTGTCGCTCATTTTATCCATTACCCTGTCGCCGGTCCTGTGTTTGCTGAGTTTGCGGGCAGGGCATGCCGATACCGATCCGTTTGTGCTTCGATGGGCCAAACGCACCTATCTTCCTGTGCTGCGCTGGGCGTTAGGACATCGGGGCGTGGTGCTGACCGCCACCGGACTGACGTTGGTTGGTAGTATTGCGCTCTTCCCATTTTTGGGATCGGAGTTTGTTCCTATTCTGAATGAAGGCACGATGGCCCCTCTCACGATTCGCTTGCCGAGTATTTCCTTGGAGCAATCGATCAAGATCGAGCGTGAAGTGCAGAAAGCGGTGATGGAGTTTCCAGAAGTGCAGATGATGGTGTCCAAGATCGGACGCACGGAATTGGCGAACGACCCGCAAGAGCCGAACGAAAGTGATTCCGTTGCGATGTTGCATCCGATTGACACGTGGACAACGGCCTCCACGATGGCGGAGTTGAAAGAGAAAGTCCGTGAGCGGCTGGCGAAGGTGCCGGGCGCCAACTTTCTGATCAGCCAGCCGATCCAGCAACGGGTGGACGAACTCATCTCGGGGGTGCGCGCTGAGGTCACGGTCAAACTGTTCGGGCCGGATTTAGAGGAGCTGCGTCACACGGGAGATGCGATTGCCGGCATCCTCGGCACGATTCGGGGTGTCGAAGATCTAAAGGTAGAGCAACTGTTCGGCCAACCCTACATTACGATCGATATCGATCGCGGCAAGATCGCCCGACACGGCATCAACGTGTCGGATGTGCGCGAGGTGATCGCGACGGCGATCGGAGGAGAAACCGCAACCCGGGTGTACGAAGAGCATCGACGGTTCAATTTGGTCGTGCGATTTCCGGAACAGTATCGGAACAGCATTGAGACCATCGGGAATATTCGACTGAAAGCCAGCGGAGGGGCCTACATTCCACTCAGCGATCTCGGGACCATCCGGATGCACGAGGGGCCGGGGCGCATCAACCGCGATCAACTTCAGCGGTATCTGCCGGTCAGCTTTAATACGCACGGACGCGACATCGGGGGTATTGTCGCTGAGGCTCAGGAGCGAATGGCTCGAGAGGTCAGGCTTCCGGAGGGGTACACGGTCGTCTGGGGCGGATCGTTCGAAAATATGCAGCGGGCGATGGCCCGCATCAAGATCATTGTTCCGCTCACTATTGGCGTGATTTTTCTGCTCCTATTCTCGTCGTTTTCCTCGCTCAAGCAGGCAGCACTGATCATTTGCAATCTCCCGTTTGCGCTCATCGGCGGAATTGTCGCGTTATGGGTGACGGGGGAATATGTGAGTGTGCCGGCCTCGATCGGATTCATCAATTTGTTCGGCGTGGCCGTGTTGAACGGCATCGTGTTGGTGTCCTATATCAACTCGCTTCGTCGGCAGGAGGGCATGGAGGTTCATCAGGCGGTGCTGTCCGGCTGTATCATGCGTCTTCGGCCCGTCTTGATGACAGCGTTAGTCGCGCTACTGGGACTGGTCCCGCTCGCCTTGTCCCAGGGGATCGGATCGGAAGTCCAGCGACCTCTGGCCGTCGTGGTGATCGGCGGACTCGTCAGTTCGACGATTCTCACGCTTGTTGTCCTCCCGGTGCTCTATAAGTGGATTGAGGAGCGAGCCGCCGTTCCACGCCCTCCAGCGAGCATCACAAGCGGCCATTGATCAAACAGCGAGAACAGTACAACGGTTCAATCGTCGCACGCATAAGACGCGACATGGCCGCGCGCGACCGAACGTCGCCGAGAGGTAAACCGCTGCGGTCAGTAGGGTGTGATGTAGTATGACCGTCTTGAGACTTCCGTTTGCCTAGCCGGCCAGAGCTGCGCAAACCGGGTGAAGGCAGGGGGAGCGCACCTGCTCATGTCTAGGGCGCAACGCCGGATAATCCCGGCCTGCTCGTGGCTTGCATAGTCGGTGAGGGTGAATCAAAAACAGGAGCACTACTTGTCCCCACGAAGTTGGTGTCGTCCATTTGACGAAGTCTGTGCGCAGAAGTATCATAAAACCGTTATGTGTAAAATTATTCTTCTCGTTCTGCTGTGTCTGTCAGTGTTGTGCATGGTCCCGCTTATGGGGGGCCATCATCTAGCGTCAGACCATCTACACCACGCTGCTGCAACGTCCTGCTCCACCTGCATGGGAGCGGTGGCTACGAGCACGATCGTTGTTCTCTTCACCGTGCTGGGACTTTCGAGCCTCATGATTCCTGCCACACCTTCGCTCAAACTGGTTGTTCGTCAGTTCCATCCTCCTCGCGTGCGCTGACCTACATAGCCGTTTCGTCTACAAGAACGCTTTTCAAGAAAACACCTGCGATAGGTTTGCGTGGGCTCGTCTGCCCAAGTACCTGTCGTGGGCAGGGGGACATCAAGCCCAGAAAGGTGAAGGGTCGTACACAATGAACGCCGATTGTATTTCGAGGCGCCTGCTGCTGAAACGCGCGGCGGCGCTGGGGCTGTTGGCAGCGGTGGAACGACTCGCGCCAGCCTATGCGCTGACGAACACCACTGCCAATTCCGGTTCACAGATCGCACTCAGCGGAGATGTCATTGACTTGACGATCAACGAGCAGTTGTTCCTCCTGGACGGGCGAACCGGGATGGCTATGACGATCAATGGCACGATACCGGGTCCAGTCATTCGTCTGAAAGAAGGTCAACAGGCGACGCTGCGCGTCACGAACCACCTGGAAGAAAGTTCGTCGATTCATTGGCACGGGTTGCTCCTGCCGCCCGCGATGGACGGCGTGCCTGGCGTGAGCTTCGCCGGCATCGAGCCGGGTGCCACCTTTACCTATCGGTTCCCCATCCGTCAAAGCGGCACCTATTGGTACCACAGCCATTCGGGATTACAAGAACAGTCGGGCGTCTACGGCCCGATGATCATCGATCCCATCGAACCGGAGCCATTTCGCTACGAGCGTGATTATGTGGTGATGCTCTCGGATTGGAGTTTTGAATCACCAGAAACGCTGCTCTCCAATCTCAAGAAACAAGGGGGGTACTACAACTTTCAAAAACGCACGGCCGGCGAGTTTTTGACTGATGTGAAGCGCATGGGCTTCTGGGCGGCGCTACAAAACTACTTGAGCTGGGATGGGATGCGGATGGATCCGACCGACTTCGCGGACGTCACCGGATACAGCTTTACGTATCTGATGAATGGCCTTTCTCCATCCGGCAACTGGACCGGGCTGTTTCGTCCAGGCGAGCGGGTGCGTTTGCGTTTCATCGATGCGGGGGCCATGACGTTCTATGACGTGCGTATTCCGGGTCTCAGGATGACGGTGGTGCAAGTCGATGGGCAGAATATCCAGCCGGTTGTGGTAGACGAATTGCGCATGGGACCGGCGGAAACTTACGACGTGATTGTCGAACCTGCCGAAGATCGCGCGTACACCATCTTTGCCGAGACGATGGACCGCAGCGGCTATGCGCGCGGCACGCTCGCGCCGCGCCCTGGCATGAGTGCGGAGGTTCCTCAACGGCGGCCCAGACCACTCCGCACAATGGAAGACATGGGCATGAGTATGGAGGGGATGGATATGGGAGGGATGAAGGACCCCTATGGCGGCGTGACAATGCCAGGTATGGAGCCCTCCGACGATATGCCGAGCATGAAACCGTCTGACCACAATCCGCACAGGGAGCATGGTTTAGGCATGCAGCCTATGTCGGGCATGGAGGCTATGCCGGATATGGGTACGGACAATACACGCCGGTCGAAGATTCCTGGCGCCGAGCCCGTCAAGCATGGTCCTGACCACCACGGACCGGGTAATCAAGCGGTGGCCGAGTATTCGCAGAATCGTATGGGGGAACCAGGAAGAGGGTTGGAAGGCAGTGGGCGGCGTGTGCTGCTCTACACTGATTTGAAAAGTCTTGCGCCTTATCCAGACCAACGGGAGCCGGAGCGCGAGATCGAAATCCATCTTACGGGTCAGATGAATCGGTACATGTGGTCCTTCGACGGCATGACATATTCGGAAGCGAAAGAGCCGATTCGCTTCCGCGACGGCGAGCGAGTGCGTCTGACGTTTGTGAACGATACGATGATGGAGCATCCGCTCCATCTGCACGGGATGTGGATGTATTTGGAAAATGGCGCCGGGGCCTATCTTCCACGGAAACATACGGTCGTGGTCAAGCCGGCTGAACGGCTGTCGGTCGCCATCACCGCGGATGCCCCTGGGCCCTGGGCGTTTCACTGCCATCTGCTCCTCCACATGGAGGCGGGGATGTTCCGTATCGTCGAGGTGTCTGGTGACTAACGGTGGTGCGCTCGTGAGAGGTTTTCTGCGAGCTGTTCTGGCAATGGTGCTGCTCGGCGTGCTGAGCCAGGGCCTCGCCGCAACGGTTGTCTCCGCACAAACTGTACAAGGGCCCTCCACGGCACCCACTTTGACCAGCCTATCCATTGGGCAAGTAGGCACACGATCTACCGTCCCTCCACAACAACATTGGCCTCCTCCCGTCAACGATCAGCAGAACCGTCTCTTCACGCTCATCGACGTCCTCGACTACCGTCCGAAAATAAGCGGAGGGCAAGGACATGACGACTACCGGTGGGACGTCGAGGGGTGGTATGGCGGGGACTACAACCGACTTTGGTTCAAAAGCGAAGGGCAACGCGACACGGCCTTCAAGGCAGACTACGACGTGGACTTTCAACTGCTGTATGGCCGGTTTATCCGGAAGCATTACGATCTGCAAATGGGCAGCCGTGTCGAAACACAGTCCTTCAAGGGGCGCAATGTGACGCGAGGTTTTGGGGTAATCGGAATCGAAGGGCTTGTCCCGTACAACTACGAGTTCGAGTCCGCGCTGTTCATCGATCAGGACGGCAAGGTGTCCGCCCGGCTGTCGTTCACGAAAGACCTGTTGCTGACGCAACGGCTGATCTTCCAGACTCGCTTCGAGACTAACGCCGCTGTCCAACGAGTCGAGAAATTTACGACCGGATCGGGCCTCAATAATCTTGAATTCGGGGCTCGGCTGCGGTACGAGATCCGGCGAGAATTTGCCCCCTATATCGGCATCTCCTTCGACCGGAGCTTTGGTGAGACCGCGACCCTGGTACGCCAAGATGGGGGCGATCCGACTCAGATTCGATTCCTTGTGGGCGTGCGGGCGTGGTTCTGAATAGAACCGGTGTCTCTCGCCGAACTTGCCGATTGGGGCAGACCGGCCCATGAATATTGTAGACTCATAGAGGGTTGGTCGTTTCTACGGAGGACCCGGCAGATGTCGGAGCATCAGGTTGAACCCCATGTGTTTGTCATCATCGGTGCGACTGGCGATCTCACGCGTCGGAAGCTCCTGCCGGCGCTATATCATTTGCGGGACCGGGGAATCCTGGAAACCCGCAACACGCTGATCGTCGGAGCCGCCTTGCCAGAGATGGGTGAAGAGGGGTTTCGGCTCTGGGCCTTCGAAGGTCTTGAGCAAGCAGGCTGGCACAATGAAACGGAGTTGCGCGCCTGGTGCGAAGAGTGCTTGCACTACCAGACTTTGCATGAAGGGGGATTGCAAGATTATGAGGCCTTGGCCTTGTACATCCGTCGGCTGGAGCGTACCCACACGATGCCGGAGAACCGGGTGTTCTACCTGGCGTTGCCACCGGACACGGTGCCTCTCGCGATGGAGAGGCTGGACCAGACGGGGTTGCTCAAGAGCCACGGGTGGGTCCGTGTCGTGTTCGAAAAACCATTTGGCCACGATTTTCACTCAGCCCGGCATCTAAATACGACCCTGCATCACTATATCGAAGAATCCCAGATCTACCGTATCGATCATTACCTCGGCAAAGAGACGGTGCAGAATCTCCTGGCGTTCCGTTTCGCCAACCCGATTTTTGAATCGCTCTGGAAACGCGACACGATCGAGAACGTTCAGATTACGGTAGCAGAAGATATCGGCGTCGAGCATCGAGGCGCCTACTACCAACAGGCTGGGGCGCTTCGCGATATGGTACAGAATCATCTCACTCAACTCATGACGGTGGTGGCAATGGAAGTGCCGGTGTCCTTCGATGCCGCTGCAATTTTGAACGAAAAACAAAAAGTTCTGCATTCCATCGCGCCGATTCTTCCTCACGATGTTGTGTTTGGGCAGTACACGTCCTGGCAGGTCGCCGACCAGACGATTCGCGGGTATCGTGAGGAACCTGGGGTTCCAGAGGAATCGACCACGGAAACGTATGTGGCGCTGAAAGTCGAGATTCACAATTGGCGATGGAAGGGCGTGCCCTTTTATCTCAGGACGGGAAAACGCCTTCCTCGTAAAATGACCCAGATTGCGGTGACCTTTCGTGAAGCGCCCACTCAAGTATTTCGGTCTCTCGATCCCGGTAGTATTCCGCCCAATATGTTGCTGATCACGCTCCAGCCCAGTGAAGGATTCTCGCTCTGTTTTTCCGTGAAGAGTCCAGGACGGCCGTTCCAACTGAGCGACCGCGCATTGCAGTTCGACTATCAGCAAGCGTTTGGCCAGCTCCCCGAAGCCTATGAGACGTTGCTCCGCGACGTGATGATCGGCGACCAGACCCTCTTTGTCAGCGCAGATTTCACCGAAACGGTGTGGCGCCTCTATGATCCGCTGTTGGCTGGAGAACATTCGGTCCACTTCTACAGCGCGGGGAGCTGGGGGCCGAGAGAAGCGGATGCGCTGCTGGAAAAGAATGGACATCGATGGGCGTTGGGGTGGTAAGCGCAAGGGTGTGAGGAGCTTTCTTTGCTCCCGGAGCGCGCGCCCTCAGAAGGGCCTCGCTCGACGGCCGCAGTCGAAAGCTCCTCACACCCTTACTTGTCTGGGTGTTGAATTGAAGAAGAGAATATGAATGGACGCGCGCAGTGAAAGGCAGACTCGGCCACTCCCTTCAGGGGCGGTATAGAGAAGTTGGAGGAAGTATTGCTAACGGCAATCGTTCAGTGGCTGCTGAGATGCGCGATGATGAGTCTCGCGTCGGCGACTGGGTCTGTCGCGAAGGGGGCTGTGTGCTGACGGGTGACCGGGGTTCCCAATCGTTCTGCTGCTTGGCGGATGGGCAGAGGGAAGAAGACGTCTTCCTGTATTTTTCTGAGATATGCCATGGCATCCCCGTGCCATCCCGGAATAGACAGCCGTGCGATCCACGCTTCGGTGGCATGGGCCACGGCGCGGCGAGCACAGACTCTCGCCTTCCCGTCATTGCGTTCCTGCCGTGCGGCTTCAGCTGCCGCAAGCTCCCGTTCAATTAGCGCCGTTGGCGTCATCAGGAGAAATCTTTCCGATGTGCAGGGTGCGCTGTTGTTCATTGTGATCAATTACAGATAAGATCCGCAAGCCATCGCCTGCATATTTTGGAGCGATGCCGCCGGCAGGACATTGGATGGAACGAGCGTTCACCGTAGTAAGAGGAGCGTGAAAAATAATGGCCGCAAAGATAATCGAAGGGAAGAAGCGGAAGGTCTCGGTGAAGAAGGCGCCGTCGGTGCGTCGGGGGAAGAAGTCCAAGGCGACATCCGCCGTGGTCCTGGTCCTGCACGGCTCCACGGCGCTCCGCCGAAGGAAGTCGGCGGAAAGATTGGCCGAATCTTTACAGGTCGAGTTGTTCAGGGTCGATGTGTCGGCGGTTGTGAGCAAATATATCGCCGAAACGGAGAAGAATCTGAACGATGTATTCGATAAAGCAGAGACCAGTGGTTCGATTCTGTTTTTCGACGAAGCCGATGCGTTATTTGGAGTGCGCACCACGGTCAATGACAGCCATGATCGATTTGCGGATCCGGAGACGGCCCATTTTCTCCACCGTATTGAGCATCATCATGGAATCGTGATTATGACAACGAATGGAAAGCGACGCATCGAGCAAGCTTTTTTGACCCAGATGCGGGTGGTGGTTATGGTGGGGGCGGCGGGGATTAGGCGTAAGAGGACGCGATAGCGTGCGGCCTAGCAGGATGCTGAAAAAGTCTCCCAGCAGCGTTCTCGCGTCGCTCAGAGGCTCAACGTACCGAAGCGTACGCCTCACCTCTTCGCTCGCTGCGGCCTTGCTGGACAGCCTTTTTGAGCATCCTGCTGGTGACCGGCACTATCAACCTACCTATTACCAGTGGACCTTGCCGGGCAAAAACTGAGTTTTTCAGCAACTGCTAAGGAGACGATGCACGGAAAGATTCCGGCGATTGCCACGAACCTTCGAAGCACTCATGAAGCCCGGACGCGGCGTCTCTGACTTCTACGTGCCAACCATGCGCCAGCCGTTGCGCCAAACATAATACTCAGCATGTCCAGAATGTGTTTGTACCAGCCGTCCGGGCTGAGGCCGGGATCCGAAGTCGCGGCTTCAAACAAGAGAAAACCTAAAAGGCCTGCAGTGGCGACGCAGACCACAGACGCTGTAATGATTGCGACCTGCTTGCGATAGCTCGGTACGAGGTAGATGATCGCACCCACAAAGGATGCTGCGGAAATCGTCCTCGTGATAAAGATGATGTACGTGCCGATAATCGGCACCCCAGCCATATCCGGCGCTTCCCAAAAATCTTCGACACGTTCAATGCCATGGATAATGCCGAACGCCGCTCCGATAGAATGGTTCGCGGCGTACCACAGCATGATACCTGCCGGCACCGCAATGGCCCATCGAAGGATATGTATCGCTGGATTATTGCGCATCGGTTGAAGCGGACATCAGAAGTATGTATTGGTTCCCCTCATAGCGGCGACCCTCGCTCGTTTCCTAATCATATAGCTGGTACAAACCGAGAACGCAATCAGAACCATGCATCTCGTCAATCTACCTCCATCATTCACGAATAGCATCGCCACTTTCAAGAAGCATGCGTCTCATTCGAGGTAACAGCCTACCGTCTGCGGTGATGCCAACGATCTCGATGGAGGACGATGTGGCCCATTCGCGCTAGGAACAGCGATTGGAGCAGAAGTGTTCATGAATATGCGGGCTAAGCCCAGGTGCTTTCTCGCGGGGAAACGGGTATTCTTCGGCGCAATCGTTGAGTGGATACTTAGCCCGCTGAAGATGGCAACGGGATGCGTTATCTGGGGAGTAAGGGTAGTAACTCGTGAATGAGGGTAGTAGAGAGGGTAGTAATTCAATCCGGTCATAACCGAACGCACTACAGCATGAAGTAGGGAATATTGTTTGTGGCTCGTCTCCACGATAGCGAGAAATACAGTCTCTCCCACGTTGAAAAGTGCGACCTTCTCGATCTAGTAAAGCTGCTTCCGAAGAAATAACGCTTCCTCCTCTTCGCCGACGAACGCGAAGCCGCATCTTCTCGCCCTCTGTCCACAGACTAGACAGCCAGATCAACCAGAAGACCATGCAGTCCAACCGTCCGCACTCGCACTTCTTACGCGAAGGTTTCACGTCTCACGTCCCCTGATAGGCGAGGTGATTTCCCGCCAGGAAACGGGTATTCTGCGGTCGTTAATCTTGGCAAGGTTCTCTCTATGCCTACGCTGAACTGGATCGGGAAAGAGGCGGTGGTGAATCATCACCACCAGGTGCCGTTTCACCTGCTCAAAGACGTGCCCGATCTTGCCTGCGGCCAACCGGGTGACGGGAATCTCATCGTGCAGGGCGATAACCTCGTTGCGCTCAAGGCGCTCCTTCCCTATTACGCGGGGCAGGTGAAGTGTATCTACATTGACCCGCCATACAACACGGGCAACGAAGGTTGGGCCTATAACGACAACGTGAACAGTCCGGTGATCCGTGAATGGTTGGGTAAGGTAGTCGGGAAAGAGGATGAGACGCTCGATCGGCACGATCGCTGGCTCTGCATGATGTTTCCGCGCCTCGCATTGCTTCGTCAATTTCTCCGCAAAGATGGAGTAATCTTGGTGAGCATTGATGACAATGCCTTAGCCAACTTACTTCACATCTTAGAGGAAATCTTCGGGGCCACAAACCACCTTGGAACTTTGGTTTGGGAAAAAGGTAAGAAAGGAGACTCCAAGTTTTTTTCGGAGAATCATGAGTACATCGTGGTTTTTGCACTAAGCAAGTCCCTGCTCGTTCAGAGAAAGGTCAGATGGCAAAAGCGTAAGGAAGGTGTGGATCAGGTGTTGGAACATTACCAGTCCATTCGCACAGAGCTCGACGAGAACCACACCGAAATCCGTGTTGCTATGATGAAGTGGTATCGATTGCTTAAGAAGGATAATCCCGCCAAGGCGCACAAGCACTATAATTGGTCAGATACGAGAGGGCTATACTTTGCGGCAGACTTTGCCGGACCGGATGATGGGCGGGAGAATCGTCCGCGTTATGACATACCTCATCCCATCACAGGTAAGTCCTGCAAAAAGCCATCAACTGGTTGGAGATGGGACGAGGAAACTACCAGGGCTGCACTAGCAGAAGATCCACCGCGCATTCATTTTGGACTGGATGAAACAACTATTCCATGCAGAAAGACATACCTTTTCGAGGTGTCCAGAGAACCGTTTCCAACTGTTTTCTATAAGGACGGACGTGCAGCTACTTTGCTTATTGAGGAAATCCTTGGCCAAGGTGCTTTTGCTTTCCCAAAAGATGTGAATGTGCTGAGTGACCTCATCGGGATGATTTCCAAACCAGGAGACTTAGTCCTAGACTCTTTCGGGGGATCTGGTTCAACCGCCCATGCTCTTTTAGATCTCAACCGCAGTACTCATGACAGCGAACCACGTCGTTTTATACTGGTTCAACAGCCTTACGAAACTGAAGAGCAGCGGCTCAACAACGAAAACATCTGCAGAGATAAGACCGCCAAACGCGTGCGACGAGTCGCCGAAGGCTACAAGAACGCGAAGGGTGAAAAGATTGAAGGCCTCGGCGGCGGGTTCCGCTATTGTGAGTTGGGGGAGCCATTGTTCGACGAGAGCGGGAAGATTCGTGAGACCGTGAGCTTCTCCGACCTTGCGCGACATGTGTATTTCACCGAGACGGGAGAGCCGTTGCCGCGCGAGCGCGTGACGAAGTCGCCATTCATCGGCGAGTGCCGGGGTGTCGGGATCTATTTGTTGTTCAACGGCATTCTCGGCGATAAAAGCGCGCAGGGAGGCAATGTGCTCACACGCTCGGTGTTGGCGAAGCTGTCTCAATTTGACGGTCAGAAAGTGATCTATTGCGCCGGGTGTTTGCTCGGGAAAGATCGGCTGCAGGCAGAGCGGATTCTTATCCGCCAGACTCCCTATGAGATCAAGGTGTCATGAAGCCGTTCGCTGATCATCAGGAGCTTGCTAGCCGGTTCAATGAAGAGGAATCTGTCTGGCGGGAATACGCGCGCTTACGCCGGTTGCGCCGTCAAATTGGGTTGAGCGTCGCCTTGCCAAGCGATCTGCTCGACCGGCTTGATTGGTTAATGGCGGAACGGAAGGGCCGAATCGTCCGCTGCATTGGGAAAGTCTTGTCATGAAGCAGCTCAAGCCCCTCGAATCCATGATCCTCACGATCCGTGAACGCAAGGTCATTGTCGATGCCGACCTTGCCGCGCTCTATGATGTGCCCACGAAAGCTTTGAATCAAGCGGTCAGACGCAACGAGGATCGTTTCCCTCGTGATTTCGTCTTTCATTTGACCGCGAAGGAACGGTTGGAGGTGGTCACACATTGTGACCACCTCGCCCGACTGAAGTTTTCCCGAACGTTGCCCCTGGCCTTTACCGAGCATGGGGCCATCATGGCGGCCACAGTCTTGAATAGTCCGCAGGCGGTCGCCATGAGCGTCTTTGTGGTGCGGGCGTTTGTGCGCTTGCGGGAGCACGTAGTCGCCAATCAGGCGATTCTGAAACGGTTGGCCGAAATCGACCGCACATTGCTTCAGCACGACTCGGCGCTATTGGATCTGTACGAGAAATTACTCCCGCTTCTTCAGCCTCTCCCGGACCATCCCAAGCGGCATATCGGCTTCCAGTCGAAAGGCAAGCCGTGATTACGCTGAAAGACTATCAAGAGCGCGTGCTCGATTCGTTGCGCGAGTTCTTTCGCCTGGCCGCTCAGACCGGAAACCCCGATACGGCATTCCGTGAGGTCACACGGCGCGTGTACGGCGAAACGATGCCCTATTTCCCTGTGTCGGTTGCAGGGCTGGAGTCGCGTATGCCGTATGTGTGTCTGCGAGTGCCCACAGGCGGCGGCAAGACGTTGCTGGCCTGTTATGCCGCAGGGCTGGCCTTGCACGACTTCATGCGGGCCGACCATGCCGTCGTATTGTGGCTGGTGCCCAGCAATACCATTCTCGATCAGACGGCCGATGCGCTACGCGATCCGCGCCATCCTTACCGCCGTGCACTAGAACTGGCCTGTGGCGCGGTGGAAGTGGTGACCATTGCGGAGGCGTTGCGTCTGTCGCGCGCAACCGTGGAAGGGCAGACGGTGGTGATTGTGGCGACGATTCAATCGTTCCGTGTCGAGGATACGACAGGGCGCAAGGTCTATGACCAGAACGGCGTATTCGCAGAACATTTGCTCAACATCCCGTTGGACCGCCTGGCCGATCTGTTGCCTGGAGCAGACGGCAAACCTAAGCCGTCGCTCGTGAACATGCTGCGGCTGCGCCGGCCTATCGTCATTGTGGACGAAGCGCACAACGCTCGTACCGACTTATCTTTTTCTACACTCGGCGATGTGTTGCCATCGTGCATCGTTGAATTTACGGCGACCCCGGCACGGGAAAAGACTCCATCGAACGTGCTGCATCGGATCTCGGCAGCTGAATTGAAAACCGCGCAGATGGTGAAGCTGCCATTGCGAGTTATCACGCGGCATCCGAGCCAGCGAGATCAACTGCTGGCGGAGGCGGTCACGCTCCGTGCCGATCTCGAAAAGTTGGCTGTGGCTGAGGGACAACAGACGAGCGAGTATATCCGGCCTATTCTCTTGATCCAGGCTGAGCGTGTCGATGCCTGTGAGCCGCTACGCGACCGGCTGGTGCGGGAGTTCAGCCTATCGAAGGACGAAGTGAAAATCTCCGTCGGCAGGCTCGATGAGTTGAAAGATGTGAGGGATATTTCGTCGCCGAAGTGCCCGGTACGCATAATTATCACGGTCGAAAAGCTGCGGGAGGGATGGGATTGTCCATTTGCCTATGTGTTATGCAGCCTCAAGGAGACACGCTCGGCTACGGCCATTGAGCAGATCGTCGGACGCATTCTCCGGCTGCCACTTGCCCAGACGAAGCGGCATTCCGATCTCAACTGCGCCTATGCCTTCTCGGTATCGGATTCGATTACGGATGTGCTCGCGGAGTTGCGCGAGGCGCTGGAGCATAACGGCTTCACGGCAGCGGAGGCCGAGCGGATCATCATTCCAGTGCCTCAAGGCATTCTGCCGTTGAGTGTGCAGCCGCAAACATTGAAGCTCGCGCCGTCCGAAATTGACGCGGCGGTGGCACAGGTGCAGATTGCGGCACTCGCCGGCAAAGTGCGAATCGACACCGCAACAGGTGAGATCACCATCGTGGTCCCGCTCGATGATGCCGACACTGAGAAGCTGAAGAGTTGCGTGAAGACTCCCGAAGCCAAGACTCAACTGGAAGAAGCTGTCGCGCTTGTCCGAGAGGCGGAGAGGGCGTTCGGTGGAAGTGGGGCCACGCGCGTCCCCTCGCCCTACGAACGGCAACTGGATTTTCTCGTGCCGCTGCTCTGTGTTTTTGAAAATGGAGCGCTGTACGAGTTCGAGAGCACGTTTCTGATCGAGCACCCCTGGAAACTCAGCGAAAAAGATGCTTCGTTGTCGGCAGGCTACAACCCTCTCATCCGTCCGGTCGGCTATGCAGGTGTGTTGGATGTTGGTGCGAGGGGGAATGTGCAGACGATTGTCATCAAGGACCCTTCAGCAGTAGATTTTGTCGGGACGTTGCATCAGCAGACGCTCCAGCTCGGGGGGACGCACGATTGGTCGATCGAGAGTCTCATTGCCTGGTTGGACCGAGAGATTGATCATCAGGATATTCCTGCCGGTGAATCGGCGGAGTTTTTGAGGAAAGTCATCCGAGGACTCATGGCGAAGTTGGGTATGACGGATGTCAGTACTCTGGCGCTTGATCGTTTTCGGCTCCGTGACGAGATTGCAGCCCGTATCCAGGATCATCGAGAGAGTGAGCGCAAGGCATCGTTTCAGTTGTTGCTTCTGCCGGACTCGCCACTGACCGTTGACGAAGGGCGCACGATCAACTTCAAGACGATGGGCTATGAACCGAGCCGTGTCTATGAAGGGGGCTTTCAATTTCAAAAGCACTATTTCGGGCCAAAGCCGGGAGAACTATCCGAAAAGACGGCCGATGGTCAGACCACGGAAGAGTTTCGGTGCGCGCAGTTCCTCGATGGTTTGCCGCAAGTGCAGCTCTGGGTTCGGAACCTCCCTCGTAAGCCCACGTCATTCCGGCTGCAAACTTCAACAGACTGGTTCTACCCAGACTTCCTCTGCCAACTTGCCGATGGGCGGGTGCTTGCGGTCGAGTATAAAGGAAAGCATCTGTACGACGGTGTTGATGCGGAGGAAAAGCGGGCGATTGGTCAGGTGTGGGCTTCCCGGAGCGGTGGCCGATGTTTGTTTGTAATGCCATCCGACAGGGATTTTTCTGCTGTTGATAAAGCGGTAGCTTTTGTATAGGGCTCACAAAGTTGGTCGGGAGCCCTTTCTCGCCGGAGTGTCCCCTGCTCCTTCCCCATCCAAAAGCTAACTGGGCCTCATCCAAGATTGAAAGGAACACATGGCAAATCATCGCGTAGATCTCAGAAGTATCGCTCGTCGAGGGACCTTCTATGGTAAAGCAAAGAAAATGCCTCAATTATGCCTCATATGTCTCAAGGCAGTGCTCACTCCAATGCCTCAGGAATGCCCCAAATGCCTCACAGGGAAACCCGACAATGGACTGGGCGTCACGATGTTCTTGCGGACATTGGGGACATGAGGATGTTGATCAGGGGAAAGGGACAAAATGGAGACAATGGGGACTTTGAAAGGGCTCACAAACGGCTCATCCGGAGCCGGCCATAAACCAGACAAACCCGCCATCCGGGAACCCGACATGAACTGGACAAAGCAGGCATTGTCCAGGGTGGCATACCTAGGACCTCAAAATCGGAAGCCAGCACGATGAGCACCGTCGGCCAACGAGAGAAGCGAACCCAGCAGCGCGTAGTGACGCTGTTCCGCGAGCAGCTCGGCTACGATTATCTCGGCGACTGGACCGACCGCGAGGGCAACGCCAATATCGACCGAGCATTGCTGCCGCCCTGGCTGACGCTGGACATGTTGCGTGAGCCTCACGGCTCGGTGCCCGGCAATCCGTTGTTGGCGGAACCGCTCTATCTGACGCAGTACATAGAGCGGATGGGGACCGGCACCGGAGACATGATCCGGCGGTGCCGGGAGGCGGGCCTTCCGGAACCGGCGTTTTCGATGTCGGATGGGTTCGTCATCACCATCCGGCGCACAGTCCAGCAGAGAATCGGAGAAGCCAGTGGACGGCCAGAGTCACGGCCAGAGTCGCTTGAACGGCGTGTGCTGGGCTTGCTGGCCGATGGCTCGTTATCCAAGTCTGAGTTGTCCAGCCGGTTGGAGCAGAAAGAAGTGTCGGGCCACCTCAATCAGGTGATCCGGATCTTACTGGCCGATCAAACCGTGGAATACACCAGGCCGGAGAAGCCGACCAGCCGGTTGCAGAAGTATCGATTGACGGACAAAGGAGCCGCGTTGCTGGCAGGAGTTCGCCGGAAAGACGAGCCGATATGAGCACCGTCGGCCAAATCGAGAAGCGAACCCAGCAGCGTGTGGTGACACTGTTCCGCGAGCAGCTCGGCTACGACTATCTCGGAGACTGGACCGACCGCGAGGGCAACGCCAATACCGATCAAGCGTTGCTGCGCACACGATGGTGATGGATCAGTTCATGCCAAACTGGCGCGCGCATCGAGATGAGCTCAATCATGCCCCGCTGGCGCATGAGATGTGGAGCTACTGATTGTGTCTGGATGGAAGCGCCATCATGCTTCTTCCCTATCCAAACTAACCGGGCTCATCCCAGATTGAAGGGACATATGAAAAATCATCGCGCTGATCTGAAGACTATTGCTCGTCGAGTCATGATCGAACGAGGCTTCTTGCCGAATTTTTCTTCTGAGGCGATGGCCGAGCTTGCAGGCATAGAGACTGCCGCCACCGAATGGGACTCGAACATCCGTGACTTGACGGGGCTACTCTGGGCGTCGATCGACAACGACGATTCCCGAGACCTCGACCAACTCTCCGCCGCCGAGCACCATCCTGATCGGTCTGTCACTATCCTGGTTGCGATAGCTGATGTGGACGCGCTGGTCATGAAGGAATCAGCCTTGGATACTCACGCCAAACACAATACGACGTCGGTCTATACAGCCGGCGACATGTTCCCCATGCTGCCGGAAAAACTGTCGACCGATCTGACATCTCTCAATGAAGGGCAAGACCGTCTCGCGATCGTCGTGGAGATAGACATTGCGGAGGATGGGGCAGTGCTCAGCTCCACCCTCTTTCGAGCGCTGGTCCACAACCATGCGAAGCTGGCCTATAACAGCGTCGCAGCCTGGCTCGCAGGGGAGGCGCGTGCGCCTGAACGGCTTGATGTTGTCCCAGGCCTTGATGCGCAACTCCGGCTGCAAGACCAGGTCGCGCAGCGGCTCAAGGCCCGACGACATCAGCAGGGAGCGCTGAGTCTTGAAACGATCGAGCCAAAAGTTGTGTTTGATGGTGAGGTGCTGACCGATCTCAGGGTCGAACAGAAAAATCGCGCCAAGGAACTGATCGAAGAATTTATGATCGCAGCGAATCAGGCGACCGTCTCCTATCTCAAGGGAAAAGGTATCTCCCCGTTCCATCGCATTCTGCACTCTCCCGAACGCTGGCAGCGCATTAGGGAATTTGCCGCAGGCTGGAATGGGCATTTACCACAGGAGCCGGATGCGAGGGCGCTCGAATCGTTCCTCGTCACGCGCCGGAAGGCCGATCCCCTCACGTTTCCCGATTTGTCCCTGGCCATCGTGAAACTCATCGGCAGAGGCGAATATGTGCTGGATCAGTCGACAGGGGTTTCGCCGGAACATTTCGGGCTTGCGGTGAAGGGGTACACGCATTCTACGGCTCCCAACCGCCGCTTTCCCGATCTTATTACTCAGCGGCTAATCAAGGCGGCATTGGCCGGTGCAGCAACGCCGTACCGTCCAGAAGAACTGAAGTATCTGGCCGACCACTGCACGGAACAAGAACACAATGCGGAAAAAGTCGAGCGGCAGCTCCGCAAATCCGCAGCGGCGTTATTGCTCGAATCGCGGATTGGGCAGCGTTTCGACGCGATCGTGACGGGTATGTCAGACAGAAGCACGTGGGTCCGGATCCTTGAGCCACCCGTCGAAGGGAGATTGGTGACAGGCGAGCGAGGCCTCGACGTCGGAGACAAGGTATGGGTAGAGCTTCTCAGTACGGACATTGAACGAGGGTATATCGACTTTGTCAGAGTCGGATTGTGAGTGAGCGGCTATTCTCTGGCTTGTCTGCCTCAGGGAACGATTAAACCAGTCGGTCTTTCCACTTCACGCGCTTGTGACCGGCATGTGTTCTTCTGCTCGCCTATCCGGTGTTTCTAAGCTGGTGCGGCCGAGTGCGCCGTCGCGGTAGTCCGATAAGAGTATTCTCGCCGCTTTGTCTCGATCTATTCCGCCGCCGCTTCTGGTCAGCAGGCAGCCGCGCTTTTTGCCGATCGCGTCGATCACGCCTGCACTAGTCAGCTTGTCCACAGCAAACCCGTAGCGGGCTGTGAGTCGAGCAGGATAGCGCGCAAGCAGGATGACGGCGAGAAATTCTGCGACGGCTTCGTCATCGACGACCTTGTGGCCTATGGCGTTGACCGTGGCGAGGAGGAGGCCCACATGAGGGTCTTTGATGGTTCCCCACAATAGTCCTGGTGAGTCGGTGATGGCCATGCGGTCGTTCAGTTTGTGACGTTGTTGGACCTTGGTCACAGCCGGTTCATCTCCCACACGAGCGATGCGGCGGTTAAGGAGCATGTTCATCAGCGTCGATTTGCCGACGTTGGGGACCCCCATGATCAGCATGCGCAACGGCTTTGCGCTGCTGTGGCGATGGGGGGCGAGCGGCTGACAGAGCTGAGGTATCTTGGCGGCATCACCTGCATGACGACAAGAAAGAGCCACGGCGCTGACGCCCGGTTGTCGGTTATACAGGTCCAGCCAAGCCTGCGTGATAGTGGGGTCGGCAAGATCGGCTTTGTTGAGGACTTTGAGGCTAGGACGCTGGCGGGCCAGACGCAGCTCTTCGATCAGTGGATTGCAGCTGGCGCTCGGTATGCGCGCATCCAATACTTCGACGACGACATCGATCGCCTCCATCGTTTTGGCCGCTTCTTTGCGCGCCGTATTCATGTGACCCGGGAACCACTGGATGGACATGGAGGCAGACTTTCCAAGAAAAAAGAAATGTACCTTACCAGGATGGTACAAATGCTGCCAGCAGAAGAAGGCCGTTATTTGGTTTGTCTGGTTTGTCTGGTTTTTGGTTGACGAAACTAACCAGATAAACCAAATCAACCAGATAAACCAAATCAACCAGATAAACCAAACAAACGAGATGAACCGGTTTGTTTGTTATCGCAGATGTTCGCGGCCGTGGGGGGTGGAAAGATCTTGGTCGGGACCGAGGGGGACGATGCGAGTCGGATTGATGTCGTCGTGGGTGATGTAGTAGTGCCGCTTGATGTGGTCGAAGTTCACGGTGTCGGCAATCCCGTCGGTCTGATAGAGGTCTTTGAGATAGCCGAAGAGATTGGGGTAGTCGATGATTCGCCGGACGTTGCACTTGAAATGGCCGTGGTAGACAGCGTCGAAGCGTATGAGGGTGACGAACAAGCGCCAATCGGTTTCGACGAATTGTGAGCCGAAGAGATAGCGTTGACGCGCCAGCCTGGTCTCAAGTTGATCGAGCGCGTCGAAGAGGCGCAGCACGGCCCGTTCATAGGCCTGCTGCGATGTGGCGAATCCCGCGCGATAGACTCCGTCGTTCACGTTCTCGTAGATGAAGGTATTGAGGTCGTCGATCTCTTTCCGGATGCCGTCCTGATACAAGTCAATTTTGCTTTCGGTGAAGCGGTTGAACTCGCCGTTAAACATGCGCATGAGGTCGTCGTCGGAATTGGTGACGATACGTTTCGTCACCGTATCCCACAACACAGGGACAGTGAACCGCCCCCGATAGTTCGGATCGGTGGCCTTGTAGGCCTGGCTGAGGAATTTGAAGTCGTTGATGGGATCGAGCGAATGCCCCGGCCCTTCGCGGAACGCCCAGCCTCGCTCGTCGCGGATTGGATCCACAACCGTCATGCCGATGACATCTTCGAGCTTCTTGAGCTTTCGCACAATGATCGTCCGATGTGCCCAAGGGCAGGCCCAGGAAACATAGAGATGGTAGCGGCCGCTCGCCGCAGAAAAACCGGAACTCCCGTTGGCAGTCACCCAGCTCTGAAAGACATCCGGCTGCCTGGTAAAGGCGCCCTCGACGCTTTGCTCGTCTGGAAATTGTGCGTGCATGGTCATCGTTGTGTGCCCTGTTCCTCTGTACCGTACCATATTGGGAGGGGAGGGGGGAGGGGAAGGGCAGCCTGGCCGTCCTCCTGCTCGCGGAACGCGCACGCTCGGAAGGTGCTCGTTCGACGCGCGCAATCGAGGATCGACCAGGCTTCCCTTGAAAACCAAAAGGGGGAATCGGGAAGACGCGCGCAGTGGAAGATCAATCAGCCCCCATCCCTAGAGAGAGAACGAGCGAGCTTGGAGGGATTATTTGCGCTCAGGGTCGTTCAATGCCCGGAGGTGCGGATTGACCGGGACAATTCTGAAACATAGAATGCCCAATACTTTCCACCAGAGAACGTTCGGTCTCAGACGAGAGATTATCTCGCAGGGTATGATAACTTCAGTGCCCATTCAGTTGGTTCAAACGAGGAGGTTGCGATGCAGAGGATGAGATGTATTGGGTTCATGGGATTGGGGATCGTGTTAGCAGGGTTGCTCGCCGGAGTACCAGTCTTCGCAGGGGATAAACCAGCTACACCACCAATCGAGGACGGGTCGAAGTTGATGATTACCTCTCCCAAGGACGGGGAAGAGGTCGACGACAGCTTTGAGTTGAAGTACGAGTTGATGAAGGGTTCCCAAGCGACGCATGCTCATGTGTACCTGGATGGTCAGTATCAGAAGGGTTTTTCCGGGACGTTCAAGGGCCTGAGCAAGGGAGATCACAAGATCACCGTGACCGGCGCCACAAAGGACCATGATCTTGTGACGGCCACCCATACCATTATCGTCGAAGTGGAATAATACGGCGACGTGCCATGTTCACGGCCACCAGCGCGTAGGTGAGGATTGACTGAGGAAATTCTGGAAAGTAAAATATCTCAATATTCTTACTCGGGGATCGATTGGTCATCAGACTAGAGGGTATCCGAGAGGGGATGGGATGCGGTAATGTTCATTCAGTTGGTTCAAACAAGGAGGTCGTCGTGATGCAGAAGATGGGACGTATCGGGTTGATGGGATTTGGGATTGCGCTGGCAGGCTGTCTCAGCGTGGTTCCAGCTTTCGCAGGGGATAATCCAGCGAAAGCACCGGTCGAGGACGGGTCGAAGGTGATGATTATGTCTCCAAAGGACGGGGAGAAGGTTGCCGATACCTTTGAGGTGAAGTACGACTTGACGAAGGGTTCGCAAGCGACGCATGTCCATGCATATGTGGATGGAGAGTATCAGAAGGGTTTTGCCGGTACGCTGAAGAGCCTGAGCAAGGGGACACACAAGGTCACTGTGACCGGCGCCACCAAGGACCATGACCCTGTCATGGCTACCCATAGCGTCACCGTCGACGTACAATAAAGCCAAGACCAGCCATCTTTACGGCTACGAGGGCCTCTTGTGAAAGAGGCCCTCGTGTGCCGGGTTTACCAAACAGTTTTCACCCTTCACCCGCCTAGCAGTTTGTTGACAAAGTGGATGACGATGCCCGAAACGACACCACGCCCGAGATCACCGATTGAAGCTCAATGTCCTGCAGGCTGTTCAGAAAGGCCGTCCAGCAAGGCCGCAGCGAGCGAAGAGGCGAATCGTATTCTGTGCCGTACGTTGAGCCTCTGAGCGAGGCGAGAACGATGTTGGCGGACTTTATCAACAGCCTGCTAGACCCATAACAAGAACCGGCAAACCAGAAGAGAGTTACGGCATCGGTTGGGGGGGCGACTGCGGATTGAGCTGAGGTCCTCCGATCTTCAATATTCGTGTCAGTAAAGGAATCGCTGTCCCCTGCATGACGACAGATGTGAGTGCAATAAAGAACACCAAGTGAAAGATCATGTCGGCCTTTTCGATCCCGGCCACTATGGGAAATGTGGCCAGGATGATCGGCACGGCCCCACGGAGCCCCGCCCAGGCCACAAGAGTCTGCTCTCGAAAGGACATCGGCGAAAAAGCCAGCGCCGCGTGGACACTCGCAGGGCGTGCGATGAAGATCAGGAAAAGAGAAATCAGGATGCCTACCCCGGCGATTGGCACAAGCCTTGCTGGAAATACCTGCAACCCCAGCGCCAAAAACATGGTGACCTGCATCAGCCAGGCCAGCCCATCGTGAAAACGTAAGACGCTCTGCTGGTGAGTAAACGGTTTTCGCGCCATGACGAGCCCCGCCAGGTATACGGCAAGAAAGCCACTCCCATCCAGGTAGTCAGTCAAGCCGTAGGTCAGCAGCGCCAGCGCCACGGATAGCACCGGATAAATGCCTTCCAATTCCAGATCGAGCGCATTGAACGCTCGCCGCATAATCTCGCCCATGGCAATGCCAATCACCGGTCCCACGGCCATTTGTATCACAAAGAATACGACAAGCTCCCCGAAAGGAGTCGAGGGTTCCATCAACAGTCGGATCAGCGTGATCGTCAGCACGACGGCCATCGGATCGTTACTGCCTGACTCGAATTCGAGCAATTGGATCAATCGCCTGGGGATCTTGGTTTTTCGCGCCCGTAGCACCATGAAGACGGCCGCCGCATCGGTGGACGACACAATGGCGCCGAGCAAGAGGCCCTCTAGGAATGAAAACCCCTGGACCCAGGCGACAAACACCCCGATGAGCAGAGCCGTCACCAGAACCCCGATGGTCGAGAGCGACAGCCCCTGCCATATAATGGGCCGCACCGCTGTCCATTCCGTGTCCAATCCACCCGAAAACAGGATCAAGACGAGCGCCGTGATACCCAGCGACCGTACCAGGGACGGATTGTCGAATGTGATGCCGCCGAGACCATCGGACCCTGCCAACATGCCGATGGCGAGGAACAAGACTAGCGAGGGGATACCGAATCGATTCGAGAGCTTGATCGTCAACACGCTCAGAATGACGAGCGTGGAGAACACGATGAAGATCACACCAATAGAAGTCGGCATCGTGCTGTTGTCTTTCGAGGTTGTTCGAGACCTGATGCGGTCTATAGCACAGCCGCTCGGATCACGCTAGCCTCCAGACCAGCCCATGCGCTCCTACTCACGCACATAGCGAGGGGGGAGAGCACGGGTCGTGTTCGGTCGATAGCTGTAACAAGGGTAGCCCCAGGCTCTCCTTTGAGGAGAACGTGCATCGGTCCATTGTGTTATCGTGAATGAGAAAGGGGCGATCCCACGCAGGTGTTTGCCGATGGCCTGGGCCAAGTGCCACGCCTGACAGGTGGGGTCGATGTGGAGGGAGTATATCGTGCGTATAGCCCTGCTGTTGATCATTGTCGCTATCGTCGTATTCGGTCCGCAACTATGGACCAGGCGGGTGTTTGCCCAACATAGTATGCCCCGTTCTGACTATCCGGGAACTGGAGCAGAGTTGGCGCGGCATCTGCTTGATCGGCTCGATATGCAGCACATCAAAGTGGAGATGACCCAGCAGGGCGACCATTACGACCCTGAGACCAAAGCCGTCCGCCTGACCCCCGATAAATTCGATGGGAAATCTCTCACCGCGATCACCGTGGCCGCCCATGAGGTCGGCCATGCCATTCAAGACCATACGGGCTACCAGGCGTTCACGGAGCGCACGCGACTGGTGCGGGTCGCGCAGGGAGCGGAAAAGCTTGGAGGAGTAGTAATGATGGGCATTCCAATTGCTACGGCGTTGGCGCAGACTCCTGTGGCGGGTGTGATTGTCCTGGTTGCCGGGATGGCGACGATGGGGATTTCCACACTCGTGCACCTTATCACGCTTCCAGTCGAATGGGACGCCAGCTTCCGGCGTGCGCTTCCAGTGCTCCAGCAAAGGAACTACCTGTCGCCTCAAGACGAGCAGGGGGCCCGCCGCATCCTCACCGCGGCTGCATTGACCTACGTGGCGGCTTCCCTTGCGAGTCTGCTGAACCTGTGGCGGTGGATCGCCTTCCTACGGCGATAGTTGATGTCACTGCCGCGGAATATTTTCAGATGAGTTCTGTGCAAGGCTAGCCAACTCCCCAGGGCCTTCGCGATGCCATCGAAATTTGAAACCGTGGACTGGTTGGTCTTGAGTACAAGAAGGCATTTGAAAGCCATGCGCCCAGCTGATGTTGTCGCTCAGCGAACTCCGCTCTCAGATCCTGAAGATGGAGGGATGATGGATTGACCAGGGTTAGATGACTTGAAAGGGATCACGGGTATTGGCGGCCACCAACTCACCGCAGGCAGTACAGTGATAGTTATCTGTCAAATAATTGTTGTTGTTGTGTTCCAACTCCAGGTGCAGATGCCGACAAGGTGGATTATCCCCCTCTGCCCACTTCTCGCGTAACGCAGCCGCTTGTGCTTTGGTCATGATATCCACCTCCATTGGCTGACATCGTTGTTTAACCAATTATCATCTAACAAATTAGTCAACGAGATCAACAAGAGATTGTCCTGCCGCACTTAAATTCTTGGCTGTCTCTTGAGTATTGTACACCATTCGTTCCGCAAAGAATTCAGCCCGTTTCGAGTTTCCACTTCTTAGCAGGGCGTTGAGAAAGTACTTGTACGCTCCGGAACCATAAGGGGCTGGCTGGACAGAGACTTGTTCAGAATCTGTCGAAGGTCGTCCAGCAAGGCCATGGCAAGCGAAGAAAGGAAATCGTACGGAGTACCTTATACTGAGCCTCAGAGCGCCACGAGAATGCTGTTGGTGGTCTTTGTCGGCATTCCCGCCAAAGACTAGCAGTCGCCATCCCGCTCCTGTTTGGCCTTCATCGAGGCTCTTGGCCTGATACCGAGAAGTCTCCCACTCCTCCGAAAGGGTTAGATTAAGGCTGATCTGGGGAAAATCACTTTTCACTCACTCTTGCGGTGTTCCTGCTATAAAACACCCATCCACTGCATTCTTCTGCCGAGTATCCCCTCTTCGGGAGGGGCCTTTATCCCCTCTCTTTAGGGATTGTCGAAATTCTTGGGTGCGGTATTCTCACACTATCGCGAGAGATAGAGAAACCTCGGCGGAACCATTGTGGAGGCACCGATGAAACTGAACCACCCCGTTCTCAAGATCAACACCCAGAAAGCTCATTCGCTCTTAGATCGGCGCTATGCGGCGCGAGTTCCCATTCGATACCAAATCACTTACTTCGGTGAAGAGGGCGCACGAATCGTCGCCGGCGGGGGGGCCTTGAAGGACCTTTCTAAAACTGGCTGCAAGATCTTGGGTGCGGCACCGAGCTCCCTAGGCAGCCGCCTCACTCTGCTCCTAGACCTTGAGGACGGGCACACCCCCATGCGTCTCACCGACGTCATTGTCTCCTGGATCTCCAAAGATTCGTTTGCTGTCAAATTTCCCAAGCTGTCATCAGACGAAAGCAAGCGGCTGCAAGACGTTATTTGGAAAAATATGAGTGTGTCGGCCTTAGACGATCGCCGAACGGCATTCCGAATCCTCTAATCATCGATCCAACGTTACGGAGGAGACCATGTGCCCTGACACTACCATTCCTACCGTCACAGCAGCCAAATTCTCCGGTCAGTCAGAGCGTCGACATAGCAGCCGTACTCCGACATTTTTTTCATTGCTCTATTCCTTCATGGATTCCGGCCAGATGTTGATCGGTGACGGTGTCGTTTCTGATCTCTCATCGAGAGGGATTGGCATTCGCGGCAATCAATTGGTCGCACCCGGGGTAACCGTCACCCTCTTTATCGACCTTCCCGGAGTGGAAGAGCCTTTTCGCATTACCCAGAGCAGCATTTCCTGGGTTGAAGGATGCCCGATTTGGGGTGGAGATAGAGGCTCTGACATTGGAGGAGAAGAATTACTTGCGATTCCACTTGTGAGTTCGTATAAACCTTCTCAAGCTGTGCCGTCAGTGCCTGAGGCCAGCAGGAACTAGGAGTTGCCATCATGAAACGAACACCCATCACATCGAGTAGAGGGCTTCAGCCTATGGTTGAAGCTGTCAATCGTAGACATGATCCTCGGCCGTCGGTAGAGTTTGGATTGATGTACTCGGCGCAAGAGTCTACCGGCGAGGTTCTCATGGGCGATGGCATGGTCACGGATCTCTCGCCTACGGGATTGGGTATTCGAGGCAACGCATCCGTCTCGCAGGGGACAGAACTTACGATTTTTCTCTATCTGCCCGATGGGCAAGATCCGCTGTTCGTGATGGAAGCAAAGGTAGCGTGGGTCTCAGGCCATCGGTTCGGAGTCGAGATTCTTAAGATGAATCTACGGGAACGCAACCGCCTCCGTTACTTTTTGCGCGCGAATGTCGCGCATTTTGATTAGGCCGACTGTCGGCTTACAGAGACCGTAACGACCTATCGACGAAAGACAGACAAGTCCTAACGCTACAGTTCAGTTCATTGACAGCTGGAAGGTGTAGCGGGTCTCTCTTCAGATTATGGGCTGCATCGGTTTTGGCTTGTGGACAACAAGCACATACGGAATCGAACCCCTTCTCGTCACGGCACGAGAACAAACCTATTTCAAGCATTCCAATCTAAAAGCGCCTGACCATCTCAGCCCGTAACAGTCATGTCTGAAGTTATTGACATGATGATATGAGTTCGGACCTTTTCCTCGCCGACCCTAGCTACAGGCTAGTGTCATTCCACCTCAAAGTATGAATGCGATTTTGCTCCCATGCCATCACGGGCACACCACGTGCCCTGGTCGAAGGCCTTCCCCACACCAAACACGGTGTGTTTACTGAAGTTCATACCCTGCCCGTGGATGGGGTTGTTCGCATGGGCCGATGCCGATCAATAATTTGCCAACACGACGGCTAGCAAAGGATGGCCCACCAGGAGAATCAGACCAGGTGGTTTCCTTCAACTCCGTAACGCCTAATAAGGCTCCTGACAAGCGTATTAGGCGTTCCTGTCAAGGGCTTGTTGCTGTGAAACAGGGCATGCTAGGATTTAGGTGAGTGAAGACTTACTTACCATGAAGAAGCAAACCGCAGAGGGTAGGGACGAAAACGGGCAGCGGGTTTCTGCTGGCGATCGTCAGGCCAGCCTCATCGCGGCTGCCGCTTCGCTCTTTGCTGCAAAAGGATTCAACGGCACCACCACAAAAGAAATCGCCAAAGCGGTGGGAGTGAGCGAGGCGTTAGTCTTCAAATACTTTCCAACGAAACGGACGCTCTACGCGGCAATCCTGGCAGAAAAAGTGACCGTGAATGAACTCCTTGATGTCGTGGAAGCGGCGGTCACAAAACGAGATGACCACCGTGTGTTTACGATGATAGCGAGCTATCGGATTCGCCCCGGTGCCGACTCAACGTTCTTACGGCTCCTCTTGTTCAGTGCGTTAGAGGGACACGAACTCTCCGAGTTGTTCTTCGGTCAGCACCACAAAGTATTCTACGATTACCTTGCCGCGTACATTCGCACAAGGATCGAAGATGGGGCATTTCGCTCTGTCGATCCTCTTCTGGCAGCTCGCGCTTTCATCGGCATGGTCGTCCATCACCGACTACTTCATGAGATCTTCAGAGTCCCGATGCATCAATCGCATGAAACCACAGTCGCCACCTATGTCGATCTCTTTCTTGCCGGCCTGATCAGGATGCCGATTGGCCGCAAGTCGTCGAGTCGGCGTTTGCGATGAACCCCCTAAAACAACATCCGATAATCACACTTGGGGTGATCATTTTTTTCGCGGTCACAGCGCTCGTTGTGTTTCGCTTAAGCAGCGGCGCCAAGATAGACGCTCGTAAACCCCGTGTTATTACTGTTGCCACTGTGGCGCCATTCAAACGGGACCTTGATATTCGATTAACGTATACCGCCGACATTACCCCCAACCAGGTGGTCAATTTGTTCTCACGGGTCGATGGCTACATTGCCAAGGTCTATGTCGAGAAAGGAGACTTGGTGAAAGCTAACCAGCTCCTGATCGAAATCGATCACGCGGATTATCGGCACGCTGTTAATCAAGCCAAGGCAAACCTGGCCGCAGCCAGAGCAAGAGTCGCGCAGCAGGACGCCAGCGTCCGGAACACGACCCTGACGCTCAATCGGATGCAGTCGCTGATCAAAGACCAGTTTGTTTCGCAGCAAGATCTCGATAACGCACAGGTCGCGTACGACACAGCAGCGGCGGCGCTCGATTCGCTCCGCGCACAGGTCCAGCAGATGGACGTTGCCCTGGCACAGGCCGAGACAAACCTGGCCTACTCGTATATCCGTGCGCCTTTCGCGGGCTATGTGGCTGGGCGCAACCTTGATCTCGGGTCCTATGTCAGTGGGACAACCGGCGGTACCTCTACCATGTCTCGAGGGATTCTCACTCTTCATGAGATCCAGACAGTCCGTATTCTGATCGAAGTCGTCGAGAAGGATGTTCCGCTCATCCAGGTGGGTCAACAAGCAGAAGTTCGCGCTGAAGCCTATCCGGATCGCGTCTTCGAGGGCACAGTGACCCGTGTTGTTCAGGCGTTGGACCGAGCGACCCGAACAATGACGATCGAGGTCGATCTTCCCAACAAGGATCATGTCTTGAAAGGCGGCATGTTTGCCCGTGTAGAGGTCCTAGTCGGCACTCATCGAAACGCGATTCAGATCCCCATCGATGCGGTAAGTCGATTGGAAGACTCCCAATATGTCTATATCGTGCGCGAAGGAAAGGCTCAACGGGTACCGGTGGAAATTGGAGTCCGTGACGAGAACCGAGTGGAGATCACCAAGGGCTTGGTTGGATTGGAGCAGGTGATCATCTCCGGGAAAGACCTCGTACATGATGGTGCCGCTGTGCAGACACAATCTCCCGAACCGGTAAAGCGTGAGGGGTAAGGGGTGAGGCGTATGCTGAAGATATCATCCTGCCTTTCACGTCCCTGTTTATCTCCTGACGCCTCACCCTTTACGTTTCATGTTTCACGTTTCACATCTTCATCATGTGGCTGACTCTCCTTGCGCTTCGCAACCGCATCGGCGTCCTGATGTTGTCGCTTGCCATGGTGATCCTAGGTGGCACCTCCGTCCAGCGGTTACCGGTCGATCTCTTCCCGCAGATTCAAGTGCCCGTCGCCTTCGTCGGTGTCATCTATAAAGGCGCGCCGCCGCTTGATATCGAACAGAGTGTCGTCTATCCCATCGAAAAAGCGGTCAGTTCCGCCTCGAATGTCGATCATGTCGAGTCGTTCGCCAAGCAGGGCATGGGCGCAGTGCAGATCTGGTTCAACTGGGGGGCAGATATTGATGTTGGCCAGATGGAGGTGATGCAACGCGTCACCCAAATCCTCAATAGCCTCCCGCCGGGCATTGGGCAACCCTTCATCGTCAAGTTCGACGTCTCCAATATCCCTGTCTCTCTCGTGACGGTCTCCAGCGACGATCTGGACGAACGGGCCTTGTACGACCTAGCTTCGAATACGATTGCACCACAGATTGAACAAATTGCCAACGTTGCTGCTGCCACCGTGGAAGGCGGGAAGATCCGCCAAATCAACATTAACCTCGACCCGGCGCTGTTGAACGCTCGAAGTCTGTCAATCCTGGACGTCGTCAAGTCCGTGAAGGCCGCCAACCTCATCCTTCCATCGGGCGACATCAAGGCCGGCAATCTGGACTACAATGTCTTCACCAATAGTCAGTTTCGCACGGTCGACCCGATTCAAGACGTGATCGTGAAGGTCAATCCACAGGGCAGCCCCGTGCGCGTACGGGATGTCGGGACCGTGACCGATTCATCGGACATTCAGACCAACATTGTGAGGACGGACGGGGCTCGAGCCGTGTATCTTCGGGTGAACAAGCAGCCTATCGCCAACACCGTGGCGGTGGTGGATGCGCTGCGCAAGGTTCTGCCGAAGCTGATCGGCATTCCGTCTAGCGTGAAAGTCGGGATTTCCTTCGATCAATCGGTCTATATCCGCCAGTCGATCAGCAACCTCATCGAACAGGCGCTGCACGGATCGTTGTTGGCCGCGTTGGTCATTTTGATTTTCCTCCGTAGTGTGACGAGCACGCTGATCATTTCCGTCGCCATTCCTCTCTCGATCATGGTGACCTTCATCGTGCTGTACTTTTCCGGGCAAACGCTCAATGTGTTCACCCTGGGAGGCTTGGCCCTTGGGATCGGCCGGCTCGTTGACGATTCCATCGTAGAACTCGAAAACATTCAACGCCACCTCAACACGTCGCCCCGCCGCTGGAACGCCATCCTGGAAGCGGCCCGCGAAGTGGCGATGCCCATTTTCGCCTCGACGGTCACCACGGTCGTCGTATTCCTCCCGATTTTTTTCGTCGCCGGGATTGCCCGCTTGCTCCTGATTCCCCTGACGATCACGATTGCGATTTCACTGTTCACCTCGTTCTTCGTCTCCCGCACGGTCACCCCTGCACTCTGCTACAGATTCCTCAGGCCAGAACAAGAGTCTCACCGTTCGATGCCGGCATGGTTCGTGCGCCTGATGGATTGGAGCCGCGGACAATACGAGTCGTTAGATAAAGGCTACGAGGAATCACTTCGCTGGGTATTGGCTCATCGCTGGTGTTTCATTATTGGTATCCTGCTCCTCTTTGCCGCGTCTCTCGCACTGGCGCCAAAAATTGGCACAGAGTTTTTGCCGGTGTCGGATGAAAGCCAGTTCCGTATCGTCCTGCGCGCACCAGTCGGTCAGCGAGTCGAGAAAACCGAGCAACAAGTGGCTGAGATCGAACGTGTCTTGCGGGCACAGATCCCTGCTGAAGAGCTGGAAACGATCGTGTCCAGTACCGGTGTGCTCGCGCAGGGGCGCTCCTCGCTGTTCAATCCGAATACCGGCCCCCATACATCGAGTATTTCCGTCCATCTTGTGACACCGGACAAACGAACCAGAAACCAAGTGCAAATCATGAACGAGGTGCGACCCAAAGTTCTCAAGCTTTTCCCGGGCGTCGCGATGTTTTTCGATCCAGGTGGGCTCATCAAACGAATTACCAGCTTTGGATCGCAAAAATCCGTCGACGTGGAAATCTACGGGTACGATTTCGAGCAGGCGAGGGGAGTGATCCGTCAGGTCGAAAACCTGATGAATCAAATACCGGGTGTGGCCGATATCGAAGTCAGTCGAGAAGAGAATTACCCTGAAGTCAATGTGGTGGTGGATCGAGAGAAAGCGGCTCTCCTGGGCGTGAGCGAAACGGACGTGGCCAACGCGGTGCTGTTCTCTCTCAACGGCAACGGCCCGACCGACCCTATCATTTATACCGACCCTCAAAATGGGAATGAGTACTACATTAGCGCCTGGCTCGCGGAAGAACATCGAAAGGATTTCACTGATATTGAGAACATCGTGTTGATCGGGCGAGCTGGGGAACCAGTCCTTCTCAAGAATGTTGCTTCCCTTAAGCTCAACGCTGGCCCGGTCAAGATCGACCGCAAATACTTTCAGCGGGTGGTTCATGTGACCGCTAACCCCGTCGATCGGGACCTTGGTGCCGTCACCTCCGATCTGGAGGCAGGCTTAGCCAAGATTCAGCTTCCCACTGGATTCAGCATCCGGTTGGCCGGCCAGATTCAACAGCAACGAGAAACATTTGAGGGCTTGCTGTTTGCCACGGCTCTGGCGTTGGTCCTCGTCTACATGGTGATGGCGGCGCAGTTTAAATCACTGATCGATCCCTTCATCATCATGTTCTCGGTTCCCATGGGCTTCCCAGGCGTGATTCTGATTCTTTTTCTGACCGACACCACACTCTCCACGACGTCGATGATGGGCGTCATCATGATGTTGGGCATTGTGGTCTCGAACGGTGTCCTGCTGGTAGATTATACGAACGTGCTACGGCGGCGAGGGCAAGAGTTGCATCACGCGGCAGTCTTCGCTGCCCGGACGCGACTCAGGCCGATATTAATGACGTCGCTTGCCACGGTCCTAGGGCTGCTCCCCATGGCCATCGGTTGGGGGACTGGTGGTGAAACGAATGCCCCGTTGGCGAGGACGGTTGTCGGAGGACTCAGTTTTTCAACGGTCCTCACGCTCTTTCTCGTGCCCACGATCTATGTGATGTTAGAGGAGCGGTTCCCTCGCCATTCGGATCAGGCACCAGAGGATGTCGACTGGATACCGGCAGAACCGGCTGGCCGATAGCAGGATGCTGAAAAAGCCCGCCAGCTTCGTTCTCGGTTCATCGAAATCCTCAACGTACCCCAAGAGGGTACGCCTCCGGTTTCGACTCGCCTGCGGCCTCGCTGGAAGGCCTTTTTGAGCATCCTGCGAAAGCCTGGTTAGAGCGGCTGCTGGTTACCCGATAGTTGGAAAGAGCGCCTTCAGCTGCATTGCCAAACCAATGTCCCCGCTGATCTTGAGTCGTCCAGACATCGCGACGGCGGTCCCACTTAACTGACCCCTTAGGACCTTCATGCAATCTTCTCCAGTCATCGAGAGCACGACGTGAGGGGCCGCATGCATTCCCTCAACGACATGACAGGTCCTCTCGCAGATCGTGAGAATGTACTGCCCGCCTTGCGCTCCGCTCAGATCGAACTGGTAGACCGCGTTGAGATCTTCGGCGGCATCTGAGTCGAGCCGGCTAGGTAGAAGCTGAAAAAACTCTTTGACCGTGGTGGGGTTCATGGTTTGTGGAAAGGCAGGGGGCCCTCAGGTCGATACCGGGGGCCGCGGTGCTGCGGCCCCCGGTCTCTTGCTAGTATCGGAGCGTGACTGTCGCGGTACTGCGACGCGCGCCGAAAAAGTCTTTTGAGAACGTCTCGACAATGGCCGGGTCATAGCCCTTGCAACTGAAAATGTCGAGATAGGCGCTGTTCGTATCGTTCGCGAAATGGCCGCTGATCAACGAAGTCGAGATCAGCTGCACCATGGAATAACCAGCAACACGACCTGAGCCGAAATCGACAACCTGGCACTCGCCAAAACGCTTCATGTCGATGAGCTCACACAGCTCGATGACATAGCGACGAATATGGTCAGCGTTGCGAATCAAGTCAGGATGACAATCTTGAAGATCGACGGCAGTGCAGAGTCCCCACGCCTTCCCGTCACCCACCATTTCTTGGGGGGTAATGGGCGCGGCTACTAGGGACTCGGATGGAAAGATCGCAGACTCGGACTCAGGCGAGCTACTCATATAGTTTGTACACCTTTCTGTTAAGAGGGTAAAAATCTCACCGTGGACCTGTCGCACGAACTATACCACGAAACTATTTATATCAGGGAGGATATAGAAACTTTTTTTCGCGCTGAAGCAGTCAGGGGCTACTCGATCGATTGACATGGTTCTCACCGGTCGGAGAGAATGCCCTCATGGATCATGTCGCCCCATCGATACCGAACGCGCCACCCCCAGCCGACCTTCCTGATCGCCTTTGCACCTGGTGTCGGCTTCAGATGAAGAAGCGTCTCGTCGGGGGTAAGCAGTTCGTTCACTACACCTGCCCGAAGTGCGTCTTCCAGCACACAACCAGGCTTAGCCCAACCCCCTCCAGCTCCGCACACTAGTGGACTGTTGCAAAAGTCCACCAGCGTCGTTCTCTCCTCGTAAGCATCCTCAACGTAGCCCGGAGGCTACGCCTCCGGTGCTTTCATCGGCTGCGGCCTTGCTGATCGGCCTTGCTGATCGGCCTTTTTGAACAGCCTACTAAATCCCCTTCCGGTCAGTGGTCCTGAAATCAAAAGCGTGGTCGATTGGGTACCTGATGCGCTTGATCTACTAAATGACGAACGAGTTTTCAGGCGGGAACAAGGGCGATGAGGGGCAGCCCAGCTTATCAGGCAATGTGACGGGAAAGGGCTACCGGCGTGCGTAACTTGTCTGTCCCCGATCGTCGAAGATATGGGCCAGTCGCTCCCTGTCCTCCGGACTGATCGAGGCGATCTTTGATCCGAACCTGAGCCAACGCACGTGGACGACTTGCAATCCACAGCGCAACGTTTTCCCCTGTTCAAGCTCAATCGCAAGTTGGAGCGCATCGCCGATTTTTACAAACAAACAAACAAACGGTTTTCAATCCGGACACTGGTTTCGCTCACATCCAGGATTTTACACGGCGCCGAGAGCGCCACCGCGGTAGGCGACCAGCCTGACTTACCTCGACGCGTGATGCTTTTCGCGTGAACCCCATGTCTCCGGCCTCCTGCTTTCGATATCATACGCAAGAGGCCTCACAACGCAAAATGAAATGGCCAAAGCTACAGCCGTTGCGCCATGAGGGCACGCACCTGCTCCATGCGCGTGCGATTGACTCCTAGATCGCCGTAGCCGGTGCGGGAAGCGGAGCGGAAGTGTATAGTCTTCGTGTCGTCGTCGAAGAGGAATTCAACATCATCGACGAAGCGAAATAATAGACTGGTGACCTCGTAATGAAGATAGGTCTCGTCTTCCTCGACAAGCTTCGCGCGGGGTAAGGCGCGGATCACGTCCTTCAATGCCTCCTTTGCCTCTGCCCGAGATTTGCGATAACGAAACGGCGCGATAGCATGGCCTTTGTCCTGGGCTTGCGTCGAGACGCAGTTGGGGCTTGAAGGGCAAAGTCCTAAGGTCCGAGGGCTCATGGGTGTACCCAGTAACGTCTTACGAAGGGAAAGCACGCACACTGTCGCGCAACCAGATCTCACAAATCAACACCGCATTCGGAGGAATGAGGCCCGGAATGCCTTTATCGCGATAGGCGAGATGAGGACTGATACGAACTTTTCGATAACCGCCGACGTTCATGCCCAATAAAGCATGCTCGACACCGGCCACCGCCTCACGGCGTCCTAGTACGACCGTGCGATCGATCAATGTTACTCCATCAGCTACTCGAATCATCTCTTTTGGAAGGTGTGTTGCCTGTGTCTCGTTCAGTCGAACCTCATCACCCTGTGCAGGAACAGTCTCATATTGAATAGGACACAGTCGCCTTTGTTCGCAGGAGTTCCCGCTCCCTCTCGTTCTTCAAGCAAATTGAGACCACTCAGGCGCGTCATGGATTAGTATAAAAATGTTCTGGGTATGGCCCCTGCCTCGCCTTGTTCTGCCACCACAACAGATACTTGCCCGACCACTCGTCCGTCTTCGGTTTCTACGTCCACGCGCCAGTCCCCATGATCGAGCCGTTGCTTGAATGTGTACGCGCGATACCCGCCTTCTCGGCCTCCGGCAATCTTGATCGGAATCCTGTCGGCGTGAATAAAGGGCTTGTTGCTGTTCGTTCGGAAGTACCAATGGTGATAGACGGTTGTGTTCAGGGCCACGGGGGCAAAAATGGCGGTGAAGCAATACACCGGTTCATCTGCTGGGAAGGGATTCTGCGAGCGCTTCCACACTTGATACCATTCGCGATCAAAGCTGAGCACAAACCGGTCGTCCTGCTTCTGCACTTCGCGATACATGCCGCCGAACTTCATGGAAAGCGGGACTGGCGGAATCCAGTTCAAGAAATAGAATCCGATCAGGAGACCGATGAGGGCGATCGCCGGTCCGCCGACCGATACCACTTTCTTCTGCGATCGGTCCGGATTTCGTCGATAAATCAGTTGTACGACGAGTAGCGTCACTCCCACAGTCAGCGCAATTCCGAGCAGAAACACCCGGGTTCCGATAGTTCCGACCATGACAGGCAGAAAGAAGGTGAAGAAGCTGAAGCTGGCCAAAGCGAACAACGTAACGAGGAGGCGTACGTTCAAGAGGCGATCGCACAAGAATTCATTGGCCATCAGCAGTAGAACCAGCAGGCCTAGGAAGACTCCGGTGCCCGTGAGTGTCGCACTGCGTGAATAGAAGACGGCATAGGCACTGAACAGTCCACCGAAGAGAAACTGCATGGCCTTCGGATAGTAGGGCTTGGCCTTGATCAGGAATCTGGAGATTGATGAGTCGTGAGGTTCGAGTGCGGCCGGCTCCACTGTGGCCACACTATGGCGACCGGTGAGCACGACGAGAAAGCCGAGTGCGACGAGATAGAAGAGCAGAATCAGATTGTCTTGCAGACGATCGATGCGCGTCAGCGTCAAGGTATCATAGAGAACGCCTGAGACAAAGAAGACCGCTGACGTGAAGGGTCTGGCGAGAACGGATTGAACAGTGGTCAGCGGGCTCATCCCCTCACTCTGCGAAATCTCCCTGGTTTGTTCAATGAAAAGTTGGATTTAGGAACGGGGGCTCACGCGCACTACCTTCTGCATTCGTGGCTCGCGGAGGGAGGCATCACGGCGATCACACAAATGCGGGCAAGGGGGCATAGGTCACTGGGTGACCGATGAGTCGCTCCACCCATGCCGCCATGGCCTCGTCTTTCAGCGGTGCTTTATTCAAGCGGGCCTCAATGCCGAAGCCTGTGTGCGACCCAATCATGCCGATGATCGCTGAGGCGTCATCACATTCAGGGAGCAGTTCCTGTGTTTGAAACTCACAGAGGGTGCTATAAAGGCGGCCGTCCGGTTCGATGACAGATCGAATCTCCGGCACATCGCTGAGCGGACAATGCACTGAACAGCGATAGGCGGAGCGGGCGGTGGGTTCAATCGCTTGAAAGTCAACGAGTGCTACGTCAGGAAAACCCGTCAGGTATGCTCTGACGCCGACTAGTCCCGGTGCAGACGTCGCGGCTAACTTACTGGCCGGTACCAGAAATTCATAGGCGTCTGCCGTGTTGTATTCGAACTGACAGGGCCCGAAGGCATCGGGCCAGGAGCAGAAGAAAGGTACGGAGGGATCGACCGACCGCAATACCAGCTGCTGTTTCTCAACCAATGTCTCGATGGGAAGCTCCAACAACGTGATCGCTTCGAGAAACGACGTACGACGTTCTTCCAACCACTGTGCCCGCTCGGTGTCGCCTCGTGTTTCGCCCGGGGTGATCACCTCATTTGTTTGGAGACGGATGCGGATAAACGAATGAGCGTGCCGAAATCCAAGCCAGAGCATGCTGCGGGGTTCGTGCAATTGCAATGAATCGCGAATGCGCCAGGGATGACTGATCGAGCAGTAGGTCCCCACATCCTGATAGCGTTGGTAGACCGTATGATAGGCCCCGGCCAGAAGAAAAAAATCGCCTTTCCAACCGTCTCGGACATGGATCAGGGTTACATCTTCTGTGGACCACCCCTCCAGTTGTTCAAAATCTTCAGGAGACTTGACCGTCCATTCTTCGACATAACAGATGACATCCTTTGACGGCGCCGCCGGCTTCAACCCTAACGCAGCCAGTCGTTCGCCCACACCAAGGACCTGGCCGAAGGTCAACGGCGCTGTCGTTTCCCAACGACGTTCACGCATGGTGTGTCATCTGTTTCCTCGGTCTATCAACGTGTCGACCGTAACGTGTTGTTCTCGATCGTCGTTTCAGCGAGGTATCGATCGATATCGTCCGTCAGAGTCGCTGCCAGCAACTGCTGAACATCGTCTTCGTTGAACCAAAACAAAGTTTCACGTTGTGCTCCTTCGATACTTCGGGTCGTCGAACTCTGGTCGCCGATATTCTTCGCGGTGAATATCAGCCTACTGTTCGTGATGACGACTGTTGAAAAGAGCCGGCTCTTGGCGTTGGCAGAAAAATCGAGCAACTGTCCGCTGATCACGATGTCTGCATTGTTCGGATTCGTTGTGAGCCCGCTGGGAGTCACCTGGACAGCCCAGGCTCGATTCTTCCACCCGCGCGTTTTCAGACGATCGGCGAGAATCTGGGCAATCATGTCTCCTGGTCGCCCTCCCGCCACATTGAAGTAGGTCACCCCGCCCCACAAATGAGTCCGCAGACCGAGCCGATTCTTTTCCTGGCGCCGGTCTTCAAACGATTCGATGACGATTCTGACTGGTTCCGTCTCCATGAATTGTGCCGCTTCGTGTTTCTGCTGGAGATCAAGATTGACCGTTTTCCCGGTACCTCCGCACCCCGTTCCCATCAGCAGACTTGCTGTGAGCATGACTCCGACGCCCAGTTGGCCCATTGCCTGTTTCACGACATCGCCCTCCTTACAAATGGACGCTGCACCATCGAAGTTTCCCAGTGTACCCAAATTACCGATCAGAGACAAATATCGAGGCGAGCAGGATACTGAACCAGCCGCGTTTCTTACCCTCCCGCCCTGAACCTGCCAAGATAGAGAGTTTCCACGCAGCTTGTTAGCGAGTCACGATCGGTAGGATGGCCTGAAAGGTCTCGCGGCTGAATTCCGGCATTTGGCCCGACTGAATCCTTGGATCGGTGAACGGCAGGAAGCGAACGATCTTCACAAAAGACCGTTCAGCCAACACGGCGGCAATTTGCGCCTTGCGATCGTGAGTGATCGGCAGCGTATATCCCTCGCCGCGTTTCCATTCCCACAACGTCGGAGCCAACGACAGTTCCAGCCCTTGTCCGGCAAGCTGATGAAACCGGTTCACGATCCGTACCTTGTGCTGCTTGATCCCTTCCCCTTCCAACAGCAAGGCGCACACGACGTGGTGTCCCCACCAAAAGAGTGTCCGAAAGGTAAAGGCGTTCGAGTGATGGAAATGTTTCGGGAAGTCTAGATATTGGTACGGAAAGGATTCGAGAGCCTCTCCTTTCACGAAGTGGCAGTTGGCGGGATCGAAGTCCGGTGGAGTGACGAGAGCAGCCGACGCGACATCCTCTTTCAACGCCGCGTGCGTCACCCCGAGCAAGTGGCGCACCTTCACCATGATTTGTGCTTTGGCGAGGAAGAAATGTTGATCGGCCATCAAGGCCGCTTCTTCGTGTGTAAACTGTAATGGCATGGTCAATGATCGGTGGGGTCACTGGCTGAAAGGGACGGGCTATTTCTGATGCGTTGCGAACTGGGAGACCACCAAGTTGAACTGTGACCGGCATTCTGCACAGCGGACCCACACCGCATCTTGGAACACATCCATCTCTCGGAGCGATAGGGCGGGAGCATGGGCCTCCAAACAGTGTTTGAGCGCCATGAGCCCATCCGGCTGCGTAATCTCCTGTGGAGGCAAGGAGGAGTCCCTTGTCGATAGGTGTCTGGTGATCGCGCCGGTGGTCACCCGGTGCACCATCCGGCAGGAGCTACACGTTACCACCACAATCCGATCCGGCTCGATGCGCTTCACGGTCAGACAGAGCGGATGGACCGACCAACATTGTTGGAGAAACGCTCCACTGCGGATAATCTCTGCCATCGATCGTCCTCGCGCCAAAGATTCGAATCAGGCTATCTCGCCCACAGCGTTAACACGACCACCACACCGATCATGTAAGGGAGTACGCAGGAATAGGCCAACGTTGCCCATGCACGGCCTGGCGCCGCATGGCGTGAACGCTGCTCCTTGTAGACGAACTCACGGGAGAGGATGACGACAATAAGCGTGAGTGCAAAGGTTTGACTCGTTTGCGGCCAGGTGTAGGCGCCGCTGAGGAGAAACTTCGTCGTGTAAAATCCACTAAAGAAGAGAATCAGCGGCGCAAGGACGAACCGGACTGAGTCTGGGAAAAAGGCATGACGCCAGCCCCGACGGGCTTCTATTGAGCTTGATTGTGTGTGGGGAGTCACGACCCGACGGCCACCGGAATCGCTGGCTTCGGCGGAGAGGTCGGCGCGCGCTCTTGAGCCGTACGGCAGACCTTACACACGCGGGGGCGGGCTTTCAAGAACGAGACTTTCCCGCTGGCCAGGCAGCTGTAATGGACAAAGTCCTCGCACAGGGCGCAACGAGACCAGCCGCCACTGAAAAACGTTTTGTTGCGATAGAGTTCTTCCTTACAGACCTTGCAGGAGCGGGCTTCAATCCCCAATAGCATCGGCTCCCAGTCTCCGCCCGCGTTTCTAATACTCATAGTACGAAGTATAGCGAAGGCGCGAGGCGTGAGGCAAGGGCCTAAATGCCTGCACGCCTAGAAAGGGCAGGTTCACATTGTCTATCAGGTCGAGTGCCGACTTGGGGATGAATCCATTCCCTGCCTGCTTTTCACAAGGGGGGGTAGATCACATTGATGGAATTGGATGGCACTGCCTGGCGATGAAGGCAAAACAGTGGGATTGAAGAGGAAGGCTAAGACGTTGCGCGTTTTTGTTGAATCGCGTGGAAGCGTTGGACCATTCCGTCCCAGATGAACGCATGCAGCCGGAGGTTTGCGGCACGTTCCACTTGGATGAATTCGATCCCGGCCAGATTGCCGTTCACCCACCGCACATAGGCCTCATCGATCGGCAGCGACTCGGGTTGATCGGGGAGCATGAGGCGCAATGCAATACGCCGGTCTGCCAGCAGAGGTTGATCAGCTTCGATCGTGCATCCCATTGCCGAAAGATTCGTAATTGTTCCTTCGCCGACTGTCGCGGTCACACAGTACATAGTCGGGTAAGTGACTGGCAGGCGATAGAGGCTGCGTTGGTAGTGTCTGGTCTGTTCCATCGAGGAGCAGAGTGTACGGAGTCTGAAGGTTGGAGGGTATTCCCCAATAGAGGGGTGGGGAGGACGGTCGTGCTGCGGCCGCTAAAGCCAGAGCCCTGTTGCTTGCCCTAGTGAAACTCTGCTTGGCGCAGCAACTAGTTCCGTTCCGACTCATCGTCGAACGGAACGTCGAACAGGCTGCGCCACCCGTAAGAACGGGCCGCGGCGCTTCGCTCTGGCAAGAATTCCACCAGGGCTCTGATACCCGCAGCAGCAGTCACGACTGTCCTTGAGAGGATAGAACATGGAGGGTTGGAAGGAGGAGGGGGGGGGCTGGCCTGGTCGTCCTCCTGCTCGCGGAACAGAGGAGGGATGGAGCCTGATGATCTTCTGTGCTCGCGCAACGCGCGGCCTCCGAAGGCCCTCGTTGGACGCGCGCAGTGGAAGATCAATCAGCCCCCATCCCTTCCGGCCGAGGGGGAAAGAAGTGAATGAACGGGGCCAAGCCGCTTATAAACTTGTCCTCGCTATCTGAGAGCGCTCACAACTGTATTGCCATATGATGAAGAAACGCATAGGGTTGGTTGGATCAATGAAACCGAAATGGTCTGATGCATACATCCGATGGCAGCCGATGCGCTGGTCAAAGGGATGAGATCTCCGCAGCTATAACAGAACTATGTCGGCCTATATAACTCAATAGTTAGACGAATCTGATATTCCATAGGTGGCCGATGCGGAAATGTTTCTTTTGCTCACGCAGTGCTAATTCGCTTGAAGACGCTTGGCCTTGTTGGATAACAGGCCAGTTCAAGGCGTCTCGATCGGCTGAAGCTCAATTGGAACGACGCGGAGTCACACTAAAGCCTTGGCGCGTGCATCAACCGGAACTGAAGGTGCGTTGCGTTTGCCAGCCGTGCAACAACGGGTGGATGAGTCAGCTTGAGTCTCAAACGAAGCATTTTCTGCAACCGTTGCTGATGGGTGAGAGCCGCGGCTTGGACATGTCTGGCCAAACCACTATTGCTCTGTGGAGCTTGAAAACGGCCATGGTCCTGGAGGCTCTCGACCAGCCACAGCAGCGTGCGTATGCTCAGCGTGAGCGCGAGCAACTAAGAGTGTTGAGCGCGATTCCGTGGCGGACATCTGTATGGCTGGCTACATCGGTCGACCCATCTTTCTTTCTGAGCACCAAGAACCGTCACCTGGGCGCCGAAAATGCTAATGACATCTCTGGCGTGTCAATCACGATGGCGTTTGCCCACGTTGTACTGCAGGTATTGACAATTAGAGTGCCTCCAGCCGTGGGCCCGACCACGCGTGTGACGACCAGCGTGCAGCGGGGCCCATGGGATCGTGTGACCGTTCAGATATGGCCGGCTCAGCCTGCGCAGGCTAGTTGGCCACCACCGTTGGGCTTGAACAGCGAAATGGGGCTCAATGCTCTTGCAGAACGATTTAGTACGACGGGGCTAGACGGGAATGTGGTCGATTCGCTGGCCGTCTAACAAGTGGCTGTGCCAGACGGCGGCCACGGTATTCTCTTGAATGGATGTTAGATAAGTGGAAACGGGCGGTCATTCACCTTGGTACTGATAAGGGGTCGGGAGGCTTATTATTGGACGGTATTCGGCGCTGATCCCAAACACGGTCTCACCAGCAAGGTCACATTCTTTGGTAAGGCGACGGGTCTGTCAGCGACTCATCGTCGCCGCACTTTCTTTTAGAGCAGCGGCACGTAGCATGGTGACTGCTTCTGCGTCGCAAATCGCGGAGGCGAGGGCACCGCACTTACCGAACAGATGCGGTCCGCAAAGCGGATGGCGAGGACTGTCTGAAGTTCCTCTCAGGCGAAGCCTAGCAGGCTGCGGGACAACTCAGTTAGCGTCCAAACCCTACAGTGGTCTTACGGATAGTGATGGTGCAAGAATAGCTCGCAGGATGCTCAAAAAGTTCGTCCGGCGCGGCCGCAGCGAGCGAAGAGGCGAGGCGTACGCTTCGGTACGTTGAGCCTCTGAGCGACGCGAGAACAAAGCTGGCGGACTTTTTCAGCATCCTGCTGGAAAGGAACGAGTTCCGCAGCCGAGCAGATGAGAGGCTTAGCGCGGTCGAACCGAAGCATTTGAGCGGGGCAGAAGTGGTCACTCTGCTATAGGACAAGAAAGGCTGATGGCTGAGGATGGTTAGAGGAGGCGAGGACTAGTCTGCTTCCGGTTCTGAATTGCCGTGCCGGTGACTCACTCTATCTTCGTCGAACATCTCCGCCATTTCCTCGGCGATCATGTCACCATCGTCTTGAATGGCAACGAGCGGGATTTCTTTTCTCACCTTGACCACGGGCTCTGGCGCGGGAGCTTCGGGGGTTGTAGCTGGAGTTTTTGGTGTCTCACTCATACTGAAAGTATACACCAAGCAAGGGGTGAAAAGGGGAGTTATTCAAACGCTTCCAGGGAGGATTGCTCCGGGTATGTGCTCTGGCACGAGGTACAGGTCAGGAAATAGATGGACTCCCTGACGGACATCGTGGCGCGAAAATTGAGGCTCACGCCTTTGTGATTGCAGGTCGGGCAGGACATTTCCTTGAGCCGATAGGGAATGTCTGGCTGTGTGCGAAGGTAAAACTCCATGTCAGTGTAGATTGGAAAGGTATAGTAGCATTTTCGGCAAATACCGCGCCATTCACCATCTGCCTGCATAGAGCGTTCATCGATTCCAAAGCTTGACCCCTTACAAATGGCACACTGAACGGTTCCAAGTCTGGTTTCCACTTCTTTCACGGTCGGATTTGGCATCGGGGGTGACTCCTTGCACAGGGGGCGATAATATTGAGTATCCAGTATAGCGTTCACGTGGAAACGACTGCAATGGGATAGGGCCGGCAGGCTGCAGAAAAAATCAGCTTATACATAAAACACCGCTGGCGGACTTTTTCAGCATCCAGCCAGGTTTTCCCTTGACCTGGCGGGCGCGCTGCCTATACTGAGGCTACGATGCATTGGATTACCGAGAGTCTGCTGGTCGGAAATATCAACGACGCGAGCGAGCCGCCGCCACAGGTGAGTGCGGTGTTGCTGGTCGCTGCAGAATTCACCATACAGCCTCCCAGTTGGTTGCGGTATGGCAGGATCCCATTTTCAGAATATGCCGAAGCCGAGCCGCTCTTGTTGGATCGAGCCGTGAGTTGGGTCGAAGAGCATATTTCAGCCAACCGGACCATGGTCTGTTGCCGTGCCGGCATGGGACGATCTGTGTCAGTGGTCATGGCCTATCTCTGTTGTGTCCAAGGGATGACATATGAACAGGTCTTTAAGTTGGTCATGACGCGGCGGCCTGGTGCCATGCCCCTTCCAAATCTTGAAGAAGCCATTGCACAAGTTCATCTTCTTCGCGAGGCGCGTACGAAGGAGAAGAAGCCTGTTTCCTTTCCCGCCTCCGGTGCGTAACCGCAAGGTCGAAAGTCCCCTCCAAAGATAGCGCCCTCTCACACGTTGTCTTTTGTGCGTTGTCCATGGCCTAATTGAGTACGGTTGTGTTGCGAGGATTTCTCTCATGCCTGAATTGCCGGAAGCCGAAGTCGTTGCCCGGCAGATACGGGCCAATCTCCTCGGTGCGCAGATCAACGACTGTTGGGTTGGGCGAGCTGATATTGTTCGAGAAGGTTTGCCTACGCTCCCTTGGTATCTTGGTGCGCGCCTGGAAGGGGTGGAGCGATACGGAAAGAGCGTCGCCCTCGGGTTTCAAAAAGGGAACGAACTCAGGTATGTCGTCGCGGAACTTGGCATGACAGGTCTCCTGCTCTTTCGTGCGACGCAGACAAAATACCCGCAGCATGTGCATGTCCGCATGTCGTTCACAGGAGGGCGTGAATCGGAACTGCGCTACTGGAATCCTCGCCGTTTCGGACGGATGTCCCTGCTCGATCAGGCTGGCCTCGACTGTTACCGTGCTCGCCGTTTCGGAGTCGATCCCCTCACGGTACCGCGTGATGAGTTTATCAATCTGATGGAAGCCAGGCGTGGACGGTTAAAGCCGCTGTTGATGCATCAGCAAGTGATCGCGGGGATTGGGAATATTTACGCGAACGAAGTCCTCTTTCGCACCAAGCTCCATCCGAACCGTGAAGTGAGTCGGCTGCGTAAGGTCGCGATTATCAGACTCTATGACACCATGCAGACGGTGTTGCGGGATGCGATTTCCTCTGGTGGCTCAAGCGTCAAGGATTTCTTTGCACCGGACGGCACAGAAGGCCACTATAAGCAGCACCACCTCGTGTACGGCAAAGAAGGCCAACCCTGTCCCAACCAGTGCGGACGAATCATTCGCCGTCTCCAAAGCGAACGCAGCTCGTTCGTCTGTCCAGCCTGCCAAAGAAAGTCTAGCGTGTAACTCATGCCAAGAACGAAAGAAAGAGCATCTGTAGAACTCAAGCAGTCAATACCGCGAACATGAAGTAACGATGCCATGGTCAGGTGGAAGGGTGTCGGTTACATCTTGGTTGGTATGGCATAGAATGAGGAAATTAGTAGGATCTGGCATGAGGTGATCGACTCACGGCTCGTTCCGTTTTATAAGCAAGGAATCATACCGACAAGATCTTATACAAGAAAGATTCCTTCGTAGGAGGAAAGTTGCGTATCCGCTGTCAGCAATCGCAGGGTTTCAACGCGACATTGGGCTATCAGCAATCGATCGAATGGGTCACGGTGATGATGCTCGTGTGTGCCATCGAGCAACGGGTCTCGTGATTTTGCGGGTAGCTTCTTGCTGCCGTCAAGGGCCCAGATCAAGACATGCGTATCAAGAAGAAATCTCACGGTTCGACTGGAGGTTTGTAGAAGGATTCGAGCATATCCGGCGGTAATGGTGCATCGAAATATTTTGGAATCGAAGGGAACATCCCTTTCAGGGTCCCTAAGCGAATCCCTTTGCCTTTACGTTTGACTGATTCTAATCGGACAACAGGACGCCCGTGACGAGCAATCACAACAACTTCTCCCGCTTCAGCCGCTTTGACGAGTTCGGAAAGATGAGTTTTTGCTTCATGCATGTTCACTTGGCGCATGGCTCTTTCCTCTCGGATTGCAAGCGCTGTCAATATTAGCTAATTAGTCATTATTTTAAGAATTGTCAAGAGTCTGTGCTTCCCCACGGAATGGTGGATGTCGCCCTCGACTTGAGATGCCCATTGTTTGAGCCTCACAGGGCTGAGACACCTCCGGTGTGGAATGGCTAGGCTGTCAACGATGTTGCGACGAATCGTCATATTAATGCGGGCCAGCATCGTTGGCGGACGGGGTTATCGATATTTCCTTATGTAATGAAGGGAGTTTATGATGGCGCGTTGCGCACTTTCGAGAAGACGTCCTGTGTCGAAAAGGGAAAAGGTCACTGTAAGAGCAGCTCCGGCACGTAGTACTGCCATCGCGCGAAGTGTCGGCCTTTCGATCGAAGACGATCGGCTTGTCGGGGCGGGTGTGTCCTTCATTGAGACTCCGAACAAAGGAGGCGACCTCGCCCCACGCTACCTCGTGTTGCACTACACGGCTGGGAAGAGTGCCGCGAGTTCGATCAGCTGGCTGACGAATCCGGAGTCGAAGGCCTCCGCACATCTGGTGTTGGCCAGAGATGGCAGGATCACTCAACTTGTGTCGTTCAATGTGAAAACCTGGCATGCAGGCCTGAGTCATTGGGATGGGTTGAGTGGACTCAACGGTTATTCCATTGGGATCGAGATGGACAATGCGGGTCCGCTGAAAAAAGTGGGTGACAAATATCAGGCTTGGTTTGGGACACTGTATGCGGAAGACGAAGTTGTTTTGGCCAAGCACAAGTTGGACGATGAGTCCCGCTGGTGGCATGCCTACACGGAAATCCAGATTCAGAAGGCCTTGGAGCTTGCACAACTCCTTGCTCGACATTACGGCCTCAAGGATGTGGTAGGGCATGAGGATATCGCTCCCGATCGAAAGCGGGATCCCGGCCCGGCATTTCCATTGGAGAACGTGCGTGCCTCGGTACTGGGTCGCGAAGAAGAAGAACGGGAGCGCTATGAAGTGACGGCTTCCACGCTGAATATTCGAAGTGGCCCGGGCGTGGAATTTCCGCCTGTGTCTGACCCGCTGAAAAGGGGGACTGTCGTAGTGCTCCTAGAAAAGTGAGACCGATGGAACAAGGTGGAATTGGTGAAGAATGGAGATATTGAAGGTTGGGTGCACAACCAGTTTTTGGCAAAGGTCTGATACGTGACTGTGCCCCAGGTTCGGTGACCTAGGTCCTTAAGTTTTTCAGAAAAGAGAATCACTCCACGTTCTGCCGAAGAATCACTGTCGGCGGACATGGTTGCCGCTGCTTGGTGCGGCAAGATATCTTCAACATAATCTGGCCCATAATTTTTGGCGCTGTCGATGAGATTGATCGTCATCGCACCACATTTCGCCGGGTCAGTCTGAATTTTTTCGCCGGGTCAGTCTGAATTTTTATAACATTTCGCTCAGTTAGAGACATGTGCCCTCACTTGGAGTCTTTGCTAGGCCTTTTGGACTTTCTTTGATTAGTTCCTCTGACCGTCTTGAGTCCCCCAGCCGATTTCGTTAGAATCCTCCTCCTTTCTATATTGTTTCTCACCATTTCTATGGAGTGATGTCATGGCGAAGGTGCTCGAAGGTCCTGGAATGGGGTTGATGAAGAAGTGGGGCATTACCGTCCCCCACTATGTCGTCGTCACCTCGGTCGACGAGTTGACGAAGCTCGGTCAAGCCAATGAATGGCTGAAGAAATCTAAGCTGGTGGTCAAGGCTCATGAGGCGCTTGGCTCGCGGTTCAAACTTGGGCTGGTCAAAGTCGGTCTGGATCTGAAAGAAGCGGAAGCGGCAACCAAGGAGATGATCGGTCGTCAAGTAGGCAGCATCACCGTCTCGCAAGTGATTGTGTCTGAAATGATCCCGCACAAGGAAGAATATTATTGCGCAGTGAAGTCGACCCGAGAAGGGACGGACCTTCTGGTTGCCAACTGCGGCGGCATTGAAGTCGAATCGAATTGGGATCGTGTGAAGCGCCTGGCAGTGGAAGTTGGACAGCAGCCCTCGGTGGAAGCCATCGAGCGATTAGCCAAGGATGCAGGTTTCACTGGTCCATTGGCGAAAAAGATGGCCGAGTTCGCAGGTAAGATGTTCACCTGTTTCGACAGCGAAGATGCGCAGTATTTGGAAGTAAACCCCGTGGTTCTCCGTGAACATGACCATGAACTGATCGCCTTGGATGCGGTGACGCTGCTCGATGGCGACGCCAAGTTTCGACACCCCGATTGGAATTTTGCCTTTGCCGCAGAATTCGGCCGTGCCTATTCCAAGCATGAAATGGAAGTGATGGCGGTCGATTCCAAGATCAAAGGCTCGGTCAAGTTTATCGAGATTCCAGGTGGAGATACAGCCATGCTCCCGGCTGGCGGCGGAGCCAGCGTGTACTATTCCGATGCGGTCGTCGCACGCGGTGGCAAGTTGGCCAATTACGCTGAATACTCCGGCGATCCGCCAGACTGGGCAGTCGAAGTGCTGACCGACAAGGTCTGCTCGTTGCCCGGGATCAAGAACATCATCGTCGGTGGGGCGATTGCCAATTTTACCGACGTGAAGAAGACGTTCGGCGGCATCATCAATGGGTTCCGCAAGGCAAAGTCCGAAGGCAAGCTCAAGGACGTGAAAATTTGGGTGCGGCGCGGTGGCCCGCGTGAAAAGGAAGGGCTCGACGCGATGCGCGCGCTCAAGGACGAAGGGTTCGACATCAACGTCTTCGACCGCAACACGCCGTTGACCGATATCGTCGATAAAGCGCTATTGAAATAGAAACGAGTGCTGAGACCTGTGTGCTGAACAGCAGGAACTGTTCTTCAACTCAGCATGTATCATCAGTATTGAGGAAAGAGGGAGATCCCGATGAGTATCCTGGCCAATAAAAATACCTATGTGGTCATTCAGGGGGGCGTCGCAGGTGTGAACGCCGCGCGCCGGATGGCCGAGTTCTGTTACCTGATTAAACGCTCATTGAATGTCCTGGCCTTCGTCTATCCGCCTGACGCCGGCACGACACACGAAATTCCCTATGGCAGCGGCTTAGTGGCCGTTCCCATCTATAAGAGCGTAGGAGAAGCGACCAAGAACCATCCCCAGATCAACACCAGTCTTGTCTACATCGGCGCGGATCGGGCGATGAAGGGCGGGATGGAAGCTCTGGACGATTCGCACATCAAGGTGGTCTCTATGATCACCGAAGGCGTGCCTGAAAAAGACGCCAAGATCTTGGGCCGTCATGCGACCAAGCTCGGGAAGGTATTCAATGGTCCTTCGTCGATCGGGATTGTTTCGGCCGGATCCTGTCGCTTGGGTGTAATCGGCGGCGCATTCGACAACCTGGTGCTTTCGAAGCTTTATCGTGAAGGGTCGTTCGGTGTCATCACCAAGTCCGGCGGTCTCTCCAACGAAATTATCTGGATCTGCTCGCAATTTGCCGATGGCATCACGACGGCCATCGGGATCGGCGGTGATACCTATCCGGGAACCGACTACGTCAGCTATCTCGACATGTTCGAGAACGATCCACAAACGAAGGCGGTTGTCATCGTCGGCGAAATGGGTGGCGATCTCGAGGAGAAGGCCGCTGAGTGGTACGGCGCCAAGAAGCGGCGGGTCAAGTTGATGGCGGTCGTCTCCGGCTTCTGCCAGGAGAGTTTGCCGAAGGGCATGAAATTCGGTCATGCGGGTGCAAAGGAAGGTTTGAAGGGCGAAGGGTCGGCCCGTGCCAAGTCCGATGCGCTCAAGAAGTCTGGTGCGATCGTGCCGTCGACGTTCGGCGCCTTGGGTCCCGCGATCAAGGAGACCTATCAGGAGCTGTTGAAGTCTGGTCAGGTCAAGGAGCCTGTTGAGCCGGTTGTGCTGCCGAAGCTGCCGAAGACGATTGAAGAGGCGATGAAGGCTGATGAAGTGATGGTGGCTCCGTTGATCCGTACCACAATCAGCGATGATCGTGGTGAAGAACCCTGCTACGACGGTTATCCCGCTTCAGAACTTATCAATAAGGGCTATGAAATTCCCCATGTCATCGGCCTTCTGTGGGACAAGCGGCTGATCTCCAAGCAGGAAGCCGAAATTATCAAGCGCATCATGATGCTGTCTGCAGACCACGGTCCCTGTGTGAGCGGCGCCTACGCCACGATTCTGGCGGCCTGCGCCGGCATCGGTCTGTCCCAGTCGGTGGCGGCCGGCATGATCATGATCGGTCCTCGGTTCGGTGGAGCGGTGACGGATGCCGGGCGCTGGTTCAAGTACGCCGTCGACAACAAGATGTCAGTGGACGAATTCCTCGTGTATATGAAGAAAAATGTCGGCCCGGTGCCCGGCATTGGCCATCGCGTCAAGAGTTTGCGCAATCCGGACAAGCGGGTGAAAGAGCTGGTTGGATACGTTAAGAGTTTGAACAGCAAGACGCCCTGCCTTGATTTTGCCTTGCAAGTGGAGCAGGTGACTGCCGTAAAGAAGGACAATCTGATTCTGAATGTGGATGGCACGATGGCGGCGGTGCTTGTCGATATCGGGTTCCCGGTCGACAGCTTGAACGGTTTCTTCATCCTGTCGCGCACGATCGGATTGATCGGGCATTGGGTGGATCAGAAGCGTCAGGATAGCCGCTTGATCCGGCTGTTCGATTATCTGGTGAATTACGCGGCGCCAAAACGTCGCGAAGTGCCGCCGTTGAAGTAACAGCAATTTCTAATTTTGAATTGAGGTCATCATGTCGATAGATCTAGCCAAAAACTTGTATGCGAAGATGCCGGACGTGCTCGCGAAGGCCAGGAAGAAATTTGGCCGTGGCCTCACCCTGTCGGAGAAGGTGCTGGTTTCACACGCGGATAATTTCGATACACAGACGTGGGAGCGTGGCAAAGCGATGTTGGCCCTGCGGCCAGATCGCGTGGCCATGCAGGACGCGACGGCCCAGATGGCCATGTTGCAGTTCATGCAAGCCAACAAAGCACAAGCGGCTGTGCCGAGCACTATTCATTGCGATCACTTGATCCGTGCCGAGATGGGTTCTGAGAAGGACTTGCTCCGCGCAGTGGATGAAAATGCGGAAGTGTACAATTTTCTCGCCTCGGCGGCGAAGAAGTACGGCATTGGATTCTGGAAACCGGGAGCCGGGATCATTCACCAAGTCGTGTTGGAGAACTATGCGTTCCCTGGCAGCTTGATCATCGGCACCGACTCGCACACGCCGAACGGTGGCGGGCTTGGTGGATTGGCCATCGGTGTCGGTGGCGCAGACGCCGGCGAAGTGATGGCCGGCCTGCCATGGGAGGTCCTCCACCCGAAACTGATCGGCATCCACCTGACCGGCAAGTTGAGCGGCTGGGCCTCGCCGAAGGATGTGATCCTGTACCTCTGTGGTTTGCTCACGGTGAAGGGTGGAACGAATAAGATCGTCGAATACTTCGGTCCCGGAGCTGAGACTATCAGTGCGACCGGGAAGGGGACGATCTGTAATATGGGTGCGGAACTGGGCGCCACGACGTCGGTGTTTCCTTTCGATCAGAAGATGGTCGCCTATCTAAACATCACGGATCGGGCTGATCTGGCCAACCTGGCGATCGCGAATAAATCATTACTGGTAGCGGACCCTGAGGTCTCACAGTCGCCTGAGAAATACTACGACCAAATTGTCGAGGTCGATTTATCGACGCTCGAGCCTCATGTCGTTGGGCCCCATACGCCGGATCTTGCCAGGCCGATTTCCAAGATGGCAGCGGAAGCTAAAGAGAAAGGCTATCCAGTCCAACTCAAGGCGGCGCTCATTGGAAGCTGCACCAATTCATCCTATGAAGACATCAGTCGTTCGGCCCACATCGCTCAGCAAGGGTTGAAGGCCGGCCTCAAAGCAAAAGCCCCGTTTCTCGTGTCGCCTGGTTCCGAGCGCATTTACAACACGATGAAGCGCGACGGGTTCTTGGAGACATTTGAACAGTTGGGCGGCACGGTGTTGTCGAACTCCTGCGGCCCTTGCATCGGACAGTGGAAGCGGGCCGACGGGGTGAAGGGAAAAGCGGATTCGATCGTCAGTTCCTTCAACCGCAACTTCCCTGGCCGTAACGATGGGATCAATGAAACCTTATCGTTCCTCGCCAGCCCGGAAGTTGTGACGGCCTACGCCATCACGGGCGACCTTGGCTTCGATCCTGTCAACCAGAAGCTCAAGGGGGCGGATGGTAAGGAGTTCAAGTTTCTGCCGCCGGTGGGTGAAGAGCTTCCAGCCAAGGGTTTCGCGAAGGGTGAAGAGGGATTCGTTGCACCGGCTGCTAGTGGCGAGGGCTTGACAGTCGAGGTTCCGCCGACCAGCGAACGACTTCAACTCTTGCAGCCCTTCCCACGTTGGGACGGCAAGGATTTCGAGAAACTCCCGCTCTTGATCAAGACCAAGGGCAAGACGACCACCGATCATATTTCTCCAGCTGGTCCCTGGCTGAAGTTTCGTGGTCATTTAGACAGGATCAGCGACAATATGTTTTTGGGCGCCAACAATGCGTTTTTCTCTGAGCCCGGCAAGGGCACGGATGTCTTGACGGGTGAAGCAGGGCTCACCATGGCCCAGATCGCACGCCGGTACAAAGCGAAGGGCATCGGTTCGATCGTGGTCGGCGATGAGAATTACGGGGAAGGCAGCAGCCGAGAGCATGCGGCGATGTCGCCGCGGTTCCTCAACGTTCGCGTCGTGATCACGAAGAGCTTTGCCCGTATTCACGAGACCAATTTGAAGAAACAGGGGATCTTGGCGTTGACCTTTGCTGACCCGAAGGATTACGAGAAGATCGAACAGCAGGATCGCATCAGCGTGACAGGGCTAAGCAGTCTGGCTCCTGGCAAACCGGTGCAAGTGACCATCCATAAGCCGGGTGGTACGTCACTCACCATTCAGGCGAACCACAGCATCACCGAACAGCAGATTGCGTGGTTTAAGGCCGGTTCAGCGTTGAACGCGCTGAACTAACAAGGAGCTAGGAGAGGAATGACCATGACGACCAAAGCGGACAAGATCATTTATACGAAGACCGATGAAGCGCCCATGCTGGCGACCTATTCGTTTCTTCCGATTATCAACGCCTTCAGCAAGGCGGCCGGCGTAGCCATTGAATTGCGCGATATCTCATTGGCCGGACGCATCCTCGCGGTATTTCCCGATTACCTGACGCCGCAGCAGAAGCAGGCGGATGCCTTGTCAGAATTGGGCGAGCTGGCCAAGACGCCGGAAGCCAATATCATCAAGCTCCCGAACATCAGCGCGTCGCTTCCTCAGATCCAGGAGGCTGTCAAGGAATTGCGAAGTCAGGGCTATATGCTTCCCGATTATCCTGAGAGTCCGAAAGACGATAAAGAAAAGGACATCAAGACCCGTTACGACAAAGTTAAAGGCAGCGCTGTCAACCCGGTGCTGCGTGAAGGCAATTCCGATCGCCGTGCGCCGCTCTCTGTGAAGGCCCACACCAGGAAGCATCCACATAAGATGGGGGCCTGGAGTCCCGACTCCAAGACGCATGTCAGCCATATGAAGGGTGGTGATTTCCGGTCCAACGAAAAATCCATGACCACGACTGCGGCGACCGATGTGAGGATCGAGTTCGTCGGTCAGGACGGAAAGACGACTGTGCTCAAGCCGAAAGTAGCGTTGCAGGCCAATGAAATCTTCGATGCCACGTTCATGAGCAAGCGGGCTCTGCGCCAGTTCCTCGAAGAGCAGATCGAAGACGCCAAGAAGCAGGGCGTGCTGTTCTCGATCCATATGAAAGCCACCATGATGAAGATCTCGGATCCCAAGATCTTCGGCCATGCCGTGACGGTCTATTACAAGGACGTGTTCGAGAAGCACGG
>JBGTMB010000281.1:0-3845 GCA_041743755.1 Nitrospiraceae bacterium | reverse complement strand
AAACGACGACGATCCAGCCGGGCGACTCTGTGACGAAAAGCCTGACGGTCGGCTTCGACCCTTTCGGCAGCCACAAGGCTTTTTTTTACGCGGCAGACCGAGCTTTTGCAGCGCCCGGCAGACAGTCGAGAGATGGACTTCGACTTTGGCTCTCTTTCTCAGATACGCCACAAGTTCCGCGAGTGTCGCGTCAGGCTGCTGCTCGACTTGCTGGCGCAACACTTCCAATCGCTTGTCATCGAGGGTGGCAGGGTAGCCTCCACCGTGCGGTTTCGGGGTCAAGCCGTAGCCTTCACGATAGCGGTGGAGCAAACGAGAGACGGTGCGGCGGTCAACCTCAAAGGTTGAGGCCATCTCGTCTAATGTCCCTTCACCACTTTCGTAAGCCAAAACGATCTTCTCGCGTAGATCAGTCGAATAAGCCCGCATGAGTTATCAATGGATCATGAGACAGGGGCAATGCAAGCGCAAACCGCTATAGATTGTGCGGGAAGGATACTACCTGATCTTGTCTTCTCCTCCTGCTTCTTTTTTGCTGTTCCATTAAATCACCTTCTCTAACATCCCGGCTGAGATTTCTTTTAATAGCTTCGCGCATACCATAGCTGTTATGTTATGCGAATCCATCCGAGGATTGAATTCAACTATATCCGCTCCAACGACGGGTTGTCCCACGCTATGAATCAGATCAATTACCTGTCTGGTAGATAACCCGCCCGGCTCACGGTGCGACACTCCCGGGGCATACGCCGGGTCCAGGCCGTCCATGTCAACGGAGATGTAAACGGGCGTGTCAAAACTTAACTCTAAATTATCTTGCCAATCTTTCATTTCAATTACCTCTACTCCAAAACGCGCGGCTTGCTCTCGCTGATGTCCATTTATCGTGCGAATCCCGACCTGCACCAGCCGTTTGACAAGTTTCGCTTCCATGATTCTGGCGAACGGGGAGGCGTGAGAATACCTGTTACCTTGAAACTCATCGTAAAGGTCAGGATGGGCGTCAAAGTGGAGTACGCTCAAACTCGGATACCGCTTCGATACTGCCCTGATGATGGGGTAGGTGATTGAATGATCTCCACCAAGCGATAGTGGACGAAGATTGTGAGAGAGTAGAGATGCAATTGAGGACTCAATCGCTGCCATCATATCTTTACCGGAGATTGGAAGGACATCTCCCGCGTCGTAGAAAATATGCGGCTGACCCAGGTCTATGCCTGACTCGCTCCAGAGATTTGAAGATTCCGAGAAAAACGCATCTCTAATTAATGGTGGCGCATCAGCAGTGCCGCGCATAAAAGAGGAATTATCGTCATAGCGGAAACCGACAATGCCGAGCTTACAAAGTTCCATATTATTGCCTGGAAAGTCTATCTTGATCAGTGCTCACTTCAACAAGCCGGACAGCCAGTGCATGACGTTTAGCGCCAACTGCCGGTCATCATTGCCGGGGACGTTCATCCCCATTTTGAACTCCCGCTGCTGCTCTCCCTCTTTAAACCTGATGACCTGCGCTGAAAACATCGCCGCCTCCGCCAGGATCACCAGCCTGCCCTTGCCAAACTTCATGGCGATCCCCTGAGCACGACCGCCCACGGGACTGGCGTGGGCCGCGCTGGTTAAGTTCTTCTGCGTGCCGGTGCTTGTCGCCGCCGCGTCAAGCGCGGCTTGCAGTTCCTTACGGGATGGCGATTCGTAAGCTGTAGGGCCGAGCTTCAGAAGCGCGGTGGCGTCGTCCGGAACGCTCAACGATTGGCCTGTGAACGCCACAACACGCTTCACCTGCTCCGAAGGAGCGCGGCCCCGCAGCAGCGGGTGGTCTCCGATGAGCCCGTTCTCCCGGGAGAAAACCAGGGCCGTCGGGTTTCCCTCGGAGTTTGCGAGATCGAACACAAAGCCCTTGCCCATCTCCACGTTGAACCGTTTCGCAAGTTTTTCGGCGGCACTCCCAAGCGGCGCGTGGTCTGCGATCAGCAGCAGAGAGCCGCCCGCGCGGACCCAGTCACGCACGACATCACACTCCTGTTCCGTGAAGGCCGGCCCCGAAGTATCGTCTGTGGCATCAGGGGCCTGCGCGTTGGAGATCACCAGCACGCGGACGCCCGTGAGGCTCCCTTTCTCAAACTTCTTCGTTCCACGTAGCACCCGGTAACCGTCGCTCCGCAGGAGCTCGGCGAACGGCTTGTAGCGGCCTTCTGCGGTGTGAAAGTTGGAGTGCGCCTCATCGATAGACACCGTCGGATGATTCCGCGTATAGGCCGGGCGCGGCACGGAGGCGTTGAAGCCGGGGTCGGCCATCTGCTGCGCGTGGATTCCCGTGCTCGGCAGTAAAACGGTTGTGGCACACAGAGCGATTCCGAGGAGAGTGGGTGGGATCGCTTTTTTCATGTGAACCAGCATCCTTCGTTGATGATTTTGTCGCCTTCCAGAGATAGTCCGGGTATTTACGCTCCTAACGTCCGAATTGAGGGGCGCGCCAAGGCCATCGCAGATGAGAGACTTGCCTGATGCGCGTCCGCTCCACTGACTTGTTAGTCGCGCACGTGCGCCACCACTCGCCATCGTCTTTAGGCTTTTACCGCTTGTAGTGCTGCTTCATCACGCGGTAATGATTCGGCCTTTTCAAAGTCGCCGCGCAAGACTTTCAACGCATATTTCTCTCGGTCTATTTCTTCACGGGTGCGAACACCGAGCCGACGGAATACCGGCACCGGCGGACACCAACCCTGCACGGCATGTTGAAACAGGAATGGCAGAACTATACCCGGCACGATCAGCCATCTCTTACTGTGCGTCACGCCGAGCACGAGTCCGGTAAAGGCGAGTGCTGAGGCGTTGGTTTCGAGCAGGCGTTCCATGTCCCACTCACGGTCAAGTTCGTTGATGCGGCGGGTAATGTCCTCAGGACTCCTTCGGGCATATTCCTGAACGCGTGCGTCCATCTCGCGATCAATCCGGCGGTTAATTTCTTCAGAGGTATTAGCACGTACCCTGTCTGCATTCTCCATAATCTTACCCTCCCCAGATGTTCGCCCAACTTATCATAGTTCAAGGTTCGGCGCGCCTAAGACCAGGCTTCAGCGGCGGACTAAGGTCATGAAGGATAAAGCGCAACCTACGTGGCCGGCCGCTGCGAGCCATGGTTAGGCGCGTCCATTCGGCCCAACTCTAATTCCCACCGGTCTGCCCCTGATAGGGTATCAGTGTAACCTCACTCAGCACTCTTCCCAGCTTGCCGTGATCGAGATACACCTTTGCCGGGTCGTTTAATAGGAATTTCCCCCCGCTCCCATACATGTATAAATATTGACGCCTCATCCGCCTCGTCCCGCTCACATCCAGCTTGATCTCCAGCCCGATTCCTTTAATGTCACTCAAATCTATCACCTGCTCCCTGTTTCTAAATACGCCGCTGACGTTTCTCGTCAGTACCTTCCTGTTGAGATCGATTTCAATCCGTTCTCGTGTGGCGACGAATTCCAGAAAGATCCACAGCATGAAGAGGCCTAAGAACAAGCAGAAAAATTTGCCATCGGCATCGGTCCCGCCCAGGATATGAAACAAAGAGAAGGCTAAGAGAGGAAGGCTAAAGAGCCCGGTGACGAACAGCAGCAGAACGGGTACTTGCCTGATGACAACATGTGATCCATTTCGGCTTACCAGATTCATACTCGAAGAAGCTCAAAAAAGAGAACCCAATCAGCGCCTCACGCCCGGCTTCAGCCGCGCGCCGTCAACTCTGATGATGAGGGTAGCTTATTTGCGCGGCGGCTGCGGTCTTATCCGGGATTCGACCTTCGTACTCTCTCCGATATGGGTCCGATGACGCATATGGCTGGTAGACC
>JBGTMB010000280.1:0-10459 GCA_041743755.1 Nitrospiraceae bacterium | reverse complement strand
GCTGCTTGGCTATCGCGAGTCCGATCTCGTGCGGCTCGATATTCTCTTGAACGGCGAAGCGGTCGATGCGTTGTCGTTCATCACCCATAAAGATCGTTCCATTCAGCGTGGGCGTCAGCTCGCCGAGAAAATGAAGGAACTCATTCCACGGCAGATGTATGAGATCGCCATTCAGGCGGCGATTGGGAGCAAGGTCATCGCGCGCGAGACGATCGGCGCCATGAAGAAGAACGTGCTGGCGAAATGCTACGGCGGCGATATTTCACGGAAACGCAAGCTCCTCGAAAAGCAGAAGGAAGGAAAGAAGCGCATGAAATCGGTGGGGAATGTGGAGGTGCCGCAAGAAGCCTTTCTCGCCATCTTGAAAGTCGGTGAGGAATGAGCGGAGACACGAAGCGCCCCCCATCGGACGACCTCAGGCCCGTGGCCCCACAGGGGAGGACGGATACGGCGGGTGGACCGGCCGTGTTCGATGCACAGTCGGCAGTGGGACAGGCGGGCAGGAAGTCGCTCGTTCGCGAGTATGCAGAAGCCATTATCGTGGCGATGCTCCTGGCCTTTGCGATCCGGGTGTTTGTCGTCCAGGCCTTCAAGATTCCCTCCGGCTCGATGATTCCCACGCTGTTGATCGGGGATCATATCCTCGTCAGCAAGCTGACCTACGGCATTCAATGGCCAAGTCAGTGCAAATTTTCAGCGAGTTTTCCCCCCATCAATTGCTATGCCTCGCAGGCCCTGATCGAATTCGGCAAGCCGCAGCGGGGAGACATCATCGTGTTCCGGTTTCCCGAAGACGAGGAAAAGGATTTCATCAAGCGGGTGGTGGGGACTCCGGGCGATACCGTCCAACTTCGCAATAAAGCTGTGCTGGTCAACGGAATCGCACTAGACGATAAGTCGTTCACCCAGCGGATCGATCCGGGGGTCATCGATGGCGCGATCAACCCACGAGACAATTTCGGGCCGGTGACAGTTCCGGATGGCTCGTATTTTGTCATGGGCGACAATCGCGATCAGAGTTTGGACAGCCGGTTTTGGGGATTCGTGCGCGAGGAGAAGATCCGAGGGAAGGCGTTCCGTATTTACTGGTCGTGGAACGGGCAGGGTCAAATGACGGAGTGGGTACGATGGGAACGATTCGGAAAAGCCATCCAATAGGAAAAGCCGCGCGGCAGACTTCGGCAGGCTCTCGGTCTCAGAGCAGCGAAAGTCCGGCGTCCCCGCAAGTCCTGCGGCAGTACATCGCTCGGTTTTCGCAGGCCTCTGTGCTCGTGATCGGTGACCTCATTCTCGACCATTATATTTGGGGCCGTGTGAGCCGGATCTCGCCGGAAGCCCCAGTGCCGGTGGTCCATGTCGATTCCGAATCCTTGCGGCTTGGCGGCGCGGCGAACGTCTTCAATAACATTCTTGCTCTGGGAGGGAAAGCGGACCTCTGCGGCGTCATCGGTTCGGACGAAAGCGGCCGGATGCTTCTCAAGGAGCTGGGATCGACACGTGCTGGGCGCGGAGGCGTCGTGATCGACCAGGATCGTCCGACCACCAGAAAATCCCGCGTTATTGCCCATAATCAGCAGATCGTACGATACGACGTGGAGCGCCGAGCGGAACTGAAGCCGGCGATGCAACGGCGGATTCTCCGTTATGTGGAATCGCGGTTACGGGAGCTTTCCTGCCTTGTGGTGTCGGACTATGCCAAGGGGGTAGTGAGCGCCACGCTGATGTCGGAACTCACACGACTCGCCGGACTTCGTGGCATTCCCCTGGTCGTCGATCCAAAAGTCGAACACTTCAGCTACTACAAGGGAGCGACGGTCATTACACCGAACCACCTTGAAGCGACACAGGCCGCCGGGGTGCATGGCGATGACGATCAAGCCAACAACGAGGCTGGGGCGATCATCCGTCAGCGGTTAGGATGTCATGCCGTGCTCATTACGCGCGGTGAAAAAGGGATGAGTCTGTACGAGGGAGAAGACGTCTCCTGGCACATTCCCGCACTCGCCCGCCAAGTCTACGATGTCACTGGCGCGGGCGATACCGTAATCGGGACCTTGGCTCTTGCGCTGTCGACCGGCGCCTCAATGAGAGGTGCCGCGACGTTGGCCAACCATGCTGCTGGAGTTGTCGTCGGTATGGTCGGCACGGCGACGCTCTCGGCGCAGCAGCTCTCGGAGACGCTCGGTCATGAGTAACGCCGCACCATCCGTCATGGTGGTAATCCCTGCCCGGTACGGCTCGTCGCGCTTTCCAGGGAAACCTCTGGTCATGCTTGGCCGGAAGCCTATGATCCAACATGTCTATGAACAAGCGGCGGCCTGTCGCGTGGTGACGGAGGTGTTGGTCGCCACCGACGATCAGCGGATTAAGCAGGCTGTGGAAGGATTCGGTGGGCGCGTCGTGATGGTCGCCGGAGATTATAGGACAGGCACCGATCGGGTCGCCGGCGTCGCGCGCATGTTCGACGGAGAATATTTTGTCGATCTACAAGGAGATGAAATCCCGCTGCAGCCGGATTTACTGACGGATCTCATTGAGCCATTCATCAAGAGCGGCGCAGGAATGGGCACATTGAAGCGCACGATCGATTCGACGGAGGACATCCACAATCCCTCTGTGGTGAAGGTCGTCACGGACGATCTCGGCAACGCGCTCTATTTTTCACGCGCAACGATCCCATTGGTGCGGGACGACGCCAGCCGGGGGGCGGTCGGAGGGGTGCACTATATTCACCTCGGTCTCTACATATATCGGCGCGACATCCTCTTGAAGTTTGCATCCCTTCCCACCGGACGGTTGGAGGATGCGGAGAAGCTTGAGCAGTTGCGCGCGTTGGAATATGGCATTCCGATCAGAGTCTGGGAAACCACCCATGCCTCCTTGCGGGTCGATACGCCGGAGGATGTCGAGTCGGTGGCGGAGAAGCTCCAGCAGTTCGACGCCATCAAGAAAGAATTGGAAAGGCTGAAGCCCTTACACGTCAGGTAACGATGGAAGGCCTGTCAGCATTATGCGGTTTGATAAGATGGGGGCGGCAATGAGCAAATTCATTTTTGTCACAGGTGGAGTGGTGTCCTCATTGGGTAAAGGGCTCGCCTCGGCTTCGATCGGCAATCTGCTCGAAAGTCGAGGGTTGAAGATCACGTTCCTCAAGCTCGATCCCTATATCAACGTCGATCCCGGTACGATGAATCCCTATCAACATGGGGAAGTCTACGTGACGAACGACGGTGCGGAAACCGATTTGGACCTTGGTCACTATGAACGATATACGTCCCTGACACTCACCAAGGAAAGCAATTACACGACCGGCAGGATCTACCATTCGGTCATCACGAAAGAGCGTCGTGGCGACTACCTTGGCGGTACGGTGCAGGTGGTGCCTCACGTCACCGACGAGATCAAGCAGTGCATCATGCGCATTTCTCAGGGGATGGATGTGACGATCGTGGAAATCGGCGGTACGGTCGGTGACATCGAAAGCTTGCCCTTCCTCGAAGCGATTCGCCAAATGCCGTACGATGTCGGCCGCGAGAATGTTCTCTATGTTCATTTGACGCTGGTGCCGTACATCGGCACAGCCGGTGAGCTGAAGACCAAACCAACGCAGCACTCCGTCAATAAGCTCCGAGAGATCGGTATCCAGCCGCATATCCTCCTCTGTCGAACCGATCGGTATCTGCCGCCGGAACTCAAAGGCAAGATCGCCATGTTTTGTAACGTCGAGAAAGACGCGGTGATTACGGCCAAGGATGTCGAGACGATTTATGAAGTGCCGATCGTATTTAGGAAGGAAGGGTTGGATGAGCTGATCGTGCGCCAGTTGCAACTTGAGACCGGTCCACCGAATCTGCGCGAGTGGGATGCGATGGTTCAGAAGATCAAGTATCCCAAGCATGAAGTCTCGGTCGCCTTGGTCGGCAAGTATGCGGGCTTGAAGGAATGCTACAAGAGTCTCTCAGAGTCGCTTGTGCATGGCGGCATTGACCATGAAACGCGGGTGAACATTCAGTGGATCGAATCGGAGGAGATTGAACGGCAAGGGACCGAGCGCATTCTCCGCGAAGTCGATGGCATTTTGGTTCCCGGCGGTTTCGGCGGGCGCGGGATCGAAGGAAAGATTGCCGCGATTCGCTATGCACGAGAACACCAGATTCCGTTCCTCGGTTTGTGTCTAGGCATGCAGTGCGCGACGATCGAGTTTGCGCGGAACGTCGCAGGGCTGGCCGGCGCCAATAGCGCGGAATTCGACGAAACCTGCTCCGATCCCGTCATCCATTTGATGTCGGATCAACAGTCCGTCAGCGACAAGGGTGGGACGATGCGGCTGGGGTCCTATGTCTGTGTGCTGGGGGAGGGCACCTTGGCCCAAAAGATGTACGGGGTGAGCGAGGTACGTGAGCGTCATCGGCATCGGTATGAATTCAACAACGCGTACCGCGAGCGATTGCTCGCCAAAGGATTTGTGCTGAGCGGGCTTTCACCGGACGGACGGCTGGTGGAGATCATCGAATTGAAAGACCATCCTTGGTTTCTTGCGACACAGTTCCATCCGGAATACAATTCGCGGCCACACCGTCCGCATCCGCTCTTCAGCGGGTTTGTGGGGGCGGCGCTTCGCCGCAAATGCGGCCACTAGAATGAGGATGCTGAAACTGCCTTTCAACGGCGTTCTCAACTCGACAAGATCCTCAACGTAGCCGAGAGGCTACGCCTCCGGTCTTGTCTCGTCTGCGGCCTTGTTGAAAGATCAGTTTGAGCATCCTCCAGATCGCATAAAGGCGAAGATGAGTCACGAAGTACAAATTAGTTCATTTAAAGTCGGAGCTGGCCATCGACAGTTTTTGATTGCCGGGCCTTGTGTCATCGAGAGTGAACAGCTTGTGCTGGAGACGGCGGCGCGCATTGCTGAAATTGCGCAGACGTTGGGCATGCCCTATATTTTTAAATCTTCTTTCGATAAGGCGAACAGGACCTCCATCCACTCGTATCGAGGGCCTGGGCTGGAACAAGGCCTGGCGGTGTTGAAGAAGGTGAAGGATCAACTGGGCCTTCCTGTGTTGACGGATGTCCACACCGAAGAGCAGGCGACTGAGGCAGGGAAAATCGTGGATGTGCTCCAGATTCCCGCGTTCCTCTGTCGGCAGACCGACTTGCTCATTGCTGCGGCCAAGACCGGCAAAGTCGTGAACGTGAAGAAGGGCCAGTTCCTCTCGCCGCAAGAAATGGGCAACGCGGTGAAAAAAGTGGAGGAGTGCGGAAATCGGCAAATCGTCCTGACCGAACGGGGATCATCGTTCGGCTACAATAATCTCGTCGTCGATATGCGGTCGTTTCCAGTCCTTCGGAGCTTCGGTTACCCGGTGGTCTTCGACGCCACCCATAGTGTGCAGTTGCCGGGCGGCGGTGGCACGAAGTCTAGTGGCCAGCGTGAGTTCGTTGAGCCATTGGCCTGCGCGGCAGCCGGCGTTGGAGTAGATGGCTTCTTTATGGAAGTGCATCCCAATCCTGATGAGGCCTTGTCGGACGGACCCAATATGGTGCCACTCCATCAGCTCAAAGCTTTGCTAGAACGGGTCATGCGGATATGCGACGCGTCACAACCTCGAAAGTAACCAAGCCAAGCGGCGCTCGATCGGCGACACCGAAGAGCCGAACCAGTCTCGACGCAGGCCGGCGTGTGTTAGATATCGAAGCGCGTGCCGTTCAAGCCCTCGTTCAGCGGCTCGATGGCGGGTTCTCAGAGGCCGTGGACCTGCTCTACGATTGTAAGGGTAAAGTCGTCGTGTCGGGCATGGGCAAGTCTGGGTTGATCGGGCAGAAGATCGCTGCGACGCTGGCAAGTACGGGGACGCCGTCGTTTTTTCTCCATCCTGCCGAAGGGCTTCACGGTGATCTTGGTATGTTGGCGCGCGGCGATGTCCTCATTACGATTTCGAACAGCGGGGAGACACAGGAAATATTGCAGCTGTTGCCCTTCATGGAGCGCATGGGCATTCCTATTATGGCTATCGTCGGTCGAATGAGTTCGACGCTGGCCAAGAATAGTACCGTTGCGCTGGATGTATCCGTCGCAGAAGAGGCCTGTCCGATGGGACTGGCCCCCACGGCGAGCACGACCGCTACACTCGCAATGGGCGATGCGTTAGCCGTCGCGCTGCTCGAGAAGCGTGGGTTCAAGGAGGAGGACTTCGCCCAATTCCATCCAGGTGGGACACTTGGCCGCCGACTATTGGTGAAAGTGCGGGATGTCATGCATGTCGGGAAAGAACTCCCTCAGGTGAGAGACACGGTCTTGGCATCGGAGGCCATTCTCGAAATGTCGGCGAAGAAGCTTGGTATGACCACAGTCGTCGACCAGGTTGGCGCGTTGACGGGAATCATTACCGACGGCGATCTGCGGCGGTTTCTCCAACAAGGGGGAGATTTTTCCAACACGACTGCCGGGTCCTTGGCTTCGCATGATCCGAAGCTGATCGGCCCAGATGAACTGGCAGCTAAGGCGGTGGAAATGATGGAACGGTATTCCATTACCACGCTTGTTGTTGCAGACACGGCCGAGCGAATTGTCGGGGTTGTGCATTTGCATGACCTGCTGAAACACGGCATCGTCTAATTGCAGAATGCTGAAAATGTTCGCTAGCTTCGTTCTCGGCTCATCGAAATCCTCAACGTACCCCAGAGGGTACGCCTCAGGTTTCGATTCGCCTGCGGCCTTGCGATCGAACATTTTGAGCATTCTGTGATGGAATACTGTTCCATGATGCTACGATAGGGCTCTTTTTGTTGACCGGCTAACGGAATGGGTTACTGATGAATCGGGTAATAGCGGCATGGAGATCGGTCGGACAGGAATCGCTCAACCTGCCGAATTTCATCACGGTCTCACGCATTCTTATGATCCCTGTTTTCGTGGTGCTGTTTGCCACGCCGACTCCGGACCGATCTCTCATCGCCGCCATCGTTTTTGTCGTCGCCGCGGTGACCGATTTGTTGGATGGTTACCTGGCTCGCCGTAACGGCCAGGTGACCACGCTCGGGAAGCTCCTCGATCCCATCGCCGATAAGTTATTGGTCCTCTCCGCCTTGATTCTCCTGGTCAACGTCGATCGTGTGAGTGCGATGGTCGCCATATTCATCATCGCGCGCGAAGTGGCGGTCACGGGTATTCGTGCCATTGCCGCAGGCGAAGGCATGGTGATTGCGGCAGAGACGACAGGCAAGTACAAGATGGCGTTGCAAGTCGTGGCGATCGTGCTGTTGATTCTCGAAGACACGTTTGTGTCCGATCTCGGCAATTTACACCTGGCTGGTATCGTGACGTTGTACCTCTCGTTGGTGCTCGGCTACCTCTCAGGTGGTCAATATGTGTGGAGTTTCTGGAGGCAAGTCGTGGCGAAGGGGCTGTAATTGATTCATTGCATCATTGAACCGATGGTCCGATGATGCAGTGGCTGACGACTGGCGCACGACTCACAAAGAGGATAGAAGTGTTGAGCGTCCTGTGTCGGTCTCGTACGTGTTCTCGATATCTGCACCTCCCATCATTCATCCCCTGATCCATGAACGAAGAACTCCTCTGCCTGTTGATGACGGTGCTTGCCTACGTGCTGGGAGGCATTCCGTTCGGTATCGTGGTATCGAAGGCGCTGGGCCTGCTCGATCCACGAACGGTCGGGAGCAAGAACATCGGCTTCACCAACGTGCTGCGTGTGTCCGGCAAGAAGGCAGGGATTCTCACGCTGCTTGGCGACTTCGGCAAGGGATGGGTCTGTGCCTGGGTTGCGATGCATTGGCTCACCGTTGAATCCTACATCATGGTCGTAGCGTTCGCCCCGATCCTTGGGCACATGTTCTCGCCGTTTCTGGGGTTCAAAGGAGGGAAAGGTGTGGCGACGGCCGTGGGAGTGGTGCTGGGCCTCTCTCCTTCTATCGGACTCCTCTTATTGTTGATCTGGCTGGGCGCCGTCGCGATCTGGCGCTATTCATCCGGCGGCGCGCTGGCCGCTTTTGGATGTTTTCCGATCGTGACGATTGTGAATGAACAGCGACAGGAGTTCTTCATCTTTTCCCTGGTTATCAGCGCGCTGATCTGGATCAAGCACAAGGATAACATTGTCCGGCTCTGGCGAGGGACGGAGAGCAAAATGGGGAAAAAGAAGCAGAAATTAGAAGAATAGAGAGGGAGGGTCGCCTGGCCGTCCTCCTGCTCGCGGAATGCGCAGGATCAGAATGTGCTCGTTCGACGCGCGCAATCGAAGGCGGCCTTGGCTGCTCCGTAACGAGATGCGTAAAGAAGTGAAGAGGCCTTGTTCAATTGCCAGTCCTTTGAGAGGTGGGTGAGGAGGGAGAGATGCCCGTAGTTGAGCGGGGCGGTGATGCCTGCTCCGTTGAAGCTGTATTTGGACGGGAACCGTACAGCTTTCGTTAGCCCTGCATTGGGCTGGTCAATCAGGGGGGACCAGCCGATTCTTTTCGTGCCTACCTGCAGTAGCGGTCAGGCCGTAGCGATCGTTGTTGCGCATCGACTAGCCATCTCTCTTTGACATGCCTCCGAGCTTTTGTATAGTATCGACACCGTATCTACGATGCAGACATGGGGGAAGCCCACGATGAAAACCACCGCTCAAAAATGGGGTAACAGCTTAGCCATTCGGGTACCCAAACGCGTGGCCGAAGAGGCAGGACTCCGAGAGAAGGATCCTGTCGATATCGAAGTACGAGAAGGAACGCTTGTCGTACGGCCGCATCTCCGCCGCGTCTATCGGCTGGAGGATCTCATCAAGCGCATCACGCCTCGCAATGTACACCACGAACTCAACTTCGGTGGGCCTGTCGGTCGAGAGGCACTATAATGAGCAGGCGGTCTTATGTGCCTGACCGTGGCGACATCGTCTGGCTGCAATTTAATCTTCAAGCGGGCCACGAACAGGCCGGGCATCGGCCAGCGCTCGTGCTGTCGCCGGCAAATTACAATCGTTTGAGCGGACTGATGCTCTGCTGTCCTATGACCAGCCAAAAGAAAGGCTATCCGTTTGAAGTCGTGATAGTTGACGCGCCAGACCACGCGAGCGTGGTGCTTGCGGATCAAGTGAAGAGCCTCGATTGGAAAGTCCGAAAGGCCGTCAAGAAAGGGGCGGCGCCGAGCGCCGTGATCGCAGAGACACTGAGCAAACTTCAAGCACTCCTCTGACCGAGGTCTCCTGGCAGGCTTCTCACGCTTGATTCGCCAGTAACTATGAATTGAACGCGATGCCGTTCAGCAAGGCCGCAGCGAGCGAAGAGACGAGGAGGTACAGACCGCACTTCGTGTGGGCCGTTCGCCCCTCCTAATGAATCTTGGCGAACGGAAAAGCCCTTCCAGTGTTTCCGACCTCTGAAGAGTTCCTCCCTCAACGGTGAGCCTCTGAGCGATGCGAGAACGATGCCTGGTGAAAGGCGCGTCTCGGCGCGCAGGGGTTGGGCGGGTGAGAAGAGTGGCGTTATCAACAGCCTGTTAGGATGATTTCCTGGACTTCGGTAACGCCAGGATACTTGATTTCCTGAACTCATCGCTTGGGAATACACGGCCTGTGAGCATCGTGTCGAAAATGTGATCGAACACCACGCCGGGTGTGCCCTTGGTCTTGCCTGATCGAAAATAGGAATGCCCCTTCGGCGGGTCATAGATGGTATTGACCTCATCGCAATCGATGGCGTACACGTTTTTGGGCGTCAGGTCCATGTCTTCAGGTCCCGTGTGCCCAAGACGGCGAGACGCCTCCGCGTTTTTCACGTTCCCTACTTTGCTCGCACGCAGCGCCAAGTCGTCAGAGGCGTAGTAGACCACCACATTCCGTGACGCATGGCTGATCAGCTCGCCTGGCTCCCCCTTGTGCAGCGATTCATTCAAAATGTCGGCCCCCACTAGGAATGTATTGCGGAATAACAGGGGCAATCCATTCGGTTGATCGTACTTCTGCCAGTTGCTCAGTGTTTCACGAAGGACGCGATTGCCCATGGAATGCGCGAGCACATTGATGCGTTTCAAGCACGGATCGTCTTCGGGATTGGAATTCGCCGAACTTCTCCAGGCCATAAACTTCTGGAACATTCTGGCAAATGCAAAGGCGCTTTGATCCGCTGACTTTTGATCGTCCCAATAGTCTTTCACCAGGCCAAGATCGTTATCGCAGGGCCAGATGATTGGAATCACCAAGACCTCGCCACTCTTTTCCTTGTTACAGAGCGACTGGAATTCCTGGGTATTTTCAAATGCATGTTCCGGAAGATTGGAGAAGCCATGAATATAGATCAGCACCTGTCGATATTTTGACTCGGCGGTTTCAATGACCAAGTGCAAAAAGCGCAGCATGGTGCTGCCTGAAATCGAACGCGTCCGGAGTGAACAACTCTGCGGGACATCTGAAGCCCAGCGATTTGCGTGGCCGGGTATTCAGCTTCCAGGCAATCGCGTCCA
>JBGTMB010000279.1:0-3360 GCA_041743755.1 Nitrospiraceae bacterium | reverse complement strand
AGCTCCCCAATTTGGAGGTAGACCCAATGCCGCGCATATTTCTGAATAGAATACAGTGCCTGGATACAAACGACGGTTTGCTACAGGGATCGACGGATGAGGTTGGTTGTCGTCTCGCATGGAGAGACGGCTCTACCTCTGGCGTCGTCCGCGAACATGCTGATATCGCCCGGCTGAGCAGAGATGAGTTCCGTGAATTGAATCTCGAAGTCGGCAGCACGCTCGATCCAGCGCTGGGGTACGTTTACGACTTTGTCCTTTTCGAGAGGGATGCTTCCAACACTGATGACACTCTCGGCGTGGTAAGCATCACCGTAAACAATGATAATACGTGTACCTTCAACCCGCCGCCGAAAGCAGCGGAGCAATGGGGGGGCCGGTACGCATTCGATGGTAGCCGTGCTCGTTACGTGATACATCTTCGCGCCGTGCCATGAAGCAGCCGGAATCGACGGTTTGACTCCCTCGCTTCAACGGCGAAGTTCCTGAACTCCGCTACTTATCCGAGTGGCAGCAATCTCAGGCGCTCACGATACGCGATTGCCTGCCGGCAGTTCCGCGCTCCGTGCGCGGGCAGCCCGGCAGAACATTCGAGCCGCCCGCCACATGTCCGTTTCCTGCGCTCAAAATTCGTTTGAGTTTGAAGGCAAGATTCGGATAGAGGCGTCACGCGTGTTTGCCATAACATACGTGTCGAGGTGGAAATTATGAGCAAAAATCAGAATGTGCTTTTGGAAGTGCGAATGATAGATGAAGAAGCGCGCTGGAAGGCGGTGCAAATGAGAGACGCACGCTTTAACGGAGTCTTCGTTTATGGCGTGCGCTCAACGGGAATATATTGTAAGCCGTCATGCCCATCGCGCCGTCCGCGAAGGGAGCAAGCGGAGTTCTTTGCTTCTCATGAAAACGCTGAGATCGCCGGATTTCGCGCTTGCCGGCGGTGCCGACCGCAGCGTTCAGGTGATCCACGGGTGGAAACGGTCGAACGCGCCTGCCGGATACTTGAGTCTCATACGGAAGGTTCGTTGTCGCTTGCCGCTCTCAGCGCTGAATTAGGCATCAGTCCTTATCACTTGCAGCGAACATTTAAGAACCTCACGGGCGTTACGCCGCGTCAGTATGCAGCGGCGCATCGTGTCAGCCAATTCAAAGAGCATATTAAAGAAGGAGAATCCGTGACTGCTGCGATGTACGACGCTGGTTATAGTTCGAGCAGCCGTCTGTATGAGAAAGCGAATTCAGAGTTGGGCATGACTCCCGCCGTGTACCTTCGCGGCGGAACAGGAGTGGTTATCACTTATGCAATCGTTGGTTGCGCTCTGGGACGCTTGCTCGTCGCCGCGACCGGGCGCGGGCTGTGTGCCGTTCGTTTGGGCGACTCCGACGAGGAGCTTGAAAATATACTGCGCGACGAATTTTCAGCCGCCGAAATACGCAAAGATGAGGCGACACTGGCAGAATGGATTGAGCCTCTGGTGCGTTATCTGGACGGGCACCAAACCTCACTCGACTTGCCTCTGGACGTGCAGGCGACGGCGTTTCAGCGACGTGTTTGGGAAGAACTACGCCTCATCCCTTACGGCAGCACGCGCTCTTATCGAGATATCGCCCACGCCATCGGACAGCCGCAGGCCGCGCGTGCGGTGGCTCGCGCCTGTGCCACGAATCCGGTCGCCCTCGCAACGCCCTGCCACCGCGTCATCCGCGAAGACGGCGGCCTTGGCGGTTATCGCTGGGGCATCGGGCGCAAGCAGAAGTTGTTAAAGCAAGAGCAGCGTGGTTAATGTCTTACCGGCTACAATTGCGGAAGAAAGAGCGTGATCCGAATCCGTATGAGCAGCGAATGCCCGCATCCATGCAAGCAGGCTCTTTCTACGGACAGGCGGCAGAACAAATCATTCGAGCGGACGCGCAATCAGCGACCTCTTTATTCCAAATAGTTCCTGAGATTTTCGCGGCGCGCGCGCCACTTCGCTTGCGAGAAATCACACGCGGAGGCAAACAACCTGTGAATATATTTCGAGCTCACCCGTACCGGCTGCTTTCAATGCTGATCCTCCTTGTCGCCTTTAACGAAGTACGAGGTGCAGAACCTATGAAGAAGGGAATGGCCAGGGTGAATGGAACAAGTCTTTACTACGAGATGATGGGCAAAGGCTTTCCTGTGGTTTTGATCAGCGGCGGCGGAACGCTGGATAGAAGGGCCTGGGATGATCAATTCGAGACCTTCGCCGGATACCATAAGGCAATTCGCTATGACATCCGCGGTATTGGAAAGTCGGCGCGACCGCTCAAACCCTTTTCTCACAGCCAGGATCTTTATGCTCTACTCAAGTTTCTCAATGTCCGGAAGGCGCACATCATCAGTCTGTCGTTCTCGGGAGCGATCGCGATTGATTTTGCCCTCGAGCATCCTGAAATGGTGGATCACCTGATTCTGGCGGCGACGGGCACGAGCGCCGACGCAAAATCACAAGCAAACCTGGACAGCGTCCTGGCGCTCTCGACGATGGCGAAAAAAGAAGGGCTCCCGCGGGTGATTCAGTTTCTCCTGGATCTTCCTTTCTTCATCTCCAGGGAGAATTCAGCGGCGCGGGAAAAGATACGGCAAATCTATCTGGATAATCGAGACATGTTCGAATCCGAGTTTGCTCTCGTGAGGCTCTGGCAGCCGACCGAGCCGTCAGCCAGTGAGAGGCTTTCGGAGATTCGCGCCCGGGTGCTGATAATCGTAGGTCAAAACGATCATCCCGCTTACATAGCGATCACGGATAATCTGGTATCGGGCATTGGCGGGGCCAGAAAAGTCGTGATTCCCGGGGGCACTCACCTGCTCCACATGGATAAGCCAAAGGAGTTTAATCAGGCTGTGCTGGAGTTCCTGAGTAAGAACTGACGAATCGGCTCGCCTGACAGGTCACTGGAACCGACCGCGAAATAACGTGCCTCTCACAGAGAACTTGTCCGCCGTTTATGGTTATCCGCGGACAGGGCGTCGAGGCTGAACGTCTTCGCCCGGCATAGTCCCCAAAGATTATGCTATAACGTCCTGCGGGGTGAGGACGCGCGGCGTACATCCTTTAAGATACAGCGCTCCTTCGAACACTACATGAAAAGATCATCGTGTATTCAGAAATGAGGGAAGGGCCCATGCTTGGTCGCGTATCTATCAACTAGATGAGGGTATAAAGGCTTCATGAAAAGTCTTGACCCGGCGTCCGATTATTTAATAAAGGCGCCCTTCACCGCTCTCAAAATAATTTTGCAACGCAATCGAGATCGCAGACGAGGATTGACCGGTTAAGATGCCGTTACCGATAGCGCATGGTTTGGTCGGCGCGAGTGTGGTCGCCGCATCAC
>JBGTMB010000278.1:0-3095 GCA_041743755.1 Nitrospiraceae bacterium | reverse complement strand
GCCTGTCGTAGGAAGATGGGGACCGCGGCAGAGGTCGGTGAACTCACCCTGGCTATAGACGGAGATCGTTTGTCCTTCGGTGAGTCCTTGGATTAACTCAACCTTGTACGCTTCCCCTCGTTCCTGAAACAACTTCACCGCTTCCTGCTTCGACAATTCTGCTCGTGTGACGGGAAGGGAGCGCTTCACGATCTCCCGTGCTCGCGACTCAATTTTCCCAAGATCTTCCGGAGTAAATGGTCGCTCAAAGGCAAAGTCATAGAAAAAACCATCTTCGAGGGCCGGACCGATCGTTAACTGTGCTGTAGGAAACACCTCTTTGACAGCCTGCGCCATAATGTGCGTACTACTATGACGATAGACCTCACGGCCTTCAGTGCTGTCGAATTTCAGCGGAGTCACTTCAGCATCTTCCGTTAAGACACTTGAGAGATCTACGGTGTGGCCATTTACTTTAGCCGCAAGTATGTCTGACCCAAGCTTCAGACCGAGAGCCGACAGGGCAGAGCCGACCGTCTGGCCCGCTTGAACATCCCTGCTACTGCCATCTTTGAGCGTAATTTTCATGACTGGCACTCAAGCAATTCACGCACAAGAAAAAACATACCCCCTCCGTCTGCCAGAGGCAAACAGATACCGATCAGCTAGGTGGTAGGCGCGGACGGTCTTGAACCGTCGACCTCTACCGTGTCAAGGTAGCGCTCTCCCCCTGAGCTACGCGCCCGTCAATCTGGAGGCGCATGCTAATATAGCCCTGCCCAAGGTGTCAAGAAACAGACTCTTCAGATACGAAATGAACCTAATAGCCACACAGGATTCAGGGACTCAGATTCGCCGGCCCTGCCCAGGTTCGTTCCGGATGAAGAGTCGCTGTCGGGTGGGTGTCCTGCTCGCCACGTTACACAATCTTCAACGTTTCGAAGTTGACCCCTGCGGGAGCCGTGGGTGTTCGTAGTTTCATCTTTTCTAATGCGTCGACAACACAATTGGCGACCACAAAGTTCCGATACCATTTCCGATTGGCTGGCACGATATACCATGGCGCATGATCGGTATTCGTGGCCGCCATCATATCCTCGAACGCCTCCATGTAGTTCTTCCACAATTTTCGTTCTTCGAGATCCCCTTCGTTGAATTTCCAGCGCTTCTCCGGATCGTGGATACGTTCCTCCAGCCGCACTTTCTGTTCATCCTTCGAGATGTGCAGAAAAAATTTAAGGATGGTCGTCCCACTTTCATAGAGCAACTCCTCGAATTCTCTGATCTGACCGAACCGCTGCTTCACAACCTTGTCCGATACCCACCCATGGACGCGAGTGATGAGCACATCTTCATAATGCGAGCGATTGAAGATGCCGATCTGACCGTGGGACGGCGCCTTTTGATGCACACGCCACAGAAAATCATGGCCTAGCTCCTCCGACGACGGAGCTTTGAAGGACACAACTTTGCAGCCCTGCGGATTCACACCAGACATCACACTCTTGATCGTCCCATCCTTGCCACTGGTGTCCATCCCTTGCAACACGATGAGCAGCGATCGTGTCCCATTGGCATAGAGTCGTTCTTGGAGTTCACCGAGCCGTCCGGTCAGTTCTGCCGTCACAGCCTTGGCTTTATCTTTCCCTTGATCGGTCTTCTTATAGTCAGCGGTGTGGTCGGGATCATGCCGATCTAATTTGAGTGGTGAGCCAGGTTTCACACGATAGTCTTTCATACTCGATTCCTCCTCATATTGAAACTGGCATTCTACTCCTCTGGTTCAGACTTGACAGCAGCGGACAGTTTGCGAAGAATGCACCGAGTTACTTCAGGGAGGTGCGGCATGGCAGTCGACCAAGACAAGCTGAATGAATTTATGTGCAAGGCAATTGGTGATATTGGCGCCGCGCTCAGCGCCAACATGGTGCTTCTTGGCGACAAGCTGGGTCTCTATAAAGCCATGGCAATGATGGGCCCCGTCACACCGGCTGAACTCGCGAAGGCCACAAAAACGGCAGAACGGTACATCCGTGAATGGCTGGGCAATCAGGCAGCAGGCGGCTATGTGACCTATGATGCCGGAACCGGCCGATACCGGCTCCCTGAAGAACAAGCCATGGCTCTGGCCGATGAAAGCAGTCCGTGCTTTCTCCCCGGCGCATTTCAAGTCATTGCGGCCACGTTTTCAGCGAATCCCAAGATCGAACAACGATTCAAGACCGGTAAGGGTCTTGGATGGGATCAGCACGACCACCGGCTATTTGAAGGCACAGAGAGATTTTTTCGCCCGAATTACTTAGGCAACCTGATAGCAAATTGGATTCCGTCTCTCGACGGCGTAGAGACAATGCTCAAGAGTGGTGCGAAAGTCGCGGATGTCGGCTGTGGATTCGGGGCATCCACCATCATCATGGCACAGGCCTATCCCAAATCGACGTTCTTCGGCTTTGATTACCATACGCCATCGATCCTGACCGCTCGCAAACGGGCCAAGGAGGCAAGGCTGAAGAACGTGACCTTTGCCGCAGCAAAGTCCACAAACTATCCAGGCAAGAAATATGATTTTGTCGCCCACTTCGATTGTCTACATGACATGGGCGACCCTATCGGCGCCGCGAAACACGTCAAAAAAACACTCGCGCAGCATGGCACGTGGATGATTGTGGAGCCATTCGCAAACGATCGCGTCGAAGATAATCTGAATCCGGTGGGCCGAGTCTTCTACGCGGCATCGACAATGGTCTGCGTGCCCGCTTCTCTGGCATCCAATGGCCCGGCCCTTGGCGCCCAAGCCGGGGAAGCGAGACTGCGAGACGTGGTGATGAAAGGTGGATTCACACGATTCCGCCGCACGACACAGACGCCGTTCAATCTGGTGCTGGAGGCCCGCCCGTGAGCCCTATGACGAGCGTGGCTGGTCTGACATTGAGGTCCGCTTGCACTTTTACGCGCCCCACGGCATAGTGCGCACTGGGATTCACTGGGAGCGGGCACACGATGGGGCGACGCTTAGCCGCCGAAGCACTCGGCACCTTCTGGCTCGTCTTTGCCGGCTGCGGCAGTGCGCTGCTGAGCGCCGGTCTGCCGGGACTCGGCATCGGTATCGTCGGGAT
>JBGTMB010000277.1:0-14225 GCA_041743755.1 Nitrospiraceae bacterium | reverse complement strand
GCCCTTGCTTTTTCCCGTTATCATCGAATTTTCCATGTACATTTTCTCGGACGGCATGAGGATCCACATGACTTTCGTGTCGTATCGGAAAATCTGAATCCCTCCATCGCCTTCGCCGGTCAGCATCTCCTTGCGCTCCTTGGTCGGAGTCGCATAAACATGCTGCTGGATGGTGCCTTCTTCATTTTGGATCGTCGAATCCGCTGAATACTCGACTTGAGGGCGGCTCATCTGCGCCGCCCAGAGCGGGGTTGTCCCGAACAGGCCGGCGATCACGATCAAGGCGCATAAACTTCGTAACATGGCAGTCTCCTTCCCGAGATGTGTAGCAGGTTGATATTGATTGGCATGATTTCGATCCAGGCACAGCCTCCAGCTTGTACGGGTTGGAAGATGGAACAGGGAGGAAAGATATCCCTTGGCCAAAGAGAAGTAAAGTAGAGGGAGGGAGTGTGGCCTGGTCGTCCTCCTGCTCGCGGAACGCGCGCCCTCAGAAGGGCCTCGTTCGATGCGCGCAATCGAGGATCAACCAGGCCACCCTTCTGGAGGAGGTATGCGCAAGCTTGGAGGAAGCATGAGATTGTAACCTGGTCGTCCTCCTGCTCGCGGAACAGAGGATGGGATGGAGCCTGATGATCTTCTGAGCTCGCGCAACGCGCAGCCTGAGAAGAATGCGCTCAAAATAGTGGGGTCGGGAGTCTTTTGGGGATACCCGAAACCTTCATTTCTTCAACATGACAGCGGGCAAGATGTCGTTGATCAATGGTAATGGTGTTTCTTGCCCCCAACGTTACCATGAGTCCTAGGAGCCTGTCGGACTTCCCGCATTATCAAATCACTAAACCCTGACGCCGGACTCTTGCACATCGGTATAATGACGCGTGTTCCTCAACAAGCTGGAGAGTCTGTATGAGCCGGTTCAAACCCATCAAACGCGAGATGAACTACCTGTTCCCGCCGTCGATGAACGATTGGCTGCCGGAACAGCATCTGGCCCGCTTCATCGTTGAAATCGTCGAGCAACTCGACGTACAACCCATGGTGCGCGCCTATGGCACCAGCGGGAGTGCCCCGTTTCACCCGGCATTGCTGCTCTCCATCCTGGTGTACGGCTATGCCACGGGCGTGTTCTCCAGCCGGAAACTGGAGCACGCCACCTACGATTCCATCGCCGTTCGTTTTGTGGCCGCGGATGAGCACCCAGACCACGACACCCTGAACACCTTTCGCAAACGATTTTTGAAAGACATCGAAGTGCTGATGGTGCAAGTCCTGATGATCGCCCGCACGATGGGGGTGCTCAAGCTCGGCAACATCGCACTGGATGGCAGCAAGCTCAAAGCCAACGCATCCAGACACAGTGCCTTGAGTTATGGACACATCAAGAAACTGGAAGAGCAACTGCAAGGCGAAGTAAGGAAACTCATGGAATTAGCCGAAGCAGCGGACAATGAGACGATACCTGACGGCATGAACCTGCCCGAAGAGATCACCCGGCGTGAAGACCGGCTCAAGGCCATCGCCGTAGCTAAAATCAAGATCGGAAAACATGCCAAAGAACGGTTCGATCAGGAGCAGGCCGACTACCAGGCCAAGCTGGATACGCGTGCGGCCAAATCGAGGGACAGCGGCAAGCCTGCTCGCGGCACACGGCCTGTTCCACCGGTAGAAGGTGCGCGGGACAAAGACCAGATCAATCTCACCGATGAAGAATCGCGCATCATGAAGGTTTCTGGGGGTGGCTACGAGCAATGCTACAACGGACAGGTTGCGGTGGACATGGACAGCCTGCTGATCGTGACGACCGACACCGTGCAGGCGTGCAATGACAAACAACAGGTCGCGCCCATCCTCACGCAGCTCAAGGCCTTGCCGGCTGAACTGGGGCAGCCGGTCAACCTGGTCGCGGACACAGGGTACTTCTCCGAGGCCAACGTCAAGGCCTGTGGTGAACAGGCGATGACCCCGCTGATTGCGATGAAGCGGGAGGCGCATCACCCTGATCCGCTGGCGCGATTTACCGAACCACCACCGCTCAAGGAAGATGCGACGGAGGTGGAGACGATGCGGCATGTGCTCCTGACGAGGGCAGGACGGGCACTCTATGCGAAACGTAAATGCACGGTGGAGCCGGTCATCGGCATCATCAAGGCGATATTGGGATTCCGTCAATTCTCGCTACGCGGACTGGCACACGTCAAAGGCGAGTGGAATCTGGTGGCGATGGCGTGGAACGTGAAGCGAATGTTTGTGCTGGCGGGATCGCGTAGAGCCGCAACGGCATGATTGACGACGGCAACGGTCGTGCGTGAGAGTGTGACCAGCTCTTTGATGGAAACCTGAACATCCGTTTGATGAACATACGATCACATTGGCTCAGCAGTGCTGGGTTGCAGGCAAAATTGATGAGAAGTCCGACAGGCTGCTAGGAGACGGACATAGGGGTAAGGCTGCTTTTCTCAGAAGAGTAGGTCAACGGGCGAAGTTGAATATGACGGAAATTGTGTCGTGCTCAGGGTAATCGAGGGGTGTGGCTCTGGGCTACAGACATCATAGATATTTAACACAATACCGGCTTAGGCCCTTCCTTCTAATCGATTCGCATGACATACTATTGGAGGAATTGAGGGGGCTATGTTACACTGCACCCCTTGGTCAGTATGGCACGAGAGAAAAACCTATACAGGCATCGCCTGAGAAAGCACGTAGACTGAAAGCATGGAAATCAAAGTCTTCAATAATAATGTCGAGAAAGCTCTCAAAATTGCCAAGAAAAAACTCGCGGGGGAAGGACTCTTCCGCGAACTGAAGCGGCGGCGGTTTTACGAAAAGCCGAGCGTCAGAAAAAAATCCAAGCAGCTTGAGGCGCAACGGCGGCGTCAAAAGTTATTGGCGAAGCGTAAGCCTGAGTAAGCGTCCTTCCATGGGCTCGCCTCTCGGTTGCGAGTCGAGAGCCTGGATCACCCACGGTGGCTGGTCTGAGAATCAGCACTCCGCCTTGTGCGGTGATATCGAAGTCGTCGGTCTCAGGAATGTCCCGCAGTGTTTTCTTGGGAGGCTTACCTGGTTCTTCGACATCTTTTTCGCGAGCATGGCCACCTCATCATCGCGGTGAGTTCCTTCTCATTTTCGCGTTCATTTCAACTGCTGGAACTGAAGATCGTCGAAGTAGGTGACGGCATCCGACTTGGTCCATAGTCCGATCATCCCGGTCTGGAACGTCTTCTCACAAAGATTCAGGACTTGCCTGCCGTCAAAGAAGATGTTCACGTGACAGCCTTGATGGGTAACCTGCATCGTGTGCCACTGCCTCACGTCAATAGTCTGGTTGAAGTTTTCTAACAGGTGTCGAATGCCATTCTCGACCCGATACACACGAATATTTTGTTCTAACGGGTTGGCCCTTGCCAGATAGTAATTGCGATCATCGGCCGCCCGCCAAATTAAACCACCTCCCATGTCTGCCTGTCCTTGGATCGGCAAGAACGAGACTTGAAGATTCAGGTCAGAGGCGACGATTCCCTTGATCAGAGTGATCTTGTAGGCATGTTCCGCGCCTTTAGCCATGAGTTGGGCAAGTACATGCGGGGGACTTTTCGCACGCTCAGTCGCGAGAACCTGCCACTCTCCAGCCGCCCGTCCATCAAACAACGTGCCAATTGAGAATTCACTGGGAAGGGTGCCTGGCTGCTCACGATCAAAGTTCCATGCAGGCGCATGAGCGGCGGTCTCTGCCTGGGCAGCCACCGCTCCGATGGCCAGCTGAAAGGAGGCGATGAAACTCACGACAATCAGCCACGACGGATTCATAGGAGTTACTTCCAGGTCACTTCATCCCAACAGAGATGAACGAAGGTTTCAAAGGGAGGAAAATTATTCGTGTTTTGTTCTTTCGACCGGACCCAAAGATCGATTTCCATGCCCGCCGGATCGGTTTCCCCGCCAGGCAGAATCCGCTTCACGGGATAGCGGACTTCATGGGTCTTGGGATCACGGGATCGTTCCATGACCATGAAATGGGCATCGTAATCGTTGTAAAGCACCTGATCGTTCTTGTGCATTGTGGCCTTGCCCCAGCCGCCGAGATAGAGCCAGGTTTTTGGATACAGCGGGTCGCCGTTTCCGGAATCACCATGTTCATAGATCCTTGTCGCAACGCCGCCATCTTGAAACGGAGCCTTCGCGGCAAACCGATCGAAGACGATTCGATATCGGTCCGCGCCCTCGACGAACTCGGCAATGACCTGTCCGCTGTTCGTGAGTTCATTCACCTGGATGTCGATGGAGCCTTGAACCGGTATCAGGTGTTTGCCGGCATAGTCGAGGTGATCCCACGGTGCGCGATCCTGCATGCTGCCGATCAGGGTTGCCTTCTGACCTGAAAGATGAAACTGCCCGCTGTAGTGCGGATGCTCCGTGGCTTTGAAAATGCGTGTGCCTTCATCACCCTTCGGAGTGCCGAACTGGTCTGCGGCGGCAGGATAGGAGGCTGTGAGCATCAACGTGAGCAATGAAGGTCCGAACAACAGTGTCGTGATGCTGCTCCATTGAATAGGCATCGTAGGCCTCCTTCGAGCGCACGTATCGTAGGAGTGAGACAGCGGATGCCTGATCCTAGAGAAGGCAACTGAGAGGGTCAATGTCGATCTCATGCCTGGAAGAAGGGCAGGGCCTTCGTACCGAAGTTAACCTGGGTGCAGGCGAGGCAATGGAAAGCCATTATGCTTGACATATAGCAACTATAATTGCTATGCACTGCCTATGAAGCGCCCACGGAAACTGGCCGAGAATACCTCGAAATTTTCCAATTGTCTCAAATCGCTCCGCGCGCAGAAAGGCTTTTCGCAACGAGAACTTGCTGCACGTGCAGGCATTACTCGGCAAGCGATCTCTGCAATTGAGTCGAATCTGTACCTGCCGTCAACAGCCGTTGCGCTTCATCTGGCGTCGGTGCTGGCCTGCCGGGTTGAAGATCTTTTCAACCTCAGAACAGCCGAGGACATTGTTGAGGGCAAGCTGATCGGCCATCTTCCGCATAGCGACGTGAAGGCATCACCAATCCGAGTCAAGGTGTCGTCGGTGGGTTCGAAGACAGTCGTGCGACCGGTAAGCGGATTGGGCGAGGCGCTTTCCTTCACCGTTCCTGCCGATGGCTATGTCGTCGAGGCGCATGGTCAGACCTCGGGCGCCACGGTACGCGTGAAACTCTCGCGCGATCGTCAGGCGATTGAACAGGCCATCTCCGTGGCAGGCTGTGACCCTGCGATCTTTCTTGCGGGTGAACATATGCGGCGGCGCAAGGACCAGACAGCCGTGGTCGGCTGGACGATGGGAAGTATGGCGGCGCTTCGAGCCTTGCTGCAGGGCGAAGTGCATGTCGCTGGTCTGCATCTCTTCGATCCGACGACCGGGGAATCAAACCTGCCGGTTCTACGCCGTACGCTGAAAAGTTCGCACTACGATGTCGTTACCTTTGCGACATGGGAAGAGGGCTTGCTCATTCGAGCAGGCAATCCCAAGTCTATCCGGGCAGTCAGCGACATCGCCGATCCCAATGTCACGCTTGTAAATCGAGAAGAAGGGGCGGGAGCCAGGCTGTTGCTGGATCAGCGGTTGCACGCGGCGGGAATCGCTTCGGATCAGGTCAAGGGCTATAATACGATTGTCGCCTCGCATTTCGAAGTTGCGCGCGCGGTTGCAAGCCGCCAGGCGGACGTCGGGATCGGCATTCGATCCGCGGCGCAACTCTTTGGACTCGACTTCGTCCCGCTTCAAGCTGCGCGTTACGATCTTGTCGTGCCCAAAGCCTATCTGAAGTCCCATCCAACATTGGCGCATTTGTTTGAGACAATCGTCAGCCGCCCGTTTCGAAATGAGATCGAATCATTGGGCGGGTATGACACCAGCGAAACAGGAACGCTCCATGCGCTACGAGTCGGCTGACGGGAGACTGTCCCTACCAGGCATGCTGGGATTCGTACTGGCGATGTTACTAGCTGGCGGTGCAGCGTTGGCTTCGGAGCCACCGTCGGACTTGCCTTCGCCCACGATGAAGGCGCACGGTTCTGGTTTTTCTGATGCGATGCATCGCATCAAAGAGCGAGCTGACGCACAGACCGGAACAAACCGGATTGAGCCTGTCGACGCGATCCTCAATCAATCGAAGGAACTGGAATGGAGCAGGTATTTGAAGACCGCAATGAATCTACCCGACTGGGTAGACGTGGGCATCGAAAATAGAACCAGATTCGAAGTATACGACCATCCCTGGCGAACGAGCCAGAGTATTGGAAACGGGAGCACTGATCCTCAAATCGCCCTTCGCTCACGATTGCGTATCGGATTGGGGGGTTATGGTCCCTTCCGGTTCCTCTTTGAGGGACAGGATGCGCGGGCTTATTTGGACAGAGAGCGTGGGGACTTTAGAGATACCACGACGGTCAACGAATATGACGTTTTGCAGTTATTCGGGTCATTGACCCTGGACAATGTTGGGGGAAGCGGATTGCGTACGGACGTGCATTTCGGTCGCATGACGATGGACTTCGGCCGTCGCCGGCTGATCGCGAGAAATGATTTTCGAAATACCTCGAACGCATTCGATGGAGTCCATTGGCAGATCGGCCAGGACAAGACCTGGCGGTTCAGAGCATTTTTTGTAGAACCGGTCATTCGGGATGAAGTGAGACTCGATACGCAATACGACAAGTCCATATTTTGGGGAACCTACTTGGAGAGCAGACATATCCGCTGGCTTCAGATGGACGCCTACTACTTGGGCTTGAATGACCAGCGTGTGGCTGACATTGCCGGCCATCGCACGTACTCTACTTTTGGAGTTCGTCTTTCTAAAGATCCCGCTCAGGGCGAGATGGATTATGAACTTGAGAGTGCGTGGCAGACCGGCACTCGTGGAGTCACGAACCATTTCGCCCATTTTCAACATCTGGATCTGGGGTATACGTTCGATATTCCCTGGTCTCCAAGATTCTTGATTCACTACGACTACGCCAGCGGTGACCGCAAGCCTGGCGATGGCCAGGACGAGGGGTTCGATACGTTGTTCGGAGCTCGACGATTTGAATATATGCCGACTGGAACTTTTGGTCCGTTTTTTAGAACTAACCTTAGTTCCCCAGGGTGGCGGGCGATTGTGACACCGGCACAAGGCTGGACCATCCAACTCAAACAGCGATTTTGGTATTTGGCTCAGAGCGAAGACAGTTTCGGAAGTTCCGGACTGAGGGATTCCACCGGAGGATCTGGAAACAACCTTGGGCATGATGTGGAATTGCGCGCGCAATGGGCTCTCAGCCACAACCTATACATTGATGCCGGGTTCGTGCATTGGTTCAAGGGATCGTACTTTGATCGACTCCCTGCGTCAGCCAATTTACCTGTCGGTGGGAACCACGATACGGATTATTTTTATCTTCAGATGAAAGTCAGAGTATAGCGAGGTCGGCCCATGATTCGAATGATGATCGCGTTGTGTCTGTTCGTTGTCGTGGGCGTGAATGTCGCGGCAGCCGGAGAACTCATGATTGCAGCGGCGTCAGATTTGAATTTTGCTTTCAAAGAAATCGTGGCTGAGTACGAAAAATCGACCGGCGACCATGTGAAGCTGACGCTCGGGTCCTCTGGCAATTTCTTTGCACAAATTCAACAGGGCGCACCGTTTGACCTCTACTTTTCCGCTGACATTGCCTATCCCAGGAAACTGGAAGAAGCAGGTCTGACCGTTCCTGGCTCGCTCTATCTCTATGCTATCGGGCGGATTGTCTTGTGGGCCGGCAAGGACTTGCGCCTGGATCTCTCCAAGGGGCTGGAAGTCTTGCTTGAGACGACGATCAAGAAAATCGCTATTGCCAATCCAAAACATGCGCCCTATGGCAGGGCGGCAGTGGCTGCGATGGAGCATGCGCAGGTCTACGATCGAGTGAAAGACAAGCTGGTGCTCGGAGAGAACATTTCTCAAGCCGCCCAATTCATCGAATCCGGCGCGGCGGACGTTGGGATTATCGCGATGTCGCTGGCGCTCGCACCGCTGATGCAGGCAGCGGGCCACTATTGGGAGATTCCAGCCGATACGCACCCACCGATTGAACAAGGCGCGGTGATCCTCAAGGGTGTGAAGAGCCAAGAACGTGCGAAGGCCTTTCTCTCGTTCATCCAAGGTGCTCAGGGACAGGCCATGATGAAACGCTATGGCTTCCTCGCTCCATCACAGAGGTAATCGATGAATTGGATTGCGATTGCCGTCACCTTCAAGCTCGCGCTGCTTACGGCGGTTGTGCTGCTGGTTGTCGGGTTGCCCATCGCCTACTGGCTTACGTTCTCGAAATGGCGCTGGAAGTTTATTGTCGAATCGGTCGTTGCGCTTCCGCTCGTGCTGCCTCCGACTGTGCTAGGGTTTTACATTCTGGTTGCGATCGGCCCGCACAGCCCGGTCGGTCGATTTTATAGCGACGTAGTTGGGCATCCGCTCCCCTTTACCTTCGAAGGTCTACTCCTCGCGTCGATTCTCTACAGCCTGCCGTTTGCCGTGCAACCATTCGCCGCAGCCCTTGCACAAGTCGACCATCGGTTGATCGAAGCCTCCTGGACGCTCGGGGTGTCGAAGCTCAAGACATTTTTTCGTTTGATTATTCCGTTGTCGGCGGCGGGCCTTATCACCGGGGCGGTCCTGAGTTTCGCACATACCTTGGGGGAGTTTGGTGTCGTGCTGATGGTCGGCGGGAACATCGAGGGAGAGACGCGAACGGTCTCGATCGATATCTACGATGAGGTGCAAGCGCTCAATTATGCCGGGGCCGCCAAGACGGCGCTGTTGCTCCTCGCGGTTTCGTACGGCGTGCTGTTGCTGGTCTATGCAATGAATCGAAAGGTCTGGGCGGTATGGCCGCAGCGTTGACGGTTGATTGCCGCAAGACCTTTCCCGGCCGGTTTACGACTGCTGTGCAGCTGGCCCTTCCGCTCGATCATCCACGGGTCTTGATTCTCTTCGGGCCATCAGGATCGGGGAAAACAACCTTGTTACGTTGTCTTGCCGGGCTGGAATGGCCGGATGAGGGACGAATTCAATTCGGTTCGACAACCTGGATCGATGTGGCTGCTAACATTCGCCTTTCGCCGCAGGCGCGGCGGATCGGCTACATGCCGCAGGACTATGCGCTCTTTCCTACGCATACGGTGACCGGCAACATTGAGTATGGATTGAGCGATCTGCCGACTGCGTCGCGACAGGAACGTGTCCGTGAGCTGCTTGCGTTGTTGCAACTTCAAGGACTAGAACAAGCCAAGCCGGCGCAGTTGTCCGGTGGGCAACAGCAACGTGTCGCGCTTGCGCGCGCGATCGCCAGGCGACCGCAGCTCTTGTTGCTCGATGAACCCCTGTCGGCCTTGGATGCGCCGACACGCTCTCGCTTGAGCGGAGAACTGCGAGCACTGTTGATCCAGTTGCACATCCCTTCTGTCGTCGTCACGCACGATTGGGCCGAAGCTCTCACGCTTGGGGACACCATTGCCGTGATGAACGCGGGACAGGTTCTTCAGGTCGGCTCTCCTCATGAGGTCTTCTCAAGGCCGGCCAATGCGGAGGTAGCGCAGATTGTTGGGATTGAGACCGTCGTGCAGGGTCTCGTCGTTGCGAACGACAATGGGTTAGCGACGGTGTCGGTGAACGGGACGACGCTCAAGGGTTTAGGCGCGGACGTGAGCGGCTCGGCTGTGTACGTGTGTATTCGCGCGGAAGATGTCTTGCTTGAGCAGGCAGGGAGTGGCATCACTAGCGCGCGCAATCACCTGTCCGGCCTGGTGACCGAGATACTGCCGCAAGGTGTATTGGTGACGGTCACGGTCGATTGCGGGTTTCCCCTGCGGGCGATGATTACGAGGGGAGCTAGGGAAGACCTTGGTCTCGAAAGGGGCTCAACAGTTGTGGCGGCGATCAAAGCCGGCGCTGTGCATCTGGTGCCGAGATCAGCCTAGAACATACCTGCGATGCCGGTAGAGATTTTCTCCTGAATAATCGGCGTGGCTTCTGGAATATCGAGATCTTTTTGTCGCACGTGGCCGACCATGCGCATCTGTTGGACCTTTGGGCCGCTTGCAGACTGGCCCCCGCTTGGCTGACCAATCGTCTTGCCGGCTTTTCTGTCGGTGATCTGCACGTCAGTCACGCAGAGGTAGGTTACACCCTCTTCCTTCGGCGGCGGCTGCATGCCGGGGAAACCGGACATGCCACCAAATCCAGCTCGCCCGCCGCTCATGGCCATGGCCTGCCTCATCATCGCATTCATGTCAGGCATGCCTCCGCCCATCGGCATCCCTCCAATTCCCATGCCTTCCATCCCTGTGTTTGAGGCTGATGCCATCGCCGCGCCTCCGCTGCTGATTCCTGCGCCGAATCCGGCTTTGGCCACCGATTCCGGTGTGACCTCATCGGCCGCTTTGTGGCAATAGACCACCTTGGCCTGGATCCAATAGTTTGCCTGATGCGGGTCGGCGGTCAGCTGGTAACCTTTTGTCGTGAGCTTGGTCTGGATATCGCTGAGTGTGACGGCCTGATTTTCGGAAATGTTTCTCAGTTGCAGATACGCGGTTCGTTGTGTGCTGGGATCGAGGAACACGGTGTTGCTGTTCATGAGCCCGGTGCGGATGATGTTGGAACAGCCGGTGATCAGGCCGCATAAGCATACGAGAAGGAGCGGCCTCGTGAAGCGTGAAGTGTGAAATGTGAAACGAACGGATGAGTCTGTCATCAGAAATTTCCTGCCACGGAGGCGCTCAGTTTCTGTTGCAACAAAGGCGTCGCTTCCTTTTCGTCGAGTTTCTTTTGATGCACGTCGGCGGCGAGACGCGTCTGGTAGACACCTGGTTGCCGGCCTGTTTCTGTTTTCATGCCGACTGGAACCGATGGCGTGGTCCCCTGCTCGGTAATTTGTATATCGGCGACACAGGCATAGTTTACGTCGTCGGGCATTTTGGGTGTCGACGAGGATGAGCCGAAGAGACTGCCGACGGCGCTTCCGATGCCTTCAACCGCACTCAAGCCCATGTCAGCGGCGGTCCCTATCAGCGCACCCTGCGGACCTGCCATACTGGCCATACCGGTCAGACCGTGCAGCCCGCTCATCATAGTCGATCCAAATCCTCCCCCATAGCCGCTTGCGACGATGTTCTCGACCGGCATCTCCGGCTTGGTGATGTTGCAGTAGACGATATTCGCCAGGACAACGTAATGTGCTACGTCGGGATCTTGGATGACCTGATACCCTTTGGCTGTCAACCGCGATCCCAAGTCGTGGAATGAGACATCCTGGTTGTCGGACGAATTCCGCGCTTGAATGAAGACGGTCTTCTGTGTGCTGGGTGGCAGGAAGAACGTGTTGCTGGTGATGAGGTCCGTATCTTTGATATTGCCGGCGTATGCGGTAAGTGGGAGGCTGAGAAGTATGGGCAACATGAGATACCGCATGACCCGCCTCCTGCTCGATGAGTGGGGGGATTGTACGCGGAATGTTCATCCTACGGCAACAGCGAAACGGTACTCCACATCTGTTTTCAACGGTCTGGCCGAACCAACACCCGTCGTTCCCATCACAGAATTCGGCTCTGCGGCAGTAAGCGGGCGTATCACTGTTCCTGGTGCGATAGAAGATATTTTTCTGATCGGTCGGTCCCCAGCCCCACTCCGCTCAGGGGATACTCGGTCTTTCCACAGCTTCTGTGGATAACTCTGTTCATAAGCTTGCGCGGTAGTGAATTTCCCTCCAATTTCGCTATTCAAGAGACGTATTTGCCTAGAAATTAGGCATTGGTCCCACAACGACAGCACCACAAGATATGGTGGTGCTAATGGTTAAACCCAACAGAAACGTCAAATACTAGATATCCATTGACGTTGCTGGGTCGGCACGATGAATCGTCCATCCTATCGCGGTGTCTCGTGCTTGGTTATACACAGGCTCTACGCCAGACAGGCTTTTCTCCTCCATTATTAGGGAGTCAAATAAATAAGCTTGACAGTCTAACACGGCATGTGTAACCATTGGTTACACGATGAAACCTGCAGATCTTAAACGAGTGCGAGAACAGTTGGGGCTTACGCAACAGCAATTAGCTGATGCGTTGCAGACGACGCGCGTATCGGTGGCGCGCTATGAAGCGGGCATGCGGCGAATCCCTGGGATGGTACAAGTGGCTATCGGTGAACTCAGTCGATCGCGGGCCATTCCCATGGCAGGGATAGTGGCGGCAGGTTCACCGATTGAGCCGATCCCCCAGTCCGAATTGATCGATGTCCCGCCCAGCATGTTACGTGGTGGCAATACCTTTGCCCTCCGTGTCAAAGGAGAGTCTATGAAAGACGACGGTATTCTCCCCGGCGATCTTGTCGTGGTGAGAAAACAGGAGACGGCCAGGAACGGGCAGACCGTCGTTGCGCTGGTTAATCATGAGGCGACCATCAAGACCTACTTCAAGAAGGACTCGCACATTGAACTGCATCCGGCTAATGCAGCGATGCAGCCGATTATTGTGAGGTCTTCAGATACGTTTCATATCGAAGGCATTCTCATCGGCGTGATTCGGCATTGTACAGTCTAAGAGTCTGAGGGAACGCTACTGTGGACGATAGAAGTTCGATGGTCTGTCTATCTATGACAGCAGGAGAGTATCACGCAGGATGCTCAATAAGGCCTGTCCGGCAAGGCCGAAGCGAGCGAAGAGGCGAAGAGGTACGGACCGCACTTCGTGTACCCGTTTGCCCTTGCAATGAATCTTGGCGAACGGATAAGCCCCTTCAGTATTTCGAATATCCGAGGGGTGCCCCTCAACGTTGAGCTTCTGAGCGATGCGAGAACGACGCTGGCGGGTTTTTTCAGCATCCTGCCAATGAAAGAAGGGAGGACGTGATGTTCACAGCAGAAAGATCTTATCGGGTAGAGCGCCTCATTGACTTGGAGCGAACAGTGGATTTCTTGAATGGGCAGGTTCGCAAGATGCAAAGGGAGTTGTATCGGGTCAAGGTGGAGCGGCTTTCTGTTCGGCTGTGGCGAAATCTGGTGAGTCGCAAAGGTGGGCAAGAGTTTATGTCAGCCGTGTGCAATCGGCGCGTTCGTCCGAACACGAAGATGATATCCAATGTTAACCCAAGAGCGTAGGACGGACATGTCGCTTGCCGGCGCCTGTTCTGACTGTGGAATGGTAGTCCAGCGCCGAATCGTCTGCGTCGATGGGATGACCCATTCAACCGTTGAACTGTGTGAGCGCTGTTGGAGTGCCTCTCAGCAACGGCAGGTCTTCGCAGCTGGGTGTTGTGGATAGAACAGCTGAGCGAGTCCTTTTGCCGGCTCGAATATGATGTTCTGACCAAGATGGAGTCGAGACGCGAAGTGGGATTTGGTGGCGGTGCCCCGGATTGAACGGGGGACACGCGGCTTATGAGAATGATTAGGTAATAATGCTTTACGCTACAGCAAACTTCTCCGGGGTACAGCATGCCCAAGCCTATCAAGGGGTTTGTGGCCTGCCCTGGCTTGCTCTTTTCTACCATGTGACATCCTCACCGTGACTCTTTTCGGATTAGAACCGTGACACGGAAAGGAGGACTGTTGGGCGATACCAGCAGAACAAGGTCGGGGAGCTTCAAGATGGGAGTGCGAGGTACGGCGCGAGAAGCAAAATAAGTTGGCGGAGATTCGTGTGATAATTTCCGAAACGGAATTGGACCCCCCCTATAGGCCCATTTTTGTAGAGGACTAGGGTCCCATCTGATGACTGTAGCTTTGTGAGAGGGTCCGGAGTGAAATTGAAAACGAGTCACAAATTTAGCACACATGGCACAAACGGCTGGGCCGGCACTGGCGACGAGTGGTGTAAGTTGTTGAAGAATTTGGTGGGCCGTGTAGGAGTCGAACCTACGGCCTGCTGATTAAGAGTGGCAACCGGGTAATAATTCGAACCGCTCGATGTTGCAAGGGTTTCCCCTTTTATCTTTTAAAATCATGAGGTTGCTGGCTTTCCATTGATTCCATTGCTTATATCCAATTCGGTCGATTGTGAGGATTTCTAGCACAAATTTATATATGGACCCAGCCTTCCCTGCAACGACGACGTGTCACGCGATGCACCAGGTAAACACAGGGCTGCGTTTATATATCCGGCCTCTTGGTGGACAATCAATGTGTCCGGGCCTTGATGAAATACGCGCGCGTTCTCCT
>JBGTMB010000276.1:0-2531 GCA_041743755.1 Nitrospiraceae bacterium | reverse complement strand
GCAGCCTCGACGGCCTCGGCAATGTCTTGGAGGAACACCACGTCATAATAAGAGGAGATTTCCTTAAACGCACTGTTGTAGGGCTCTAACGCCTTGCAGGAAAACGAGACGATCGGAATCCTGCCGACGCGGGACCTGACCTTGCCCATCAACTCGTTGGTTACTTGCACGGCATGCTGAAAGCCTTGATGGGTAAGTCCTTCGCGCTTAATCTCAACCTCTACCGTCTGGACGGGAGAAATCGCCAACAGTCGGTCCCAGTGAGACAATAGATAGTGTACCAACCGTGAGTGCCGTTGAGCAAAGATACGAAAAGATGCGGACCAAGCCTTGGGGAGAATATACACAATGTGCCCATCAACCCAATACGGCCTCCTCCAGCCATTATTATTGACTAGGCTGGCAGTTTCGAGAGCAGGATCGTTATTGATGAAATCGTTACTGCAAAATTGCCACAGAATCAGAGTGGGCTTGATCATGTCTACGTACTGATCAAGAATCATGTATTCTTGAAGCGTGCCATATCCGCTCGCTCCGTAGGCAAAGATCTCGACCCCCAGTTTGTCCTTGAGAGAAGCATAGTATGTGTCGTCGTCGGAGACCTGGAATTCTTGAGTGAAAGAATCGCCGATCACGAAGATCTTGGGTCTTGCCGAGTGCAGATCGCCGAACATTCGAAAACCATATTCTTTTTGTGTGCGCTTCACCTGATAGCGGACCCCTTTCGACGTCTGCTCAGTCACGTCACGACGATCCTGGTACCCTGCTCTCGTTCGCCAACCAAGAGTGTCGTCCAGTAAAAGTGGCCATCCAGCCTTCATTTCGTTTTCCCAAGGCGAGGATCTGAACGGAATTCCAGCGTCCCACCGCTGATACAGTCGAAGGCCAATCTCACCTGCAACGAAGGCTATGAGGACTGAAAAGAGCGGCAACAGGATGAAAGTCACCAAAATTAATTTGCGCCGGTTCATAGACTGTGCCTCCCAGGAAGCCAAGAATACGGAGAATGGCACAACTACTTTAATAAATAGGGTTCCCAGAATGCACGATCATACCGTGGCCACGCATGGCAGCCAAAGGGCAGGTTGCCGTGATTCAACTCAAAGCACCGCCGAGGTGCTACTTCAAAGGCAAATCGTAACCCGACCTCCACCGAAGCCACTCTAAACGAAGGGTAGTATCGTATGGCCTCGTCCGCCCAAAAGAAGTCTTCGTTGTGTCGCCCATCAATACGCAAGTGCCACGAGGCCATTTCCTGTCGTGCTCCGTTGAACACGCTGAATGATTTCAAGTAGCGCTTTGGCAAGGACAGATATCGGGACAAGCCAGAATTCTGCGCACACACATTTTTCCAATAGGCGTCTGGTTCAACCCAATACTGATCCGAATAGATAACTCGCAAGAAGCTCTCTACTTTTCTGAGAGAAAACCCCCCATTGCCCACTCGTTCGCGCTTGACACAGGGGCTATCATCACACTTGATCCATGGGGCCGCAATATAGTCGAGATCCAGATCGCACCACTCCTCTAGCTGATCCGATAGTACCAGTGCATCAAGATGACAAAGGAGAATGTATTTATAGTCTGCGAACCTCCTGTAGAACGATGGGGAAAGCATGAGCCAATTGCTTGCGATTTGACTGCCAAAGAATCGCTGATCAAGGCGCATAACCCGGAAACCCGGTCTATTGATGTTCAAACCTCGGGGAACGACCAGATATTTGTCGTACCGCCCCAGAAAATGTTCCATGTGCCGCAACGAGATCTCCTCATCGCTGGTAAATTTTTCCCGCGCATACCCAGGAACAACAACAGCCACCATCTTCGACGGCTTCTTGAACGAGCGCCATTGCATAGGATATTACCTAAATATTGAAGTTTCGATTCGATCCTGGATGGACCAGGATCGAATTATGGCGTGTAAACACTAATGGCCATTTTCATGAGATACTGCGGACATAGAAATCACCGACGCACCATATCCCTAAATCGCGCCGTTGATCGTGGAGGGCCTGCAGTAGTGTTAACAGACCCTAGATAGAAGAACGAACTCGAACCCATAATTGACACTGCCCTTCAGGACCCTTTCTGCTTTGTTCCTTGAGAATCCGATGTCACGATGGATACACTCCGCTAATCCGTCAGCAGCCTCCCACCGGAAAAGATGGCATTATAACAGCAGGACCAAATCCTGGACAGATTAATCGATGAAGCTCCCCGTTGCATGCCACGCGGAATGTTCTGATTCATGGGGAGGGGTTGGATTCGTCAATCACCTTGGAACTCACGCCTGGGACTACCTTCTTGCGCATCCGATTTTGCGACTGCCGATGACCCACCCTTCAGCTTCTCCAGCACAACAGGATAGAGACATTGTGCAATGGCCGCATTCCCTGCGGGAGAGTAATGCAGGTGTTCTGCAAATCGCTCACTCGCAGGCACACGTTCCAAGCACGACGTCAGATTCATATGGTCAATTCCGTTATCTTCGAGGATGCGAACTCCTTGCATGCGATAGATCGGATGAGGGG
>JBGTMB010000275.1:0-2480 GCA_041743755.1 Nitrospiraceae bacterium | reverse complement strand
TGGCGCGCATACGTCATTGTGAACGATGTTTCGGCCTTTGTCTTTCACGCCTCACAGACGTCAATTGAGATAATCCCACAAGTCCGTACCTCGGCGTGGCCGTCCGGTGAGCCATTCACGAAACCCTGGAATGCGAAACGACAGTAGCTGCTGGATCTTGTCGCAGCGGAGCGAGAGGTCGGCGGGTCGGGAACTCCCAATGTGGTTCCGTGCCGAGCCTTTCACCAGCCGGCCTTTCAACTCTGGATACCAAGGCAACAAGGTTTCACCGATTTCCCAGCGCGAGAGCCGTTCGCTCCCGCCCAGATGATAGAGGCCAGGCTGTTGGCGATCGACGAGTTCCCAGCAGGCTCGGGCAATAACCGAGGCTGGAAGCGGGCAGCGAAACTCATCGGCATAGAGCGTCACATCCTTGCCGGCCTTGGCAGTTCGGCACATGTCTTCCACAAAACTTCGGTCGCAGTTGTGCGAAGTTCCTGATGTCAGCACGATCCGAACCACCGTGTGCCGGGGATTCTGCAACACCACTCGCTCGGCTTCGAGCTTGGTCTGGCCGTAGACATTGATCGGGTTCGGTTCATCCGTCTCGCTATACCAACCGGTCTTCCCGTCGAAGACTTCCCCGCTGGAGAGGAAAATGAAGGGAATGTCCTGGCACAACTGGGCAAGGTGGGCCGTGACTTCTACATTGTCGCGGCGGGCTTGGTCGGGATCTTGCTCGCAGGCCTTAGTTCGACTGAGCGCCGCGCAATGGATGAGGAGGTCGGGTTTGAGCGCACGAAGGTGCGCCGCGACCTTCGATGTGTTGGTCAGTTCAAGCTCCGCGCGGGACAGTCCCTGGACATCCCAACCGGGAGCCCATCGTGAGGCAGTCTTCACCAGATACTGCCCGATCAGTCCCGCTGCCCCAGTGATGACTGCGCGAGGTGCCATGGTGGGTGACTGACTACCGCGTTAGCTTCCGATACCGAATCCTGTGTGGCTGATCGGCTTCCTTCCCCAACCGTCTCTTTCGATCTGCGTCGTACTCGCTGTAGTTTCCCTCGAACCAGACCACCTTGCTATCGCCTTCGAATGCCATGATGTGGGTCGCGATCCGGTCGAGAAACCAGCGGTCGTGACTGCTGATGACGGCGCAGCCGGCGAAACGTTCCAGTCCTTCTTCCAGGGCGCGCAAGGTGTTGATGTCGAGATCATTCGTCGGTTCATCGAGGATGATGAGGTTCGCCCCCTCTTTCAACATGCGAGCCAGGTGCACACGGTTGCGTTCGCCGCCGGAGATATCCTTCACCTTCTTCTGCTGATCGGTGCCTGCAAAGTTGAATCGGGCACAGTAGGCTCTGGCGTTGACTTCAGTCTTGCCGAGCATAATGGTCTCGTGCCCCTCGGAGATGATGTCGTAGACGGATTTGCTCGGATCCAGGCTGCGGTCCTGGTCCACGTAGCCCAGCGTGACTGTCTCACCGATCTTGATCGTACCCGCATCCGGTTTCTCTTTCCCAATGATCATGCGGAACATCGTCGTCTTGCCGGCGCCGTTCGGGCCGATCACACCGACAATCCCGCCCTTCGGGAGACTGAAGTTCACATTTTCATAGAGGACCTTATCTCCATAGGCTTTGCTCACGCCTTGGCATTCGACGACCACATCACCCAGCCGTGGGCCCGGCGGAATATAAATTTCCAGATCCGCGGCCTGCTCGTCCTGTTTCTGATTGACCAATTCCTCATAGCGGTTCAGCCGCGCTTTCCCCTTCGACTGGCGGGCCTTCGGCGACATGCGAATCCATTCCAATTCATGCTCCAACGACTTGCGGCGCTTCGACTCGGCCTTCTCTTCTTTTTCCAGCCGCACCTGCTTCTGCTCCAACCAGGAGGTGTAGTTTCCCTGGAACGGAATGCCGTGGCCGCGATCGAGTTCAAGAATCCAGCCGGCGACGTTGTCGAGAAAGTAGCGGTCGTGCGTCACGGCGATGACCGTGCCTTTGTATTGCTGAAGATGCTGCTCCAGCCATTGCACCGATTCAGCGTCCAGATGGTTTGTCGGTTCGTCGAGCAAGAGAATGTCGGGTTCCTGGATCATGAGGCGGCAGAGGGCCACCCGGCGCTTTTCGCCGCCTGAGAGCACCCCGACCTTTGCGTCCGGCGGCGGACAGCGCAGTGCGTCCATGGCGAGATCGAGTACGTTTTCCAATTCCCACCCGTTCGCCGCTTCGATCTTCTCTTGCAGTTGCGCCTGTTTTTCGAGCAACTTCTCCAATTCATCGGGAGTCGCCTCGCCCATCTTGTTGCTGACGGCATCGTATTCGTGCAGCATCGCCACGAGTTCTTTCTTCCCCTCTTCGACGATTTCTTTCACCGTCTTGTCCGGGTCGAGCTGCGGTTCCTGTTCCAGTAGGCCGACGCTGTAGCCCTTCGAACGGGTGATCTCTCCCGTATAGTTCTGATCGACCCCGGCAATGATCCTGAGCAGCGAACTC
>JBGTMB010000274.1:0-25650 GCA_041743755.1 Nitrospiraceae bacterium | reverse complement strand
TCCGGATAGTCCCCCAACGGGTTACCGACTTCGATCACCGGCTGGAGCGCCGTCAACGCCAGGACGTTGTCCGCCACGGCCACCGCCGCGACTGTCCCGGCAGTAACTTTTAAGAACTGCCTACGTGACAAAAACATTGGTCACACCTCCTAAGAGTTGATGGCTTCGTACAAGCCTGCGAGACTTCACTGGCATAGGATGAAAATCGGCCCCTCTAAATTTTTGAGAATCTGATGCAATTCCATGAATATGCTTGCCATCACACCAAGTTGTTCAACAAGACTTAGCAAAAGCGTTGCCAGACTAAGAAGACCTGGAGGTCAAGAAAATCACGCTGGTTAACACATTGAAATAGAAAGGATAAAAAGATTATTGCGAAAACATCCGAGGCGGGAGAGCGCAGCGATAGTTTCGCTAATCGAATAGACTAATATGCATCATCTGAAAAAGAGGCTATTTCATCCAATATTTTAATCTTTTACGTTCGCATATCCGCATATTCGTCAACGATAATCTGCCAGATAATCTTGACAGGGCGAAGTCCAAACCAATTCACATGATGATGGTGCTACGAAAAAGAAACGTGATCGTGGGGATGAAAAGAAGGCGGAGCCAGTGAATCGATGGATTGTTACGAATGGGGGACAGGTGCTACTGATTCTCGACATCCTCGCTTCCAAGAAATCGTTTCATGAGCAGCGAGAAATGTTGCCGTGGAATGCCGCTGTCTTCGGCAGCCTTTGTGATGACACTGCCATGCTGCGCCAGCTTGATGCGCAGGTAGGACTTCGTAAACTCTTCAAGCGATCGCTCTTTTGCCTGCATGTATGGAAGGGTAGTCAGACTGGGGTTGACTGATGCAATACTCTCGGCCTCACTCTGTGGAAGCATATTTCGGATATCTTGTGCCCGAATGATGTCATCGGTCGTGAGCATGACCATCCGTTCCACGACATTGCGAAGTTCTCGCCCATTTCCAGGCCAGGAATAGGACAGAAGGACGTCCATGGCTGCTTCGTCAAAATGGCACTGTGTCTTACCCATGGATTGAGCCAGTCTAGCAAGTAAATGGCGTGCAATAACGGGGATATCTTCGCGGCGCTCGCGGAGGGGAGGCACCCGAATCGACACAACAGCGAGCCGATAGTACAAATCCTTCCGGAAAGTCCCCTCACGCACTCGCGCTTCGAGATTCCGATTGGTCGCAGCGATAAATCGTGTGGTGATCCGACGGACTCTGGTTCCACCCACGGGGCGCACCTCGCATTCCTCAAGGACGCGCAGGAGTTTCGCTTGAAGGGGAAGGGGAAGTTCCCCGATTTCATCGAGGAATACGCTGCCGCCGTTTGCCAGCTCAATGAGTCCCGGCTTGTCGGCAATCGCACCGGTGAAGGCCCCTCGTACATGCCCGAACAACTCGGATTCCATCATCCCGTCAGGAACAGTCGTACAATCGATCACTTGAAACGGTCGATCGCGCTCAGGGCTCTGCTGATGGATTGCCCGCGCAATCATTCCCTTTCCCGTTCCAGTTTCGCCGGTGATGAGGACCGTCAAGCGACCCCGGGCCGCCTCACAAATCCTTTGCGTAATGTGTTCGAAAGCGGCGCCGCTCCCCACGAAACTATTGGCGGCAAATACCAGTCGATCCTGTTGTTCGTATACGGAATGCCGGCGCAGGATTTCAGAGATTCGAATCGCCCGATGAAGTCGTACCCCCAAATCCTCTGCATTGACCGGCTTCAGCACATAGTCGAAAGCGCCTCGCCGCATCGCATCCACGGCGAGCGATACGGCGTTCATCCGCGTCACCACCAGCACCGGCAAGTTTGGATCGATCCGTTGAATGTGGCTGACGAGATCTAACCCATCCATCCCCGGCAATACCATATCGGTCAGCACAAGATCGACGGCCTGTTCGCCGAGCAATTGCAACGCCCCTTCTGCCTTGGCACGCACTACCATTTCGAAGTCTCCCCCGAGCGGTTTCAGATCCGCCGATTCAAGGGCGTGCAGCATCAACTCAACATCCGTGGCATTGTCCTCTACGATCAAAATCGTGAACGGCGCTTTAGATTTGGTTCTGGTCGCTCGCGCGTCGGACATTCCGCCAGGTGTCATCATCTCCTCCCTCCTCACAACGCTCCTTGCCGGACGACATCAACCACCACGAGATCCTTCAACGACCGCTTCGTAGCGTTCGAGGCTTCCTCTTGTTTCTGAAAACTCGGGATCGTGAATTGTACTGTACAGCCAGGCCCCCTGGCTCCGTCGATCCACACTGTGCCGCCATACAGCTCCACGATACGCTGGATAATGGTCAACCCAATCCCGTCGCCGGCTGCGTCAGACACCAACAAACGGACAAAGGGCTGAAACACTCGAGTGCGTTGGGCCAAAGGGATCCCGATCCCATGATCCTCAACAGAGAACGCCACCATTGCCCCTTGGACACGCCCGCTGATCTTTATCTCGGGTGACTCTTCCGTTCGAGTGTATTTCAACGCGTTCGAGACAAGGTTATCGAAGATCTGCCGGAGAGAGGCGCTATGACAAGCGACGAGTGGTAACCCAGGTTCGACCTGTATCACCGCGCAAAGCCGACGGATCTCATCGGCTCGGGCGTCCAACACTTGGCGAATAACCGCGGTTGGATCGATAGCCGTGACGGCTTCCTGCTCAACGCCCACGTGAGCGACGGTCATGATTCCCTCCACCCGCTGCACGAGATCCTTTCCGTTCTCTTCGATCAGAGAGAGCCAGCGCTTGGTCCGATCATCGAATTGCCCACTATCCTGTTGGACCAGTAATCGCGCAAGTTCTTCCATGCGAGCCCCCGGCCCCTTGAGATCATGAGCCAAGGTTTCCGCCAGATGTTCGAGCTGTCGAAGGCGAGTGATCAACTCCCGCTGTTTCTGTTGTGCCTCATCGCGCAACTTCGCATGAGAGATCGCCAGTGCAGCCTCCTGAGCCAATCCTTCAGCTAGACGCTGATTCCACTCCTGCGCTGATTGAGGACGCTTATTCAGAAACCACAGAACACCGAACGGAATCCCCTGCGCCAACAGTGGAATTGCCAGCCTACTCTCTCCGGTCAAGTTGTGCCGAACCGTCTGCGGCCACTCATCAGAATGAAACCGTTCCCCGGTAGCCATCGCGCACGTCTCAAACGCTTGAACCGCGACCGGAAGTGCATCCCATGGCATGACCCATTTCTTCAAACGGTCGTTCCATTCACCGGATCCTGCTTCAACAATCCAACAACCCAACCGTTCATCGCGAAGGAGCACCAGACAGACATCCGTTCGCACCAATTCTACTGCCCGGCCCGTAATCCGGCGGAGCACGCCCTCAAGATCGTCCGAGCCGATCGTGTCGATCTCTTGGCCGATCGTGTCGAGTGCTTCGATCTCTTGGATGTTCGTCTGGATGCGGCACGCCATAGCGAGGTATGCCTCAGCCAACTGACCGAGTTCGTCCTTCGCCTCTCGGCCGACAGCCAACAGCTCGGTGATCCCGGCCACATCGACTTGCATTCCGATCCTTGCAGTGGCGGATTGCAGCCGCGTGATCGGATCCGTGAGAGAGCGGGCCAGTATGCGTGAGACAATCCAACCCAATACAACCACAGAGGCCAGCGTGATCCACAATCCGACAAACGTCCCCTGAGACAACGTATCTGCTCGTTCGTTTAACGAATTTCTCTGCTGTTTCAGGCTGTCTTCGACGGTCCGGACGCCTGTGCGGAGAAGATCGGACAATCGGAGTCCTTCACCAGACCGCACATACCTCAACGCGTTGTCCGCCTGCCCCTGCTGAATGTCTGCGATTAATTCATGCTTCGATCTCAGCAGGTCTTTCAGTTCTTGCTCAATCGCCGTGAGACTGTTCGGTGAACCCGATAGCATCGCGAGCGATTGTGTGGCATCCGACAACGCTTGATCGAGCTTCGATTCTGCTTGAGCCAGTGGAGCAAGAAAAGCCGGTTGCCGCGTTAATACATAGCCGCGAAAGCCGTCTTCAATGTCGATGGCGAGTCGCCCAAGCACACGTACCTGCTCTTCAGCCAACATGAGAGCGTGACCTTGTTGTTGGAGTGCAAGCAATTGTTGGACAACATACAGGTGAATAGCAATGCCTATACTGAGCGGAAAACAGAGCAGCAGGAGTACCACCCATATCTTGTGCTGAATGCGAAGATAACTCCCCCACTGTACGGCCCATCGGTCCATCCGGCGATGTCTCCTCGTTCTGTTCGGCACAATCCGAAGGGTGGCAGCGGCTGACCGCCTGAACATCGACGATTGCGGAAGAAACATACCTGAATAAAGCCGGCGGACCGCGTACTACCGACTTTTCACTGGGATTTTAATGCTGATGGCACCGGCAAGATCGCCTTCCTGGGCGCCTTCCCGTGGATAGCCAGAAATATCTAAAATGCCTTTGGGGTTGCCATGACAGGCCAGGCAATCTTTCGAATAATATATCGGAGTTAAGGCTCTCAGGGTTGTTTCATTGTCAATCCAGTCGGTGACGGAGGTGTTCGAGGTCGGTTGCGTGGCCAGCCGTTTCAACACGTTTTCTTCGTATGCATCAGGCGTGTTTTTCAAATTCCTTGGATTGAGTGCGGTTTGCTTTATTTTCACGTGAGAGCGATTGGAGAACTTTCGGGCGGCTTGGCTGCCAAAGGTTGCCGGAACGAAATTCTTAAACCCAATGCCTCGTTGATTGATCACAAATTGTGCATCAGCCACCACGTCCTTGCTCGACTGAAGCAATAGCGGCAATAGTTCTTTTGCAAGAGTGGGAAGATGCGAGGGGAGATGTTTCAGATCAATGTCTGTCTGACGGATAAACTCATCGACAACCTCATGTTCAAATACCTCCGGAGTAAATCCCTTATCGCCTTTCCGTGGATCATTAATCAGTGTTTGATTGCGTTCGACGATGAGACGTCCCACATGGAGTAATGCCGCTAGATGTTGGGCCGTTTGTTCGGTTTCTTCACGAAGTGCCTGCGCCCATCCAATAGTTGACCACGTAAGAAAGAACACCAGGCTCAATGATATGAACACAAACGGGCGCGAGTTCATCAGCATGTCCTTCTTTCTCACTTTCCGGTTCCGAAACGGCACTGTCCCTGATCGTAATGTTCCGGCACTTTTGAAACTTCAAACGGCAAGCCTTCTGTGGCTGCCCGTCGAGTCGGCGCATAGTCCTCTTCCAGCCAACGCTTGCGCATCTGCTCCAACCGCCCTGATTCCTCTAACCGAAACAGCAGGTTGTTGAGGAACCACTGTAGACGCCTGTGTTCTTCACCCGTGACAATGGAGAAGTGTTCCTGCGTCAGGATCAAAGGCGTTCCATCATTCCGTGTGAGGAGGCGCCAGTCAGGCCAGACGTGCTTTGTTACATATTGGAGGATGGAATGTTTGGACAAAATCACATCGATACGTGGGTCCTTCGTCTCCACAGCGGCTGGAAGCGAATCGCATATGAGTAACTGGATATTCTTCAGATTGGCTTCTGCATAGAGGTGAGAGGTTCTTCCCCTCTGAGCGGCAACGGTCAAGCCGGAAAGCCCTGCTTGGATCGCCGCAAGCGTATCTGGATTGCCGGCTTGTTTTTGAAACTGCGCCCATACTTTCTCAGCCACTTCTGGTTTTTGGATCATGGCTCCGATGCCGCCCTGATGAAAATACGGAATTGAGTACCACAGGCCGGCAGGTCTTGCGCCAGGAACATTTCCACCGATCGAGGAAACAAAAAGATCGAGGTGCCCTTCATTCATCTCGATGAAGAGATCGCGGAACCGGGTGAGGTGCAATGTAGGAACGATGGGATTCACACCGCCACAATATGTCGTCAGAGCGGCGGCCACCTCACGGATCAGCTCCACATCGAGGCCGGTGACACGAACCCCTTCATCGGTGTACACGGCTGGAAATACAAAGGGACGAAAAGGTTCAACGGAAATTCCAACACGCAACTGTCCTCGCGAGCAGATCGCAGATATCTCATCGCGTGTAAGAGGCTGCACCAGTTCCACAGCATCGAAGATAAGTCCGCACCCTGGCAGAAATAATCCGAACGCGATCAGGAACGGGACGATACCTTGTGGGCCCAATTCCTTCAGCCGGTGCCGTAGTTTCCGTGTAATCGACTGTACGCTCACGAGGATCTACCAACAATCATATTCGTTAGAATCGAACTCCTGTTGTAAAGAGCCATTGCTCCGACAGCTCGGACTTACCTTTGAAGTCAATTTCAAGTCGTATGTATTGCAGCCCCATATCGACCGAAAATCCTCGAGCCACAGGGAATCGCACTCCCACCTGGCCTCCATAAAGATAGCCTGGGGAATTGGCATCTCGGCCCGGGATCGTGCCTCCAATCAGTGCCCCAAGATATGGCACGGCCCGGTCCTCCAGCGGTCCAAAGAGTAGATGTCGAATCATACGATTGATCGGGTAGTCTTTTGGAAAATCCAAGATATCAATGAAATTATTCCAGCGGGGATTCAGATATAAAGAATTTTGGTCTGTAGTAAATGTTGGGGTATGCTGACTATAGTATTGATAGACAGTTCTCACCTCGAGGTTGCCGTAGCGAAAAGCAGTAAGTCCGGCCTGAGCAGCAATGACTCTAGTCTGTGGCGCAAATGTCCGCTGATTAAACGAGACGTCAAAATTAAGTGGACGAATTGGAAAAAATTCAGGAATCGACTCTGCGGCTACCGCGTAAGATGGAATCGCCGTTGCGAACATGATACTGGCGAATACCAATACGGCTTGTAATGGAAATCGGCGGATATGTCACCAGCCATTCAGGGTCGAGCCTACGACAGGAGGGAAGCATACCTGAAACACGATGTTGATGCATTCATGAATATTGCGGAATAGGTATTCTTCTCTCGGAATCAACGCTGGCGATGACGCCACTCCCAAATCATAAAAACTTGTCAGGGAACTGTTTCGACAATGCCGTTGTCAGCGTATCTGCAATTATGTAGACGTGCTGTCGCATCATCGGCCAGGTTTCCTCGAGCTTCACATACTCTTTTTTCTTGTACTGGTTGATTTGGAGCACATGGTGAGCTCCATGCGCCGCAATCAGGCCCCGAATCGCATCCTTCGGCAAGTGGTCAGGATTGACTCCGGTGAAGAAAGCATCGATGTCGTCGGCATTCGACGCCATATGAGCCAGCGCGGCATTCTGTTGGTGCGCATTCCCCCCGATTGTGGCCTCAGAATATTCTTTCACCGCGGCATAATGGCCACTCAGCAGACTAAAGAGCTTCTCAGACCTCGCTTGGCCGTAGAACGGCGTAAATGTGTCCGCAATCTGTTTGGCGTTCGCCAGAACCTGCTTGTCAGCGGTATACCGCTCCGCCTGATTGTTTGTCGTGTTGTAGAGTACGACATGCTGAATCATAAAGATGTGCCCTAGCCAGAGTTCGCGAAGGGTTTTCTGCATCTCCGCCACACGGACGTGATTCGTCTCTCCGCCAGCTCGGGACTCATATCCAACCAGGCTCACAAGCGCGAGGACCAACACCACCATAGCCGGAAGTATCTTGCCCATACGGCCCTCCTTCGCAAGTAAACTGACTGACCGCCTGCCCCCCTACATCTTTCTACACTGGTCATAATACCTGGCAAAGATGAACGGATCGTGAACGGATCATGAAGAATTCTTCATGATTCCGAAGCGCCTCTGCACAGCTCCCGCGGTGCCATCTCCCCGAGCAAACCATGTCAATGCCTTAGATACCAGAGGAGAATAAAGGCAGGAAGGGAATTCGAAGTCTTCACCCACTACCCAGGAATGGCCTGGCGAGAAAGGGCCGGCAGACGCAGGGTAAAAACCGAACCCTTGTCGACTTGACTTGTGACAGAAATGGACCCGCTGTGAGCCTCAGCAATTTCCTTGACGATGGGGAGTCCGAGTCCGGTACCGCCGGCATCCTTCGCCCGTGCCCAATCAGTCCGATAAAACCGCTCGAACAAATGCGGGAGATGTTCCTGCTCGATTCCATGGCCCGTATCCTCGACAGCCACAGCAACCACTTCCCCCACCGTATGCAAGCGGACAGTGACGGCTCCACCGGACGGTGTGTAGTGCAGCGCGTTATCCAGGAGATTAATCAGCGCTTGCTTGAGCCATTGTGCGTCTCCGAGGACAGGTGGGACTGATTGGGATTCAAACGACAACGTAATTCGACGGTCATCGGCAAGCAGAGTCAGTTCCTCCACCAGGTCTTGAACTAAGGGTTCCAGGGCAAGCGGCACGAGATGAACGGGAGGCTTTCCGCTCGTAAAATTTGCGAGCGTCAACAGGGATCGCGTTAGGGCAATCAGCCGTCCGACCTGCTCAAGATTATTGAGGAGCGCTTCGCGATATTCTTCCGAGGTTCTGGCTTTCATGAGGGCCACGTCCAGGTTGCCCTGCAAGATGGTCAACGGGGTTTTCATTTCGTGAGCGGCAATGTCACAAAATCTCCGCTGAATTTCGCCGCTCCGTTGAAACCTATCCATGACGGAGTTGAGCGCCTGGGTCAGACGCCGAAACTCTTGATACGGTGAATCCAGCGTGAATCGTTTCCCCAAATCGGCTTCGGACATCGTTTCGGCGCCAGTACTCAATACTTCAATCGGCGTCAGCACTTGCTTTGCCAACCACCCGCTGCCCACCCATGCAACAAGAAGAATGATCCCGGACCCCAGGGTCAGGAGAATCATAAGACCCGTGCGTGTTTCCTGGTAGAGGATCAATGATGTTTCAGCCTGCAACACATATCGCATCGGCCCTTGCCGTGGGATTGAAATAAGCACATGCCGAACAGGCGTGCCATCAATCGTCTCGCTGGTTTCAAAGACCGGGGTCCCATGACGAACTTCTTCAAGCAGGTGCTTAGAGACTGACTGCTGTGCTGCCGCATTGGGGGTTTTCCAAATGAGCCGGCCATCCGGCAAGTAGACTCGAAGAGAATGGATCACATCCTGTAACTGGTATAGTTCCTTGTTGTTCCTGCCGATCTCTGCAGTAAGCGCATCACCCTCTTCTGTACTTTTGATAATAGCGGGGTACTGTTCAACGATCTTGGCCAGGGTCTCCGCCAATCCTAACAGCCGGCCATCCACAAATCGGTGCAACAAGGCGTCCCCACCGATGTAGGTCATCCCGGAAAAAACAAGGAGAAGCGCTGCCATCAGAATGAGTGCAGACTGGCGTATTAAACGGCTCAAGGACTTCATGCGACTGACTCCGGCTCCTCCAACATGTACCCCGCGCCGCGTACCGTCGCGATCAGCGGGGGTGAAAAATCTCGGTCGATCTTGGCGCGCAGGGCCCGAATATGGGCGTCCACGATATTCGTCATGGGGTCATAACTGATGTCCCAGACATGTTCGATGATCGCCGTACGCGTCAATACCCGGTTCTTGTTTCGCAACAGGAATTCTAGCAGGGCATACTCTTTATTCGTCAGTGGGATTTCTTGCCCAGCCCGCCAGACACGGTGAGAGGCTGGGTCCAATTCTAGATCGGCGGCTTTGAGGCGAATCAATTGTTGCGGCCCCCCTCGGCGCAATAACGCTCGGATTCTCGCCAGCATTTCTGCGAACGCGAACGGCTTCGGCAGAAACTGATCTGCGCCGGTATCGAAACCTGAGATCTTGGCCTCCAGGGTATTGCGCGCCGTCAAGAGCAGTACGGGAGTCGCGTTTCCCGTCGCCCGAACACGGCGGCAAAGCGTGAGGCCATCGAGCTTGGGTAACATGATGTCGAGGATCAAGAGATCGTAAGGATTCGCTAACGCCAACGCCAACCCCTCTTCACCATCGGCAGCAAAGTCCACCGCATACTGTTCTTCTTTTAATCCTTTGCGGATGAATTGAGCGAGGTTCAGATCATCTTCAACGAGCAGTATTCGCATGGGTTCTCTGTTTCCTAATCTTATAGTGGCCTCAAATACATCGAGCCGGCATCGGATGACCAGCACTATTATGACACCTCTCTGCCAACTGGTCACTCCACCGCAAGTCAGTGTGAACTTCCCACTCCTCTTCGGAAGGACGATCTGATTGATCTCCCTGCGCCCAACTTTCTCACCGCCCACCCACTGGCACGCCGAGACGTGCCATGAGCCCGAGCGAGGGCCTTCCGAGGCCGTGCGTTGCGCAAGCACAGAGACCATCCCAGTGGTCCTGCTTGCTCCTGTTCTCCCGCCCCCCTCTCCCCTTTTCACAGGAGGGCAGCCTGGTCGATCCTCGATTGCGCGCGTCGAACGAGCACATTCTTATCGTGCGCGTTCCGCGAGCGGGAGGACGACCAGACTACCCTCCCTCTCTTGTTTGACTTCACCTTCCCCGCCCTCCTAAAATCTCGCATGGCCTCGTCCTTCGTGCACCTTCATCTCCACACCCAGTTCAGTCTCCTGGACGGCGCGAATCAAATCGAGCCGCTAGTCCAACAGATCAAAGCGTTTGGTCAACCTGCCGTGGCCATGACCGACCATGGCAACATGTTCGGGGCCATCGAGTTCTACCGCAAAGCCAAAGATGCAGGCATCAAACCCATCATCGGTTGTGAAGCCTACATGGCGCCTGGCAGTCGCTTAGCGGCCAAAGACAGCGGCCTCGCGAACAACGACTACTATCACCTGATCCTTCTGGCTCGAAATCTGACCGGCTACCAGAATCTGATCAAGTTAGTCAGTAAAGCATATCTTGAAGGGTTCTACTATAAGCCACGGATGGATAAAGAAATTCTAAAAGAACACCATGAGGGGTTGATTGCCCTCTCCGGCTGCTTGAGCGGCGAGATCCCGTACTTGATTGGCCAGAAGGACATGGCTGGCGCCATGGCTGTGGCTGGAGAGTTTCAAGAAATCTTCGGGAGGGAACACTTCTACCTTGAGGTGCAGTCGAACGGGTTGGACCACCAGCGAATCGCGAATAGCGGTCTACTCGAGATCGCCAAGAACATGGAGATCCCGCTAGTCGGCACCAACGATTGCCACTACCTCAAGAAAGAAGATTTCCGTCCGCATGAGCTGATGCTCTGCCTGCAAACCGGCAAGACGATCAGCGACCAGAATCGCATGAAGTTCGACACGGATCAGCTCTATGTGAAATCGACAGAAGAAGTGACGTCCGCCTTTATCGAATTCCCCAATGCCGTCACCAATACTTGTCGAATTGCGGACAACTGCGATCTCCAACTCGCGCTCAATAAGACACATCTTCCGCAATACACCGTTCCTGAAGGATTCACACGTGAAACGTATCTGGAGCGGTTGGCGCTGGATGGATTGGCTGCCAGATTGCGGGAAAGACCGAGCCAGATACTACCAGCTGCCTATGAGCTTCGCCTGCGTGAAGAGCTGACAATCATTTGCTCGATGGGATTTGCCGGCTATTTCCTCATCGTGTGGGACATCATCAAGTTTGCCCGCTCCCGCCAGATTCCTGTCGGTCCGGGGCGTGGTTCCGCTGCTGGAAGCCTCGTCGCCTATGCGTTGCGCATCACGGACCTCGATCCCCTCGTCTACACACTCTTGTTCGAGCGGTTCCTGAATCCCGAGCGCGTGTCCCTCCCCGATATCGATATGGACTTCTGTATGGAGCGACGGGGTGAAGTCATTAACTACGTGGTCGACAAATACGGCCAAGACCACGTGGCCCAGATCATTACATTCGGCACGCTTGGGGCGAAAGCCGCGATCCGGGACGTGGGCCGCGTGCTGGAGATCCCCTATGCCGAAGTCGATCGAGTCGCCAAGCTCGTTCCGAACCAGCTCAACATCACGCTCCAACAGGCTCTCGATCAAGAACCGAAACTGCGCGATCTCGTCGAGACCGATACGCGCGTGAAAGAACTGATGGGCATTGCCCGTTCCCTTGAAGGGCTCGCCCGCCACGCCTCGACCCACGCAGCCGGCGTGGTGATTTCGGAAGGGCCGCTCACGGACCACGTGCCGCTTTACAAAGGAGCCAACGACGAAATCGTCACCCAATATTCGATGGGAGACGTCGAAAAAATCGGGCTCGTTAAATTCGACTTCCTGGGCCTCAAAACCCTCACGATGATTAAACGCGCCGAGAATCTGATCAATGAACGGCATCCTGGGAATCCACCGTTAGTCATGGAGCAGATGCCGTTCGACGACCCCAAGACCTTTGCTCTCCTCTCTTCAGGCAAGACGATCGGCCTCTTCCAGTTGGAAAGCTCAGGGATGCGCGACCTCCTGACCGGCCTGAAGCCGGACCGGTTCGAGGACATCATCGCCATCATCGCGCTCTATCGCCCTGGCCCAATGGATCTGATACCCGACTTCATCAAACGCAAGCAGGGCAAGATTCCGATCGCCTACGAAGTCCCTGAACTCGAACCCATCCTGAAGGACACCTACGGGGTCATCGTCTATCAGGAACAGGTGATGGCGATTGCCAACAAGGTGGCAGGCTTCTCACTGGGACAAGCCGACATTCTCCGGCGCGCGATGGGCAAGAAAAAGCCGGAGGAGATGGAGAAGCTGCGTGCGCAGTTCCTGGCCGGCGCCAAAACGAATAAGATTCCCGACAAAAAAGCAGAGAAGCTCTACGAACTGATCCAGAAGTTTGCAGGCTATGGGTTCAACAAATCGCATGCCGCAGCCTATGCCGTGGTCTGCTACCAGACCGGTTATTTAAAAGCGCACTATCCGACAGAGTTCATGGCTGCGCTGATGACCACCGACATGGGCAACGCCGACAAGATCGTTGGCTACTTCACGGAGTGCCGTGATCTCAACATCAAAGTCCTACCCCCGGACGTCAACGAAAGCCATAAGAACTTTACTGTGGTGGATCGCGCCATCCGGTTCGGCCTGGCGGCTATCAAGAATGTCGGCGAAGGTGCCGTCGAATCGATCATCGAGATTCGGAATGCAGCCGGCCCCTTCAAGTCCTTCTTTGAGTTTTGCCGGCGCGTCGACCTGCACAAAGTGAACAAGCGCATGCTCGAAGGGCTGATCAAGACCGGCGCGTTCGATTCAACCGGCGCAAAACGTTCACAGCTGGCTGCGGTGCTGGACCAAGCCGTCGAGGACGGCGCCGCTGCGCAGCGCGAACGAGATCTCGGGCAGACCAATATTTTTGGCGACGAGCTAAATGGACAGGGTTCTGAGGAACATCTGACCGCGCCACCGTTACCCAATATCCCGGAATGGGACCAAAGCGAGCGATTGAAACATGAACGGGAATTGACCGGCTTCTATATTTCCTCTCATCCACTGGCACGCTATGAGGGCACCATCCAGGCGCTTGCCACGGCCTCGACGATCGGCCTGTCTGAATTATCCGACGGTCGGGAAGTGAAACTCTGCGGAATTATCACCACCGTCAAAAGCATGCTGACTAAGAAGGGTGATAGGATGGCCTATCTCACCCTTGAAGATCTTCTCGGTGTGGTTGAGATCATCGTGTTTCCAGATCTCTATAAACAAGCCGCTGAGTTGGTTGTTCCGGAACGTCTCGTGCGCATCACAGGCACAATCGATCGTGGAGATAAAGGTACGAAAATTCGAGGGAGCAAGATTGAACCGCTCGCCGAGGTGCAAGCGCAAACCATCAAACGGGTCTATATTCGATTAACGGATCGTCCAGGTGTGACAGAACAATTACCGCGGCTCCGTGAGATCTTTTTGCGGCACCCCGGCGTCACAAGCGTCTCACTCACATTACGGATGGATTCAGCACTGGAAGCCGAGACGGCCCCGCTTCCTCACATGACGATTACCCCCAGCGAACGGTTTGTGGCAGACGTTGAAGAAGTGCTAGGCAAAAGGACTATTATTCTGCTATCGTAGCGCATGCTGCAGGGAACGGCTCCTATGTTCTCTCCCGCTATTTCATCGAGATGAGTTGACACTGTATGCGCGATTACCTCGAGTTCGAAAAACCGATTCGCGAGATCGAAGAAAAGATAGAAAAGCTCGCGGCTGTTCCCGCCGGGAAATCGGCCCCCCAGGAGGAGATCCGCAAGTTGCGGATGAAACTGGCCCAGGTCGAAGATACCCTCTACAACAAACTCACCCCTTGGCAGCGCACGCAACTCGCTCGACATCCCCAACGGCCCAGCACCCTCGATTACATCAGTTATCTATTCAGGGATTTCTGTGAATTTCATGGGGACCGTTCGTTCGGTGACGATCGTGCCATCGTCGGAGGCTTCGCTCGCTTCAACGATCGGTCAATCATGGTCATCGGCCATCAAAAAGGAAAAACGCTCAAAGAGCGAATGCAAAGAAATTTTGGCATGCCGAATCCGGAAGGGTATCGAAAGGCGCTGCGCCTGATGCGTATGGCTGAGAAATTCGGACGCCCGATCGTCACTTTTATCGATACGCCAGGAGCCTACCCCGGTATTGGCGCAGAAGAGCGGGGCCAGGCTGAAGCCATTGCCCGCAGTCTGTTCGTCATGTCGCGTCTCGCCGTTCCGATTATTTCCATCGTCATCGGTGAAGGTGGTAGTGGCGGGGCGCTTGCACTGGGCGTCTCAGATCGCGTCCTCATGTTGGAGCATGGGGTCTATTCGGTCATTTCTCCAGAAGGCTGCGCCGCCATCTTGTGGGACGATCCGACGAAAGTTCCCGATGCCGCTGCCGCACTGAAGATGACGGCAAAAGATCTGGTCGACCTCCATATCGTGGACGAAGTCATCCCAGAACCTGTCGGCGGCGCCCATCGGAATCTGAATGCCATCACCGATCGTGTCGCCAAATCCCTCAGCAACCAACTCTCCCAGCTTAATGATCTCTCTCTTCCGCTCCTGCTGTCCCAGCGCGATCAGAAATACCGATCCATCGGCGCCGTCAACGGGCTCACTCCCATTTCCCAGTAGAGTGATCCACCTCTGTCCGTCTGTGATTCACACGATCTTGGCGCCGTCCTCTTTCTTTCCCAGCCGATAGCGTCTATCAACGCATCTTCCGTCGACTGAATACTCAGCCGAGGGATTAGGAAGAATAGCCTTCCGACATAGCTATAGATTCTGTAGGAGAACGATGGAAAGCGGGACGGGCTATCAGACCGTATTGACATCGCTAGATAAATAAGGTTTGCTATGGGCCTGAGTGCTGGAGGAGGAACCAGGAGACGATGACTTGAGTGAGGAGAATCCGGCTCCGTGATTCACCTGTTTTTCGAACGCAGTTTTGTTCGACGAGAGCGATGAAATGGCAAAGGCACCAGGCACATCAGCGGGAATCACAGAAATACCCGAGCAGAGGGAAGAGCGACAGCGCACTCCACATCGAGACGTCGCAGACATGCCGGTAGAAGACCTGCGACAGCTCCTGCATGAGTTGCAAGTCCGTCAGACCGAGTTGGAGGCACAGAACGAGAAACTCCACCAAGCTCGGACGGAAGGCTACGATTTTTCTCCGGTCGGCCAGCTGACACTGGATACACATGGCAAGATTGTAGCGGCGAATCTACGAGCCGCAAAACTGGTGGGCATAGACCGGGAAAAGCTTATCGGACAACCGTTCATCCGCTTTGTTGCACAAGATAGTCAAGACATCTTCCATTGGCATTGCCAGAAAATCTACAAGACAGGTACGCGGCAGTCCTGCGAGATGCAGCTCCAAAAAAAATCAGGCGCTCCCCAATGGGTCCATCTCGAGAGCCTTGCGGTGGACAGAGAGTCGGGACCGGTGACCCATTGGCAGACGGCGCTGCTCGATATCAGCGAGCAAAAGCGGACAGAGGGGGCCTTGCGGCTTGCGAAGTTTTCTATGGAACGAGCCGCTGACGCCGTCTACTGGATCGATCACCAAGCCAGGATTCTGGATGTCAACGAGGCGGCCAGCCTCATGTTGGGCTATTCCAAAGACGAGTTGTGCGCCATGACCGTCCACGATCTGAATCCTGACTTTCAGAAGGACACGTGGCCAGAGTTTTGGGCAGAAACTCAGCGGCACGGGACCATGGTGTTGGAGACTGCCCATCGGGCCAAGAATGGTCGGCTGATCCCTGTCGAGGTGAGTGTCAATTATCTGTTCTACGAGGGCAAGGAATACCATTGTGCGTTCGTGCGCGATATCACCGAGCGCAAGCGGGTGGCGGAGGAAATCGCTCAGCTGGCTGAACGACTGGAACTCGCCACTCGCGCGGCGCAGATCGGGGTGTGGGACTGGAACATCCTGAAAAACGAATTAGTCTGGGACGACCGGATGTTCGCTCTGTATGGGGCAGAGAAAGAAGACTTTGGCGGCGCCTACGTCGCCTGGCTGTCCAGCGTGCATCCCGATGATCGGGTACGATGTGATGAGGCGATCCAGCAGGCCTTACGCGCGGGAACGCCCTACGACATCGACTTTAGAATTCGATGGCCTACTGGCGTGGTTCGTGTCATCAAAGCCTTGGGGCAAATCATACGGGATCCGGATGGCACTCCGCTACGGATGACGGGCGTGAACTATGACATCACGGATCGAAAGAAGGCTGAGGAGGCGCTAAGGGCGAATGAGCGGTTATTGAACAATATTCTCGAAAACATTCCTTCATTTGTGTTTGCCACCGACCGCCAACATCGTTACATTCTCTTGAGCGATGACCTGGCCAGATTCTACGGGAAGCCTAAAGAGGAGCTTCTCGGCAAGACACACCACTCTGTTTTTCCTAAGAACGTGGCGGATGCGATCCAGGCGTCCAACGAACAGATCATGACGAGTGGTGTCTCTCAACAACTTGAAGAAGTTGTGGAGAGCCCGGTCGGTGGGATGCCACATGTCCTATCCATCAACAAATCTCCCTTACGGGATGAACAGGGACAGATCTACGGAATCTCCGGGATTGCCACCGATATTACCGAGCACAAGCGGCTGGAGGCGCAATTCCGGCAGGCTCAAAAAATGGATGCGGTCGGCCGGTTGGCCGGTGGGGTGGCGCACGACTTCAATAATCTGCTCACCGTCATCAACGGGTACAGCGCGATGCTTATCGACCGGCTGGCTCAGGAAGACCCCAAACATGAGATGGCGGTTGAGACTTTGAAGGCAGGCGAACGCGCCGGTGAGCTGACCAAGCAATTGTTAGCCTTCAGCCGCAAGCAGGTCCTCCTACCGCAGCCATTGAACTTCAACGAGTCGTTGCGCTTGATCAGTTCGATGCTTAACCGTCTACTGGGCGAAGAGGTGACGCTGACGATGGATCTTGCGCCGGATCTCTGGTCAATCAACGGCGACAAAGGGCAACTCAATCAGGTCACGATGAATCTGGCCATTAATGCCCGTGACGCCATGCCGAACGGAGGGAACCTGACGATCACCACGCGCAATCTCTCTGTCACGCCGGAGTGGCTGGATCATTATCAGATGATGCCGCAAGGAGACTACGTGCATGTGAGCGTACACGACACCGGGCACGGGATGAGCCCTGAGACACTCTCGCATCTGTTCGAGCCATTTTTTACGACCAAAGAGGTGGGGCAAGGCACAGGTCTGGGGTTGGCGACGGTCTATGGGATCGTCAAGCAAAGCCAGGGCTATATCTTTACCGACAGCGCGCTTGATCAAGGAACCACATTCCATCTCTATTACCCGCGCGTAATAGCCGCGCCGGCTATGGCTCCGACACCGCCGATTGGTCACAAGAAAGGGTCAGAACATCTGCTCATCGTCGAAGACCAGGATTCAGTTCGAGCCCTCATCCTCCAGGCATTGAAGCAGGACGGTTATCGAGTCATAGAGGCCGCAAGCGGCGAAGAGGCCTTGCGCAAAGCATCATCGCTGTCTGAGCCGATCCAGGCTCTTATCACCGATGTGATCATGCCTCATATGTCCGGCCTCGTCCTAGCGGAACGGCTGAGGGTGACCTGGCCCAATATCCGAGTGCTCTTCATGTCGGGCTACGTCGACCCTTCACAATCGGCCTTTCTCGATGAGCCAACTGCTGCCTTTATTCAAAAGCCTTTTTTGCCCGATGATCTGGCCAGGCATCTGCGGAACCTTTTGGACAAGTCGATCATACGGGAACGCTGACCTGTTTGGACGCTCGACCTTTCCAGCTTCACTCCAGCCTACAGATCGCCTATTCGTTCTATTTTTTTTGAGCCCACTCTACAGCCCCTGTGCCTGCGGCACGGCCGGTGGCGAAGCAGGCAGTCAGGAGATAGCCTCCTGTCGGCGCCTCCCAATCCAACATTTCACCGGCACAGAAAACACCAGGGAGACTTCGAACCATCAGTTGCCTAGTCAGAGCCTCGAAGGGAACTCCCCCTGCTGTACTGATCGCTTCCTCCAATGGACGCGGCGCGAGGAATCGGAGCGGCAATGATTTGATCGTCGCAGCCAGATGAGCTGGGTCTGCGAAGTCCTCCTTCGAAACCACTTCACGAAGCAGCCCCGCTTTCACACCCTCGATCCCAGCTCGGCGCTCCAAATGAGTCGCCATCGTGCGTTTGCCTCGTGGTTGGGATAGGTCGTGTGTCAGCCGTGAGACATCCCGGTCAGGTGTGAGGTCTACGCGCAATGTTGCAACTCCCTTCATCAGGATCTCATTGCGAAGCGCGGCGGACGCCCTGTAAATCACGCCTCCTTCTACGCCAGTCTCCGTGATCACAAATTCCCCCGGATACCTGGATAGAGCCTCGACATCGTTTCCAACAACAGCGACCACTGACTTGACCGGGCTGCCGGAGAACTTCACCCTAAAATGCTCGCTCCAGCCCACATCGAAACCACAATTCGCAGGCTGTAATGGCGCGATGTGAAGCCCGCGTCCTATCAACAGCGGCACCCACGATGCATCGGAACCGAGTTTCGGCCAACTTCCGCCACCAAGCGCAAGCACCACGGCATCGGCCTGGACAGCATGCATTCCCTTGGGGGTGGCAAAAGACAACGTCCCCTGCTCGTCCCAGCCAGACCACCGGTGACGCATGTGGAACTGCACACCGGCTTGGCGTAACCGACGGAGCCATGCACGTAACAATGGTGCAGCCTTGAGGTCGGCAGGAAATACACGCCCAGAAGAGCCGACAAATGTGTGAATGCCGAATCCCAAGACCCAAGCCCTCAGCGTATTGGGTCCGAAGGATGCGAGCAGCGGAGCAATCTGGGCGCGACGCGCACCATAACGCGAGAGAAATGTCTCGAACGGTTCCGAATGTGTGAGATTGAGGCCACCTTTCCCTGCCAAGAGAAACTTGCGACCAACCGACGCCATCGCGTCATAGAGCTCAACGTGTGCGCCGGCAGCGCTCGCCGCCTCTGCAGCCATGAGCCCTGCAGGGCCTCCACCGATAATTGCAATCTTCATTGGTCGTCAATCTGGTCGATATGGCGCATGAGCCAAGTATTGATGAACCCAAAAACCCGACATCTCGAACCCCAGTCTCCTCTGTCCCCGATACGTCAACATTCTGTGGGGGTTTTACCACCCGAAACGCGCTATACTCTCATAAAACAATGGATGAGCACGAATCAGTACAAGTGGTCGAGCTTCGGATCAGTTATCGCTATGCGACCGCGCATCCATGGGTCGTCCAGGCCATTCGCGGGTTCTTATCGGCATACTTCATGGAGCACCCGGGGTTTCGTGTACAACGCTACATGGAAGAGCTGGAATCCGGTACGCATCTATGGATATGCGAAGCGCCTCCCACCATGAAATTTTTGAGACTCTTGAGACGGCTGAAGGAAGATATCCCTCCATGCCAGACCCAACAGGTCACCGCTGATGTGCCCGCGCGATCTCGATATCTTATCGATTGCCTCGATCAACCAACGGAACCCTAGACTGACAATCGTGTCGTATGCTTCGCAGGAAATCAGCAAGAGGGACAGTGCTATATTCAACAGGCTGAAGACACTCATCTTCAGAACGATAGCTGTGCCATTGGCAGTGGCTGCCAGCATCTCCTCTATAGAATTAGCTCATGGAGACAACAGCTCCCCTCTTCCCAGACCAGATCACATCGTTCTCGTGATTGAAGAGAATCAACCCTATAGCCAGATTATCAATTCGCCCGATGCGCCCCATATCAACAGGCTGGCCGCTCAGGGAGCCCTCTTCACACAGTCATTCGGCATCACTCACCCCAGCCAGCCGAACTATCTCGCGCTCTTTTCAGGATCGGTGCAAGGTATCACCGATAATTCCTGCCCGCATACGTTCACAACACCTAATCTAGGACACAACTTGCTTGCAGCAGGACTGACCTTCGCCGGATATTCAGAAGACTTGCCCTCAGTAGGCTCCTTTATTTGCAGTGAGGGCCACTATGTACGTAAGCATAATCCGTGGGTAAATTGGCAGGACAGTGCTACCAATGGGCTGCCTACGACGACCAATCTACCCATGACACATTTCCCGACGGAATACAGCACGCTTCCTACGGTAAGCATAGTGGTGCCCAATCAAACACACAATATGCACAGTGGAAACAATTCAGAGATGATTCAGGCCGGTGACCGCTGGCTCCAGACACACCTAAACGCTTACGTCCAATGGGCGAAGCAACACAACAGCCTCTTGATCGTGACGTGGGATGAGGACAATAAGAAAGAGAATAACCGGATCGCGACACTCTTCATCGGGCCCATGGTGCAGGCCGGTCGATACGAACAGCGGATCACCCACTACAATGTCCTGCGCACGATTGAGGAGCTCTATGGGCTTTCCCACTCCGGCGCAAGCGCGAATGCCCCACCTATCATCCACATCTGGAAATCCACCCCTCGCCCCTGATGGGCGCTCTCTGTAAGGCTTACTTCCATGACCGCCTGGCTCAATCACAGGAGTGAAAATCAGGCTGCATATCCTTGAGGATTGCCCTTTTGCCAGCGCCAGGCATCGGCGCACATCGCGTCAATTCCACGTTCCGCGCGCCAATCTAATAATGTTAACGCCAGTTGCGGGTCTGCAAAGCAAGAGGCAATGTCACCGGGGCGCCTAGGTGCAATCTTGTATGGAACAGACCGGCCGCTCACCTGCTCAAATGCTCGCACAATATCCAACACGCTATACCCTCTGCCTGTGCCTAGATTCACAGTCAAACATTCGACTCTCTCATGTGTTCGTTCCAGGACCTTGAGTGCTTTGAGATGCCCATGAGCCAAGTCCACGACATGAATATAATCCCGTACCCCAGTCCCATCCGGAGTAGCATAATCGTTGCCCCACACGTTGAGGCAATCTCGCCGCCCGACTGCCACTTGAGTTACGACCGGCAACAAATTATTCGGGATGCCTTGAGGATCTTCCCCGATCAAACCGCTGGCATGGGCGCCCGCCGGGTTAAAATAACGGAGAATGCCTACCTTCCAGGATGCATTGCTGTGATGCAGATCGCGCAGAATCTCTTCGATCATCAGCTTTGTTCGGCCATAGGGATTGGTAGCGGAAAGCGGGTGGTCTTCGGTCAGCGGCAGTCGAATAGGGTCGCCATACACAGTGGCGGAAGAACTGAACACCAGGGTTTTCACCCCGCACTCACTCATCGCTTCCAGCAAACGCAAGGTGCCGATTACATTATTGTCGTAATAGGCCAACGGCTGTGTCACTGACTCTCCCACGGCCTTGAGACCGGCGAAGTGAATCACCGAACCGGCTCCACTCTCTCGCAGGGCCGATACCAAGGCCGCACGGTCGCGAATGTCGCCTCGCACGAGCCGGAGCTTTTTCCCAGTGATACTCTCGACTCGCGCCACAGCCTCAGGGTGACTATTGGAAAAGTTGTCAAATACAGTCACATCATCGCCTGCGTCGAGCAACTCCACGCATGTATGCGAACCGATATAACCCGCACCGCCGGTCACAAAAATCATGGGGTTTACCTCAATGAAATTCCCCGCAGCAAGCTGCGGGGAATTTCATTGCTCCCTCCTAGCTCGCTCGTTTCCATTCAAAGGTAGTGCGACCTGGTCGATCCTCGATTGTGCGCGTCGAACGAGCACTTTCCTATCGTGCGCGTTTCGCGAGCAGGAGGACGACCAGGCCGTGCTACCACATCCCTATTTCCACCCTTCTCCGTTCGTGCCTCCTCCGAACCCTCCGAAATTTCCCCCAAAGCCACCCTGCCCTGCTCCCCAATACTCCCCTTTTTGAATTCGGGTGTAGGGATGTCGAAGGTCGGGCCGGCTAATCCACCAAAAGAAAGTGACCGCGCTAATCCCTGTAAAGATCGCGAGCCCGAGCCCCAGGCCTTTAGAGTGTTTCCTGGAAAAGTCGCCGACACGTATTTCCTGCGCAGGTGACGCGAGCGCCACCACGGTGAGATAGAGGCCTTCACCAAAGTGTCCCAACTCAATCGACGGCTGCAGGCTTTCACGGCCGACTTGATTGACCACCGTTGGAGTAATTACAGGCAACATCTGCCGGCCTAGCGTGATTGCAGCTTGTCGTTCCTGCACCGCGACCAGCACCATCATGCCATGGTCCTGTTGCGTCGATCCGATTCCCCACTTTTCATAGAGTGTCGTTGCATACTCGTTGGCTGACCCGAACGGCTTGATAGTGGGGACGGTCACCACCACCATTTCCACGCCGGTCTTCCGCTCAAGATCCTGGCAGACGGACCGGATGCGCTCTTTCCAATCCCCATCGATCGCCTGCGCATGGTCGCTCACATAGCCTTGAGGGCCCGGCAACTGGACCTTGGGGCGTTCATAGAACGCAGCCTGAGCCAGGCCTTCAAAGACAACCAGGCAGAGCACCATTGCCATACTGAGGGTTCTCGTCATCGCAGCTCCAACTGAGGAAGTTGCTCAACCTCGCGTGTCACCAATACTGCGGTCTGCAGATACCGGTCGAAGAGTCGAGACATTTCGTGGGGACCTGGAGAAATCTGTCCACGCTTAAGCAACCAGACATCCAGCAACCCCTGTAGATCCAGCTTCAGCTGCTCGCCGACATCCGAGATCACCGCCTCTGAATGAGAAAGGGGGGGACGCCCAAGAAGACGTCGAACTCCGCGCAGCAGAGGAATCGTTGAGGCAATCGAAAGCGTCAGCAAAATTGTCGTCGCGTCGTCGCCTCCGCCTCCTTCCACATAGCGCTGACGCAGCCGTACGATATGACTTGTCAAACCCTGGACTACGGCCTCTTTCAGCCGATCGGTCTTCACGTGGAAGCCGATGAAGGGATCGCGCCCGTCGAGAACGCGGTGTTGCTCCTGGATCTCTAGAAACTCGAGTGGAAAGACCGCTGCCGACATGCGCAATTCCTCTTCCGTCAGAAAGAGGGGGACCACAATCTGCTCTTTACTCCATCGACGGTGCAACAGGCTGTACTGCTTCAGGACGGCACTGTCGTAGGATGAGACGAGAAGGAGGATGTTCAGGTTTGACCGACCTTGGAGAAATTCCCCCCTGACGGCGCTGCCATAGAGCAACAAGCCTTCCAGCTGATCTCCGAATGTCGATTTGACCTCCTTCACATAAGTCTGCAGCAGCTTCTGCGTCTCATTCGACAATCCATCGATCATACGTTCAGCCGCACCTATGTTTCTCATAAAGACATCGGATGTGGAGATCTCTCATGGGCGCGGATATCTGGAAGCAACCCCGCGGCAATCACACGATCGATCAGATTAAACGGGGGCATGGTCCGCAGCCCCGCCGTGGTCGACAGAACCTGATAGCGAAGCCGCGCGTTCCGATCCAGCGTCTGAAACACACGATCGCGCAAGAACGCGACCACAGGATTCTTCGTATTCCAATAGAACACTTGTTGATCAGCCAGTTGCTGTAGCATGGTGACTTGTGGCCGCCTAGCCCGTTCAAATTCTTTCAACCTTTCGGCGGAATAATTCCGATCGTTCAGACAGCTCGGCAGGAGATCGGCCAGCGCCATGGCATCGACCATAGCCTGCATGCGTCCCTGCGAGGCATGGGGATTCATCGCGTGGGCGGCATCGCCGATCAGCACCGCTCCATCCGCCACCCAGGTTGGGGTTCGTATCCGCCCAGTCGGCATATACGCGGTCTGCCCCCAATCGTTCAAGCAGCGAAAGAGCTTAGAGAACTGTGGCGCAATTTGGCTCCATATCTGCTGTAGTGCAGGAATCCCCTGCTGCTTCACCGCCTCCATCGAATCCTTGGGAATCATATAAAAGAGATAGGCCTTGTTCCCCGTCGCTGGAAAAATTCCCAAAATCGTCCTGTGCCCGACATAGTAAAACGATTCCGATACCGGCTCGTCCGATTCGAGAATCGCAATGAGATACCCGTCAGGGTAGAAGTACAGATCGGCGGGAATCTTCAGCGCTTCGCGCACTTTTGAAAAGGCGCCATCGGCGCCGACGACGATCTTTGCGCGAATCGTGTGTGCGCCATCCGACCCCTGCGTGGATACTCCCACCACCTGATTGCCTTCACGGACCAGCCCTGAGAATGAGGTCCCATAGCGCAATGTCACACTCGTATGCTGCTGCACCGCCGCGACAATGGCATGATGGGCCACATTGGGCAAGGTGACGATGGCGCGGTTGTAGGGCGGGGGTAGGTCACCATAGTCGATGCTGCAGAGGCGCGTCCCTCCGGCCCGGCAAAAATGAAAGAGCCGCACAGATCGGGTGGCATCGGCCGGCAACGACTGCAACACACCCAAACGATCGAGTACGCGCTGTCCGTTCGGTTGGAGAATTTCTCCCCGCAAGCCCTTGGGCGGGCCAGTCGCCTGATCCAATACGACGGTGCGGATTCCTTGCTTCGCCAGCGCCAGGGCCAAGACAGCTCCGCCACCTCCTGCCCCCACCACCGCGACGTCGGTCTCTTCAGTCATCACGTCTCACACAGATAGGCAACAGTCAAACTTGAGCTTGAGAGTGAAGCCGCGCTTGGACAAACGGTTCCTTCTCCATCTTCCTCAATCGTGGCCTGAACCTCAACTTTTTCGTTTATTTCCAACTCCGGTATCGCGTGCGATCGTTCCACATCGCCAGGAACTTCTCCCGAGCCTTCACAGTAATCGCATGATCGGTAATGACGTCAAGCCGCTCATCGTTATAGCGATTACCGCTCGTCGTATGATTCATCGAGCCGGTTGTATTCACGTCATCGTCAATCACAACCTGTTTCAGGTGCATCAGCCCATCGTGCTCATTCACGAGGATCGGGATACCAGCCAAATGCAGTGTGTGGAGGGCCGTGCGCTGTTTCACATCCTCGGTGCGCTGGCGATCAGTGATCAAACGCACATCAACTCCGCGCTTCTTCGCTGCGACCATGGCCTCCACCGCGCGCGGAGAGGTGAGCCCATAGGCCGCCACATAGAGATAGCGCGTGGCGTGCCGATAGAGCGTGGTGAGGCGATCGAGCGGCGCGTCGTCAGGGCCGTAATAGACCTCCACCGTCGCGCTCCATCCGACCCCGAATGGCGCCACAAGCGACAGGACGATGAGAGCCCACGCCAGCGCGACCCGGCGAAACCTGCCTGCATTCACCGGCGGCAGATGGTAGGCCGGAGTCATTCGAGCTCGAATAACATCTTGAAATGATCGTCCGTCGTCTCCCAGGCCTGAGGAGCCGAGGTCGCAAGCCACTGTTGCAGAAACTGCTTTTGACCAGGCGTGAGTAATTGTTTGATTTGGTGAGACCGGCCTTGGAGAGGTTGCAGAAACCCAACCCGCTTCTGGAAATCCAATGTCGCTGTACGGACA